>JAOTSD010000042.1 GCA_030247555.1 Siculibacillus sp. | reverse complement strand
GTACCCGACCCGCTCGCACGGGTCCTTCCGAACGCCGGGCGATCCGTTGGGCGTTCGGAGGGGCCTCGGTCGCGAGCCGCTCGTCGAAGGTGCGAGCCTTCGGCACCCGCGGGCCGTCGGCCATGAGCGGGCCCGGCCGAGGCCTCCGATCTCCGGCGCGACGAGGAGCCGACGGATGGCCCGGGTGTCGAGAGGGTGGGTCCGCGAGGGGGCGACGTCCCCGGCCGAATGTCCGTTCGCGCCCGTCCCGACACCGCTTGTCGGGAAATGTCGGTGTCGCGACAGCGGCCGTCACGGCGCCGAAACCTGTTGGGCGCACTCATAAAGCATTGAAAAAGCAGGGCAAGAAATTTCCTCGGGAGCCGCCGCGGCAGTTGGCACGAAGCTTGATACCCCTTCGATGCGAGGCGGCGAGGAGCTGCCGAACGGATGGACGGCATCGACGACCGATGCCTGACCAGGTTTTCTCGAAGGGGTTCCAAACATGGCCAAGCTTCGGCAGATCGCCTTCTACGGCAAGGGTGGCATCGGCAAGTCCACCACCTCCCAGAACACGCTCGCCGCTCTCGTCGAAATGGGTCAGAAGATCCTCATCGTCGGCTGCGATCCGAAGGCGGACTCGACCCGCCTGATCCTCAACACCAAGCTTCAGGACACCGTTCTCCATCTCGCGGCCGAGGCCGGCTCGGTCGAGGACCTCGAGATCGAGGACGTCATGAAGATCGGCTACAAGGGCATCAAGTGCACCGAGTCCGGCGGTCCGGAGCCCGGCGTCGGCTGCGCCGGCCGCGGCGTCATCACCGCCATCAACTTCCTGGAAGAGAACGGCGCCTACGACGACGTGGACTACGTGTCCTACGACGTGCTCGGCGACGTCGTCTGCGGCGGCTTCGCCATGCCGATCCGCGAGAACAAGGCCCAGGAGATCTACATCGTCATGTCCGGCGAGATGATGGCGCTCTATGCCGCCAACAACATCGCCAAGGGCATTCTCAAGTACGCCCACTCCGGCGGCGTGCGCTTGGGCGGACTGATCTGCAACGAGCGTCAGACCGACAAGGAGCTCGAGCTCGCCGAGGCTCTCGCCGAGCGTCTGGGCTGCAAGCTCATCCACTTCGTGCCGCGCGACAACATCGTCCAGCACGCCGAGCTGCGCCGCCAGACGGTCATCGAATACGCCCCGACCTCCAAGCAGGCCGGTGAATATCGCGAGCTCGCCCGCAAGATCCACGAGAACTCCGGCAGGGGCGTCATCCCGACCCCGATCACCATGGAAGAGCTCGAGGACATGCTGATCGAGTTCGGCATCATGAAGACCGAGGAGCAGCAGCTCGCGGAGCTTCAGGCCAAGGAAGCCGCCAAGGCTGCCGCCGCGCAGTGATGCACGGCCGGGGTCGTGGGTTCGCTCCCACGACCCGCCCGGCGGGGGACATCCACGCCGAACCATCGAACGCCCCTCCGCGGGGCAAGCGCCACGGCTCCGGACCGTGCGTGGGCGACGTGCGCCCGCCGGTCCCCGAAGAAGGGGGGTTCCCATGAGCCTCGACTACGAAAACGACGGCGAACTCCACGCCAAGCTGATCGAGGACGTGCTCGCTCAGTATCCCGACAAGTTCGCCAAGCGCCGCAGGAAGCACCTGTCGGTCGCCGCCGACGCCGGCACCGAGGAGATCGAGGGCGAGACCCAGGCGGTCACCGAGTGCGACATCAAGTCGAACATCAAGTCCATCCCGGGTGTGATGACCATCCGCGGCTGCGCCTACGCCGGTTCGAAGGGCGTGGTGTGGGGTCCGATCAAGGACATGGTCCACATCAGCCACGGCCCGGTCGGTTGCGGTCAGTATTCCTGGTCCCAGCGTCGCAACTATTACATCGGCAAGACCGGCATCGACACCTTCGTGACGATGCAGTTCACCTCCGATTTCCAGGAGCGCGACATCGTCTTCGGCGGCGACAAGAAGCTCGAGCGCATCATCGACGAGATCGAAGTCCTGTTCCCGCTGGCGAACGGCATCTCGATCCAGTCGGAGTGCCCGATCGGCCTGATCGGCGACGACATCGAAGCGGTGTCGAAGAAGAAGGCCAAGGAGCACGACACCACCATCGTGCCGGTGCGTTGCGAGGGCTTCCGCGGCGTCTCCCAGTCGCTCGGCCACCACATCGCCAACGATGCGATCCGGGACTGGGTCTTCGACAAGAAGGACCGTGAGGTCGTCACCACGCCCTATGACGTCAACGTCATCGGCGACTACAACATCGGCGGCGACGCCTGGGCCTCGCGCATCCTGCTCGAGGAGATCGGCCTGCGCGTGGTCGGCAACTGGTCGGGCGACGCGACGCTCGCCGAGGTGGAGAACGCCCCCAAGGCCAAGCTCAACCTCATCCACTGCTACCGCTCGATGAACTACATCTGCCGGCACATGGAAGAGAAGTACGGTATCCCGTGGATGGAGTACAACTTCTTCGGGCCGTCGCAGATCGCCATGTCCCTGCGCAAGATCGCCAAGCACTACGGCCCCGAAATCGAGGCCAAGGCGGAAGCGGTCATCGCCAAGTACCAGCCGCTGGTCGACAAGATCATCGAGAAGTACGGCCCGCGCCTGAAGGGCAAGAAGGTGATGCTCTACGTCGGTGGCCTGCGCCCCCGTCACGTGGTCAACGCCTACGAAGACCTGGGCATGGAGATCGCCGGCACGGGCTACGAGTTCGCCCACAACGACGACTATCAGCGCACCGGTCACTACGTGAAGAAGGGCACGCTGATCTACGACGACGTCACCGGCTACGAGCTCGAGAAGTTCATCGAGAAGGTGCGTCCGGATCTGGTCGGCTCGGGCATCAAGGAGAAGTACCCGGTGCAGAAGATGGGCATCCCGTTCCGTCAGATGCACTCCTGGGACTATTCCGGTCCCTATCACGGCTACGACGGCTTCGCGATCTTCGCGCGCGACATGGACCTGGCTATCAACAACCCGGTCTGGGATCTGTTCGACGCCCCCTGGACCAAGGAAGCGCCGCTGGCCGCCGCCGCCGAGTGATCCCCATCGCACGAGTTCCCTCCGCTTCGGCGGAGGGGATGGCGATCCGAACCGAACCATCGATGCGACGACACCCCGCCGCGAGCCATCCGCCCGCGCGAACCCTTGCTCACACCCCGAGGCACGTCCGCCGTATGGCGCGGAGGCCCCAAGAGAGGTGACCAGACATGCCGCAGTCAGCCGATCGCGTGCTCGACCACGCTCCGCTCTTCCGCGAGCCCGAGTACCAGGAGATGTTCGCCCGCAAGCGCGCCGAGTTCGAATGCCCGGTGCCGGACGACAAGGTCGCCGAACAGGCGGACTTCACCAAGTCCTGGGACTATCGCGAGAAGAACTTCGCCCGTGAATCGCTGGTGGTGAACCCGGCCAAGGCCTGCCAGCCGCTCGGCGCGGTCTTCGCCGCCGCCGGCTTCTCCAGGTGCATGAGTTTCGTGCACGGGTCGCAGGGCTGCGTCGCCTACTATCGCTCGCATCTCTCCCGCCACTTCAAGGAGCCGTGCTCGGCGGTCTCCTCGTCGATGACCGAGGACGCGGCGGTGTTCGGCGGCCTGCAGAACATGATCGACGGACTGGCCAACTGCTCGTCGCTCTACCAGCCCGACATGATCGCGGTGTCGACCACCTGCATGGCGGAAGTCATCGGCGACGACCTCCAGGGCTTCATCTCGAACGCCAAGAAGAAGGGCTCGGTGCCGGAGGACTTCCCCGTCCCCTACGCCCACACTCCGGCCTTCGTCGGCTCCCACGTCGACGGCTACGACAACATGATCAAGGGTATCCTCGAGAACTTCTGGAAGGGCGCCGAGCGCACCCCCGGCACCGCGATCAACATCATCCCCGGCTTCGACGGCTACTGCGTCGGCAACAATCGCGAGCTGAAGCGCCTCCTCGACATGATGGGAGTCGAGTACACCTTCATCGCCGACGCTTCCGACCAGTTCGACACTCCCTCCGACGGTGAGTTCCGCATGTACGACGGCGGCACCACCATCGACGAGGTCAAGGCCGCGCTGAACGCCAAGGGCACGATCTCGTTGCAGTACTGGAACACCCGCAAGACGATGGACTACATCGCCGAGCACGGGCAGGACGTCGCGACCTTCCACTATCCGCTCGGCATCCGCGCCACCGACGCCTTCCTGATGAAGGTCTCGGAGCTCTCCGGCAAGGCGATCCCGGAAGCGATCCGCATGGAGCGCGGCCGTCTCGTCGACGCCATGGCCGACAGCCAGTCGCACCTGCACGGCAAGAAGTACGCGATCTACGGCGATCCGGACTTCGTCCAGGCGATGGCGCAGTTCGTCATGGAGACCGGCGGCGAGCCGACCCACTGCCTCGCCACCAACGGTACCAAGGCCTGGGAAGCCCAGATGAAGGAGATGCTGGCGGCCAACCCCTTCGGCGCCTCGGCCCAGGTGTGGGCGGGCAAGGATCTGTGGCATCTGCGCTCGCTGCTCTTCACCGAGCCGGTCGACTTCATGATCGGCAACTCCTACGGCAAGTACCTGGAGCGCGACACCGGCACGCCGCTGATCCGCCTGACCTTCCCCGTGTTCGACCGTCACCATCACCACCGCTTCCCGCTCATGGGCTATCAGGGCGGCCTGCGCGTGCTGACGACGATCCTCGACAAGGTCTTCGACAAGCTCGACGCCGACACCATCCTCCCCGGCGTCACCGACTACTCCTTCGACCTCACCCGCTGAGATCGGACGGATATCCGATCCCGCTGACGTGCGACGGCCGCCCCCCGAGGGCGGCCGTTCCGTTCCGGGCACGAGGGCGAGGCGGGTGGGCGCGGGGACATCGGTTCATCATTGAAATTCCAATCTTGAGATCGATTAAATCGATGTTCATCTCCTCGCCCTATCGTTGGGGAATGGACATCATCTGGCGCAACGGCGAAGACCCGCTTTCGAAGATACGTCTCGAGATCGCCCGATCTCGCGACGGCGAGCGCGGTCATCTGTTGAAGCCGCTGGCAGAGCTGCACATCTCGACACGCGGTCGCCCGGGCTACTACGACCCGGCGCGCTACACCGAGACGGTGGTCGAACTCCTCCGCCCCGCCACGCTGTTCGAGCGGATGGCCTATGCCGATCTCGTCGCCGACGTCGGCGGCCTGCCGCCGGGGGTGCTCGCGGCGCTGCTCGGCGACGTCTACCTGGTGTCGCGGCCGCTGATCGAGCGAGCCAGGCTCTCCGACCACGAACTCGTCACGGTGATGATGCGCGACAATTCCGAGTCGACGCTCCTCGTCATCGCCGGGCGGTCGGGAACCGGCATTCCGGTCACCGACCGGATCGTCGAACACGGCACCGTCAAGGTTCTCCTCGTGCTCGCCGCCAACGACGAGGCGAAGCTGTCGATGGGCACCTTCGCGCGCTTCTCCAACATGACGGCGGCGCAGAACGACATGGATCTGGCGCTGGCCAAGCGCTCCGATCTGCCGATCGAGATCGCCAAGGCCCTCCATCAGCGCATCTCCGAACGGTCGCGGCGGCGTGTCGAGGAGATGATGATCCGCGATTCCCATCGCGGCCGGCGGTATCTCGCCCTCGGTCGTTGAGGCGCGGCCGGCGGGTCCGGTTCGCGGCGCTGGCACACCCCTTGCTGCTACCCTTCTCGACGACACCGCTTTGTCGCACACCCGACAAAGCCGACGAGAGGGGATCGAGACATGCTCTCACCCAAGGTCCAGGCGCTCTTCGAGGAGCCCGGTTGCGACAAGAACCGGGCCAAGGACGAGAAGGCGCGCAAGAAGGGCTGCTCGAAGCCCTTGACGCCCGGCGCGGCGGCGGGCGGTTGCGCCTTCGATGGCGCCAAGATCGTGCTGCAGCCGATCACCGACGTCGCCCATCTCGTCCATGCGCCGCTCGCCTGCGAGGGCAACTCCTGGGACAACCGCGGTGCGGCCTCCTCGGGCCCGATGCTGTGGCGCACCTCCTTCACCACCGACCTCTCCGAGCTCGACGTGGTGCTGGGGCAGGGCGAGCGGAAGCTCTATCGGGCGATCCGCGAGATCGTCGAGACCCACGCCCCGCCGGCGGTCTTCGTCTACGAGACCTGCGTCACGGCGCTGATCGGCGACGACATCGACGCGGTGTGTCGGCACGCGACCGAGAAGCTCGGCGTTCCGGTGGTCCCTGTTCACGCCGCCGGTTTCGTCGGCTCGAAGAACCTCGGCAACAAGCTCGCCGGTGAGGCGCTGATCGACCACGTCATCGGCACCCACGAACCGGACGACGTCGGCGCCTGCGACATCAACATCCTCGGCGAATTCAACCTCGCCGGCGAGTTCTGGATGGTGAAGCCGCTCTTCGACGAGCTCGGTATCCGCATCCGTGCCTGCATCCCCGGCGATGCCCGCTTCCTCGACGTGGCGAGCGCCCACACGGCGCGCGCGACGATGATGGTGTGCTCGACGGCGCTGATCAATCTCGCCCGCAAGATGGAGGAGCGTTGGAGCATCCCCTTCTTCGAGGGCTCGTTCTACGGTGTCGCCGATACCTCCGACGCGCTGCGCCAAATCGCGAAGCTGTTGGTCGAGCGCGGCGCTCCGGCCGACCTGATCGTCCGCACCGAGGCGGTGATCGCTCGCGAAGAGGCGATCGCCCGCTCGAAGCTCGAGGTCTTCCGGCCCCGGCTCGAAGGCAAGCGGGTGTTGCTCAACACCGGCGGCGTCAAATCGTGGTCGGTCGCCTCGGCGCTGATGGAGATCGGCATCGAGATCGTCGGTACCTCGGTGAAGAAGTCGACGCCCGAGGACAAGGAGCGCGTCAAGCAGTTGCTCGAGGACGAGCACAAGATGTTCGAAGGCATGGCGCCGCGCGATCTCTATGCGCTCCTCGCTCGCCACGACGCCGACATCATGCTGTCGGGCGGCCGTACCCAGTTCATCGCGCTCAAGGCGCGCATGCCCTGGCTCGACATCAACCAGGAACGCCACCACCCCTACGCCGGCTACGACGGCATGGTCGAACTGGTTCGGCAGATCGACATCGCCATCCACAACCCGGTCTGGGCGGAGGTGAACGCCCCGTCGCCCTTCGATGCCGACGGCACCGTGATCGGCGAGCGGGTGATCGGCGGCGGTGCATCCACGGGGGCCCGAGCCGCCTCGCCCGCGAGCGCCGCGCTCGAGGCCGCAGTTCCCGCGTTCCATTTCAAGAAGTTCGCCGCCTCCGGGGTGGGCGACGCCGACGATTGCTGAGGAGGATCCCATGGCCCACGTCCTCCACTCCGAGAAGGCGGTCTCCACCAACCCGCTGAAGTCGAGCCAGCCGCTCGGCGCCGCCTTCGCCTTCCTCGGCGTCGCCGGCTGCGTGCCGCTGTTCCACGGCAGCCAGGGCTGCACCTCCTTCGCCCTCGTCCTCTTCGTCCGCCACTTCAAGGAGACGATCCCGCTGCAGACGACGGCGATGGACGAGGTCGCCACCATCATGGGCGGCGCCGATCATCTCGAGGAGGCGATCCTCAACTTGAAGAGCCGCACCAAGCCCGAGCTCATCGGGGTGTGCACCACCGCGCTGGTCGAGACCCGCGGCGAGGACTTCGCCGGCGATCTCGCCCTGATCAAGGCGCGGCGGGCCGAAGCGCTCGCCGGCACCGAGGTGGTGCTCGCCGCCACGCCGGATTTCAGCGGTTCGATCGAGGAGGGTTGGTCGAAGGCGGTCGTCGCGATGATCGACGGCATCACCGCGCGCGTCTCGCCGCGGCGCAACCCGCGCCGCGTCGCGGTGCTGCCGGGCTTCGACATGACCGTCGCCGACATCGAGGAGATCCGCGAGACCATCGAGGCCTTCGGGCTCGAGCCGACCATCCTGCCGGACGTCTCCGGGGCGCTCGACGGCACGGTTCCGGGCAAGTGGATCCCGACCACCTACGGCGGGACGACGGTGGAGGAGATCCGCAGCCTCGGCGAATGCGTCCATTGCCTCGCCATCGGCGAGAACCAGCGGACGGCGGCGGAGAAGCTGGCCGAGGTCGCGGACGTGCCCTACTCGCTCTTCGCCTCGCTGACCGGCCTGAAGCCCTTCGATCGCTTCGTCACCGCGCTCGCCGAACTCTCCGGCCGGCCGGTGCCGGCGAAGCTGCGCCGGCAACGCTCGCAGCTCGCCGACGCGTTGCTCGACGGGCATTTCCACTTCGGCGGCAAGAAGATCGCCATCGCTGCCGAGCCCGATCAGCTGTTCCGGCTGGCGACGTTCTTCGTCGGCCTCGGCGCCGAGGTGACCGCGGCGGTGACCACGACGCAGGGTTCGGCGATCCTCGAGAAGGTTCCCGCCGACGAGGTCCGGGTGGGTGACCTCGGCCTCTTCGAAGAACTCGCCGTCGGCGCCGATCTCCTCGTCACCCACAGCCACGGCCGGCAGGCGTCGGAACGGCTCGCCATCCCGCTCTACCGGGTCGGGTTCCCGATCTTCGACCGGCTCGGCGCACAGCATCGCCGGCAGGTCGGCTGGCGCGGCACCCGCGACCTGATCTTCGACGTCGCCAACGTCTTCCAATCCGATCTCCACGAGCCCACGCCCGAGGGATTGAACCCCTTCAGGAGGAGAGAGAACGACCATGACAGCCGTCCGTCGCCTGAGCCTCGTCGCCACTGACGGGGAGACGCCCGCCGCGCCGGAACGTCCGGCCGGCGCCGTGCGCGTCGCCATCGCCACATCCGACATGAAGGCGCTCGACGCCCATTTCGGCTCGGCCAGACGCTTCGCCGTCTACGACGTGACCAAGGAGGGGTGGAGCTTCGTCGAAGCGCTGGCCTTCGACGACGTCACCGAGGAGTCCGGCTCGCACAAGATCGACGGCGACGACCGCATCACGCCGAAGGTCACGGCGCTCGCCGGTTGCCACCTGCTGTTCTGTCTGGCGATCGGCGGCCCCTCCGCCGCCAAGGTGGTCTCGGCCAGGATCCATCCGATCAAGGTGCAGGCGCCGAGCCCGATCGAGGAGGTGCTGGAGCGCACCCGGACCATGCTGAACGGCGCACCGCCGCCCTGGCTGCGCAAGGTGCTGGCGGAAGCCGGCATCGCGGCGCCGAAGCCTTCCTTCGCCGACGATTGAGGATCGACCATGACCAACACCGCCGAACTCTCCGCCGACGAGGCCGCTCTCGCCACGCCCTTCCTGAAGACGCTGGTGCGGCTGGTCCGCGCCGAGGATGCCTACGGGACCTGGGAGAAGCGCTCCGACGCCGATCTCCTGAAGGACTTCATCCTGACCAAGGAACAGCGCCGCCAGATTCCGATCATCGGCGACCCCGATCCGGACGTGTTGTGGCGGGTGGAGAAGTTCTACGCCGCCATCGGCCTCGCCATCGAAGCGGTCGCCGGCCACATCGCCTCGCCGATGATGAAGATGAGCCACGAGGGCTTCGGCCGGGTGATCCTCACCGTCGGTCGGCTGGTGGTGTTGTCGAAGTCGTTGCGCGACGTCCACCGCTGGGGCCACGACGATCTCGGCAAGCTCGCCGAGGCCGGGACCAAGGCGGTCGGCGAGGCCTGCGAGATGATCGCCAGGTTCCCGGAAGTCGCCGACGCGTGATCCTCGATCCCGTCATCCCCGGCGAGGTGATGGTTCCGCGCCGCGTCGCGGGCGGAGCCGGCGGCGACGGATCGAGTGGGCCGATCCGCGTCGCCCTCGCCGGGGATGTCCCGCCTCTCTCACGCTGTGCCCGCGGACGGAGCGAACCATGACCGACGTCGTCACCCTCAAGGCCGAGATCAAGAAACTCTCGGCGAAGGCGACCAACGCCAAGATGAACCTGCACGACCTCTCCGAGGAACTGCCGGTCAACTGGAAGTCCATACCGGAGGTCGCGCGGGCGACTTTCGACGCCTACGCCGAGCTGGAAGCGGCGCGGGCGCAACTGAAGAGCCTGGAGACCGCCGAATGACCGATTTCACCACCCGCGACGGCGCCACTTGGATGCCGGAGTACCTCGTCTCGATCGACGGGGCGACCTGCATCGGCTGCGGCCGCTGCTACAAGGTCTGCTCGCGCGAGGTCATGCACCTCTACGGCGTCGACGACGAGGGCGAGATCCTCGGCAAGTGCGAGGAAGGCGAGGACGAGGATTTCGACGGCGAACTCAACCGCATGATCATGGTCGTCGACGCGTCGGGAGCCTGCATCGGCTGCGGCGCCTGCGCCCGGGTCTGTCCCAAGGGTTGCCAGAGCCACGTGCCGGCGGACCGGATCGCCGCCTGAGCCTACGGCCGGGGCGGAGCGCCGTCCCGGCCACCACGCGGCGGTTCGCCGCCCGTCCGTCATGGGCGTTCGCCGCCGTCACCAGCCTCACCGTCACAGGAGATCCGCGACCATGTTCGCTCTCCATCATGCCCGTCTGATGGCCGGACAGCGGCCGAGCGGTCGTCCGGAAGAGATCTTCGACGCCCACGTGCTCGCCTGCGTGCTGGCCAATGCGGCGACCGAGGTGGAGGCGGGGGAGGGCGATCTCGCGAGCAACACCGGTCTCGATGCGGCGATGCTCGAGATGGTGCTCGACCACTGGTTCCCCTTCGCCGACGACCTCGGCCTCGCCCGGGGGCGGGCCGGCGCTCCGCTCGAGGAGGAGGAGATGCTGCTCGATCTCCTGCTCGCCCACGCGGCGACCGGGGAGGGACGCGGTCGCGACGAGCCGGACCTGCCGGCGATCCTCGCCCGCGTCGTCGCCCGTCGGGCGATGCGACCGGACCACCTCTGGCAGGATCTCGGGCTCTTCGACCGCTCCGAACTGAGCCGCCTGCTCCTCCGCCATTTTCCGACGCTCGCCGCCGGCAACACCGCCAACATGAAGTGGAAGAAGTACTTCTATCGCAAGTTGTGCGAGGGCGAGGGCTTCACCTTGTGCACCGCGCCGTCCTGTGCGGAATGCACCGATTTTTCCGCCTGCTTCGGCGCCGAGGACGGCGAGAGCCGCATGGCGCGGGCCCGCCGCGAGGTGGATCGGGTGGAGCACCGCGAAGCGGCCGAATGAGGGGTGCCGCTTCCCGAAAGCCTCGTTCGCGCTCTCTTCATTTCACCGTGGGATCCTGCGCCGTGATCGCGGGAGGCCGAGATGAACGACGAGGCGACGAGCGGACGGGATCTCGTCCATCGGGAGACGACGGGAGCGGCCACGCGCGTCATTCTCGCCGTCGCCGGATGCTTCACCCTGTTGGCGCCGTGGGAACTGTTGATCCGGCCGGGCGTGAATCCCTTCCAGTGGGGCATGGCGCCCTTCTGGGCGATCTCGTTCGGAGCCCTTTCGGTGGGCGTACCCTGCTTTCTCGGCGCCGTCTTCGGGCCGAGCCGGACGCTGCACTTCGACGCCGGGCGACGCGAGCTGATCGACCGCGGCGCGATCTCCACGGGTCTCGCCTGGGCCCGCACCCACGCCTTCGCCGATCTCGGTCCGATCGTCGTCGCGGAGAACGATTGGAGCGACGGTCCGTCCACTTGGGTGGTCGAACTCACCGTCGCCGGGCGAAAGCGGCCTCTGCGGGTGGTCGATCTGCCGACCAAGGCGGGGGCGGAAGCCGTGGCCGCCGACCTCGAGCGTCTGCTGCGGGACTGAGGGACCGTCCGATCGCCTCTTCCGTTCTTCTTCCGACATGTCGCGAATCCGCCGTTGTCGGATTCCGCACATGCGAGATGATCAAGAAAGCCTCGTGAAAACAATCATGTGATCTCTGGCACGGGCTTTGCGAAACCCTCCTCGACCAACTCGAGCAGGAGGGCTTCCTCATGATCCAGCTCACCGACAGTGCCGTCACCGCGGTGAAGACCGCGCTCTCCCGCGCCGCTCGCCCGGCCGAAGGACTGCGCATCATGGTCGAGGCGGGCGGCTGCGCCGGCTTCAAATACATGATGGGCCTCGAGGCCGAGATGCGCGACGGCGACGCGGTCATCGACCAGGGCGGCGTCAAGCTCTTCGTCGACGCCAACTCCCAGGCCCTCGTCTCCGGCATGACCGTCGATTTCGTCACCGGGCTCGAAAGCTCCGGCTTCGTCTTCGACAATCCGAACGCCACCTCGAAATGTTCGTGCGGCAAGTCGTTCGGCTGATCGACCCTCACGCGTAGGAGCACCGGCCCATGTGGGACTACACGGACAAGGTCAAGGACTACTTCTTCAACCCCGTCAACGCCGGCGTGCTCGAACATGCCAATGCGGTCGGCGAGGTCGGCGCCATTTCCTGCGGCGACGCTCTGAAGCTGATGATGCGGGTCAACCCCGAGACGGAAGTGATCGAGGCGGCGAAGTTCCAGACCTTCGGCTGCGGTTCGGCCATCGCTTCGTCGTCGGCGCTGACCGAGATCATCCTCGGCAAGACGCTCGAGGAGGCGCTGAAGATCTCCAACCAGGACATCGCCGATTTCCTCGGCGGTCTGCCACCGGAGAAGATGCACTGCTCGGTGATGGGCTACGAGGCGCTGCAGGCGGCGGTCGCCGACTATCGCGGTGTCGAGTGGCGCGACGACCACGAGGAGGGCGCACTCGTCTGCAAGTGCTTCGGTGTCGACGAGGGCATGATCGAGCGGGCGGTGCGCGCCAACAAGCTGACCACGCCGGAACAGATCACCAACTACACCAAGGCCGGCGGCGGCTGCCTCACCTGTTTCGAAGGGATCGAGGCGGTGCTCGGCCGGGTGAACGAGGAGATGGTGGCCGAGGGCCTGATCTCCTTCGACGAGGCCTATCGCATCGGTGCGATGGACGCCCGGACGCTCAGGCAGAAGGCTCGGCCGAAGGGCGCGGAACCGGCGAAGGTCGAGCCGAAGCCGATCATCGCCCTCGCCGACATCGAACGGGCGGCGGCCGGCACCATCGTGCTCGAGCGTCCCGTCGAGGCGCCGGCCGCGATGGCGGCGAGCGCGACGCGGCTCACCACCGTTCAGAAGGTCCGGCTCATCGAGAAGACGCTCGACGAGATCCGGCCGTACCTGAAGCTCGACGGCGGCGACTGCGAACTGATCGACGTCGACGGCAACAACGTCGTGGTCAAGCTCTCCGGCGCCTGCGTCGGCTGTCAACAGGCGTCGATGACGGTCAACGGCGTTCAGGAGAAGCTGATCGCCGCGACGGGGTTGCCGCTCAGGGTGATCCCGGTGAAGTGAGGGCGGGGCAGGGCTCGCCTGCGGTTCCGACCGACCGCCGACCAACCGGCTCTCTTCGCCCACCGGGAGCGCCGTCAGACCCACGAGGAGAAATCCCCATGACCACCCCGGTCTATCTCGACAACAACGCCACCACGCGCTGCGACGAGGCGGTCGTGGAGGCCATGCTGCCGTTCTTCACCGAGCAGTTCGGCAATCCCTCCTCGATGCACGCCTTCGGCGCCCGCGTCGGCGGGGCGGTGAAGACGGCCCGCGCCCAGCTCCAGGCGCTCCTCGGCACCGAATTCGATCACGAGATCGTCTTCACCGCCGGCGGCACCGAGAGCGACAACATGGCGATCCTCTCGGCGCTGGAGATCGATCCCGGCCGTGACGAGATCATCATCTCGGCGGTCGAGCATCCGGCGGTGCTGTCGCTGTGCGGCCACCTCGAGAAGACCCGCGGCGTCAAGGTCCACGTCATTCCGGTCGACGGCAGGGGCCTGCTCGACATCGCCGCCTATCGCGCCGCGTTGTCGCAGAAGACCGCCATCGCCTCGATCATGTGGGCGAACAACGAGACGGGCACGATCTTTCCCGTCGCCGAACTCGCCGAACTCGCCAAGGAGGTCGGCGCTCTCTTCCACACCGACGCCGTCCAGGCTGCCGGCAAGGTGCCGATCGATCTGAAGTCGACCGTCATCGACATGCTGTCGCTGTCCGGCCACAAGCTGCACGGGCCCAAGGGCATCGGCGCGCTCTACGTCCGTCGCGGCACCCGCTTCCGCTCGTTGATCAAAGGTGGTCATCAGGAGCGCGGCCGTCGCGCCGGCACCGAGAACACGCCGGGCATCGTCGGCCTCGGCAAGGCGGCCGAGCTCGCCGCCCTGCACATGGCCGACGAAAAGACCCGGGTCGCCGCCTTGCGCGACCGGCTGGAGAAGGGCCTCCTGCAGCGCATCCCCAACGCCTTCGTCACCGGCAACCCGGACGAACGGCTGCCCAACACCTCGAACATCGCCTTCGAGTACGTCGAGGGCGAGGGCATCCTGCTCTTGATGAACCGCGAGGGCATCGCCGCCTCATCGGGTTCGGCCTGTACCTCGGGCTCGCTCGAGCCCTCCCACGTGCTCAGGGCGATGAACATCCCCTACACCGCGGCGCACGGGGCGATCCGCTTCTCCTTCTCTCGCGACAACGGCGAGGCCGACGTCGACCGGGTGCTCGAGGTGATGCCCGGCATCATCGAGAAGCTCCGGGCGCTGTCGCCCTTCTGGCAGGGCGCCGACAAGGCGCCGGCGACCTTCAACCCGGTCTACGCCTGAGGCGCCGAGGGAGGGGACCATGGCCCGCGTCCACCTCAACGACACGACGTTGCGCGACGGCGAGCAGGCCCCGGGCGTGGCCTTCTCGACGGCGGAGAAGGTCGAGATCGCGGAAGCCCTGGCGCGCGCCGGTGTCGGCGAGATCGAGGCCGGCACGCCGGCGATGGGCGCCGACGAGATCGACGCGATCGCGGCGATCGTCGCGGCGCGCCTGCCGCTCGACGTCATGGCCTGGTGTCGGATGACCGATGCCGATCTCGAAGCGGCCCGGCGTGCGAGGGTGACGACGGTGAACCTGTCGATCCCGGCCTCCGACGTGCAACTCGCCGGCAAGCTCGGGATCGATCGGGCGGAGGCTCTGCGGCGGATCGAGCGGACGGTCGCCCGCGCCCTCGACATGGGGTTCCGGGTGGCGATCGGCTGCGAGGACGCCTCGCGCGCCTCGCTCGACCATCTGAAGGCCGTGCTCGGGACCGTCGAACGGCTCGGCGCCTTCCGGGTGCGGCTCGCCGACACGGTCGGCGTGCTCGATCCCTTTTCGACCCACGACATGGTCGCTCGCCTCGTCGCCGAGACCGATCTGGAGCTCGAGATCCACACCCACGACGATCTGGGGCTGGCCACCGCCAATGCGCTCGCCGCAGTCCGGGCCGGGGCGACCCACGTCTCGGTGACGGTCGGCGGCATCGGTGAGCGGGCGGGCAACGCCCCGCTCGAGGAAGTGGCGCTCGCCTGCGGCCGTCTCGGGCATCCGACCGGCATCGAGCTCTCCCAACTCTGCGATCTCGCCGCGGTGGTGGCGACCGCGTCGGGCCGGCCGATCCATCCGCAGAAGGCGGTCGTCGGGGCCGACGTCTTCACCCACGAGAGCGGCCTGCACGTCGCCGGCCTCCTGTGGAACCGCGACACCTACCAGGGCGTCGACCCGCGCCATCTCGGCCGCGATCACGGTTTCGCCATCGGCAAGCATTCGGGGCGGACGGCGATCGCCCATGCGCTGGCGACCGGCGGCGTCGAACTCGACGACCGCGTCTATCCGACGCTGCTCGCCCGGGTGAAGCGCTGGGCGATCCGGCACAAGCGATCGATGCCGACGGATCTGCTGGTCGAGATGCATCGGGATCTGACCGAAGACGAGAGCCGCATGGGCTCGCTCGGGGTCTTCGGTTGGGGGCGGGCATGAGCGATGCGAAGAGGGACGCGGAGATGACGGCGATCGATGCCACTCATGTGATCCCCGGCTCGGCGAGCGCCGCGCCCTCGTCGCTCCTCGCGATGATCCGCGAGGACGTCGCCTGCGTGAAGGCGCGCGACCCGGCGGCCCGTTTCGCGGCGGAGGTGGTGCTCACCTACCCCGGCGTCCACGCCATCATCTGGCATCGTCTCGCTCACGCGCTGTGGCGGCGCGGCCGGCGGTTCCCGGCGCGGTTCCTGTCGTGGCTGGGGCGGTTCCTGACCAATGTCGACATCCACCCCGGCGCCACCATCGGCCGGCGCTTCTTCATCGATCATGGCGCCGGCGTGGTGATCGGCGAGACGGCCGAGGTCGGCGACGACGTGACGCTCTATCACGGCGTCACCCTCGGCGGCGTCTCGTGGACGCCGGGCAAGCGGCATCCGACGCTCGAGAACGGCGTTCTCGTCGGAGCGGGTGCGAAGATCCTGGGTCCGATCACGGTCGCCGCCCGCGCCCGCATCGGCGCCAACTCGGTCGTCATCGAGGACGTCCCGCCCGAGGCGACGGTGGTCGGGATCCCCGGCAAGGTGGTCAAGGCCTCGGCCGATCGGCGCCGCATCGCCGGGCGCATCGACCTCGAACATCACCTGATGCCCGATCCGGTCGGCGAGGCGATCGCAGCGCTGGTCGACCGCATCGAATTCCTGGAGATGCGGTTCGCCCGCCTCTCGGGAGCCAGCGAACCCTCGGTCGACTTCGAGGTGCTGCCGGAGAAGCGCACCACCCCGACCGAGACCGCGCGCCCGTCCGATCCGGACGCGACGCGTTCCCCCGATCCTCTCTCAGCCCACGGGAGCCGGCCATGACCGAAGCGGTCTCGTCCTGCGACATCTCCAACGCCGTGGTGGTGAAGGACATCCTTCCCCGCCTCAAGCAGTGTTCCTCGGCGGAGGATTTCTTCGCTGAGCTCAAGGTGAAGTTCGATCCCAAGGTTCTCGCCCCGGCGCGGCTGCACATCCTCAGGCGCATGGGCCAGTATCTGGGGACCGAGGACTTCGACGACATGCCCGACCGGGTCGTCGCCGCCCGCTGCCGCACCTTCCTGGAACGCGCCTACGAGGACTTCACCACTTCCTCGCCCTTGAAGGAGCGAGTGTTCAAGGTCCTGAAGGACCACGACCCGTCGCGCCCGGTGAAGCCGGGGACCGCCTTCGTCGACTTAGACGAGATCCTGCATCCGATCGGGAAGTGAGGAGTCGGGAGAGGGGCTTCGAGCGCGGTGAGGCGCATCGACGATGGCGCGGCATGGTGCTCGCCTCCGGCATGCCGACTCGAACGGCTCGTTCCACGGCCGCCACTCGCTCGGTTCGATGCCCCTCCGCTCCTCGCGGGGACAGCCGCCTTTTCCTCCGCCATCTCCGGGCTCGACCCGGCGATGACGGGGAGAGAAGGAGTCACGAGCCGTCTCGCGTCATCGCCGGTCGGTCGGTTAGGGTGACGGCCTTCCGCATCGATCGGAGCCCGACCGTGAGTCTCGACGGAACCCACCGTTTCGCCACCGCCTTCGGCCCCGTCGCCGTCGCCTGGACGGCGCTCGGGCTTTCGCGCGTGCGGCTGCTCGACGGGTCGGGCGACGGCGTTCCGGGCGGCGGAGGGGCGTTGCCGCCTGTCGCCGCCGAGGCGGCCCGCCGGCTGGCGGCCTATTTCGCCGGCGAACCGGTCGACTTCTCGACCCTCGTCCTCGACGAGTCCGGGCTCTCCGCCCTCGATACCGCGATCTACCGCGAATTGCGGCGGGTGCCGCGCGGCGCCACCGTGACCTACGGCGAACTCGCCGCCCGCGCCGGCGCGCCGGGGGCGGCACAGGCGGTCGGCGGGGCGATGGCGCGCAACCCGTGGGTCATCGTCGTGCCCTGCCACCGGGTGCTCGCCGCCGGCGGAGCCCTCGGCGGCTTCTCGGCGCCGGGTGGGGTGGCGACCAAGCGGAGGCTCCTGCGCATGGAGGGCGTCGACCTCGACCGCGGCGCGCCGATGCTGCCGGGTCTGTTCGAGACGTGACGGCGGGTTCACACGGGCGTCACGGCAACGTCAGTGGCCGTCTTCCGCATGACCGCCTAGGTTCGAGGTGTCGCCGTCCGAGGATTCGCTTCGCCCATGATCGTTCGCCGCCCGCTCTCCCGCCGTGCCGTGCTCTCCGGGCTCGCCGGAGGAGTGATGCTGCCGGCCTTCGCGCGTTCGGCCGGCGCGGTGTCGCCGATCGAGGTCTTCGCCGACGCCGACGTGCCGGTCCTCGGGAATTCGCGCGGTGACGTGGCGATCGCCGTCTGGTTCGACTACCAGTGCCCCTTCTGCAAGAAGGCCGAGGTCGACATGATGCGGGTCGCCCGCGAGGACGGGAAGGTCGCGATCCTGCTCAAGGACTGGCCGATCTTCGGTGCCCGCTCGGAGGCGGCGGCGCGCGCCAAGTTCTCGAGCCGTCGCCAAGGGCGGCTCGAGAAGGTCCATGCCGGATTGATGGCGATCGAAGGGCGGCCGACCGAGGAACGGGTCGAAGCGGTGCTGAAGGCGTCCGGCGTCGACCGGAAGCGGCTCGACGCCGACATCGCCACCGATCGCAAGCGCTTCGACGGGCTGGTGACGCGCAACGGCGCGCAGGCCGACGCCTTCGGCTTCCGCGGTACACCGGCCTTCGTCGTCGGCACCTTCGTCTTCGGCGGGGTGCTCGACGCCGACGGGTTCCGCCAAGCGATCGCCGACGCCCGCAAGCGGTGACGTTCCTGTCGGCTTTCCGACAAGCCCGTCACGATTGTCTCGCCCGGGCCGTCTTCCCCGGTGCCGTGGCGATCGTCCGATTCGCCCGAAAATCAACGCATTTTCTGCTTGGCACGCCCCGTGCCTAGAGGAGACCGAGGCCGGCCGTGATCCACGCCGGCGAGGTTTCCCGAGGAGGGGGCGACATGCACATCGTCGTCTGCATCAAGCAGGTTCCCGACAGCGCCCAGATCCGCGTGCATCCGGTGACCAACACCATCATGCGCCAGGGCGTGCCGACCATCATCAACCCATACGATCTGTTCGCGTTGGAGGAGGCCCTGCGCCTGCGGGACCGGCACGGCGGCGAGGTGACGGTGCTCACCATGGGGCCGCCGATGGCGGAGGACTCGCTCCGCAAGGCGTTGACCTACGGCGCCGATCGCGCGGTGCTGCTCACCGACCGATTCTTCGCCGGGTCCGACACGCTCGCCACTTCCTTCGCACTCTCCGCCGCGATCGAGAAGATCGGCGAGGTCTACGGAAAGCCGGAGATCGTCTTCACCGGCAAGCAGACCATCGACGGCGACACCGCGCAGGTCGGCCCGGGCATCGCCAAGCGGCAGAGCCTGCTCCAACTCACCTACGTCTCGAAGGTCCGTACCCTCGATCTCGCCGGCGGCAAGATCGAGGTCGAGCGGCGCGCCGAGGGCGGCATCCAGGTGCTGGAGACGAAACTCCCGGTGCTGATCACCATGCTCGAGGGCACCAACGACATGCGCCGCGGCTCGATGGCCGACGCGCTCAGGGCTGCTCGCGCCGAGATCGTCACCTGGTCGGCCAAGGACGCCGGCATCGAGGACATCCTCAAGTGCGGCCTGCGCGGCTCGCCGACGGTGGTCAAGCGCGTCTTCGCGCCGAGCCCGCGAGCCGACAAGGCCAAGCAGATCGAACTTCAACCGGCGGCGATCGACACCGCCGACGCGCTCATCGCCGAGATCTTCGGGCGCCTGCCGGCGCTCGAGACGGAACTCATCGAACTCCACCAGATGCTCTGAGGACGGGAGGTCCCCCCATGTCGACTGCACCTGCCGCTCCCGCCGCCGGCGGCCGCGCCGGAATGAAGAAGGAACTCCCCGAACACTTCAAGGCCTACAAGGGCGTCTGGGTGTTCATGGAGGTCGAGCGCGGCGTCGTCCATCCGGTGTCGTTCGAACTGCTCGGCGAAGGGCGCAAGCTCGCCGATCAGCTCGGCGTCGAACTCGCCGGCGTGGTCCTCGGGCCGAATGGCGAGGGGACGAACCACGCCATCGCCGAGACCTTCGCCCACGGGGCGGACCTCGTCTATCTGATGGAAGATCCGCTGCTCGCCGACTATCGCAACGAGCCCTTCTCCAAGGGGCTCACCGATCTCGTCAACACCTACAAGCCCGAGATCCTGCTGCTCGGCGCGACGACGCTCGGCCGCGACCTCGCGGGATCGGTGGCGACGACGCTGCTCACCGGCCTCACCGCCGACTGCACCGAACTCGCCGTCGACGCCGACAAGTCGCTCGCCGCGACGCGCCCGACCTTCGGCGGCTCGCTGCTCTGCACCATCTACACGCTGAACTTCCGCCCGCAGATGGCCACCGTCCGCCCGCGCGTCATGTCGATGCCGGCGCGGCAGGACAAGCCGATCGGTAAGGTGGTGACCCATCCGCTGAACATGGCGGAGGACGACATCGTCACCAAGATCCTCGAGTTCGTCGCCGACCGGCAGACCGGCAAGGTCAACCTCGCCTATGCCGACATCGTGGTGGCCGGCGGGCTCGGGCTCGGCGCGGTCGAGAACATGCAGTTGGTGAAGAACCTCGCCAAGGCGCTCGGGGCCGAATACGGCTGCTCGCGACCGATCGTGCAGAAGGGGTGGATGCCGGCGGAGCGGCAGATCGGCCAGACCGGCAAGACCATCCGTCCGAAGCTCTACATCGCCGCCGGCATCTCCGGGGCGATCCAGCATCGTGTGGGCGTCGAGGGCGCCGACCTGATCGTCGCCATCAACACCGACAAGAACGCGCCGATCTTCGACATCGCCCATGTCGGCGTGGTCACCGACGCGATCCGCTTCCTTCCCGCCCTCACCGAGGCTTTCACCCGCCGCCTCTCCCCCCACAACCGCGACAAGCTCGTCGGCTGAGTTCGACACGAGGAGATCGACCATGATCGACGAAAGGTTCGACGCCATCGTGATCGGTGCGGGCATGGCCGGCAACGCCGCCGCCTACACCATGGCCTCGCGCGGCCTGAAGGTGCTGCAACTCGAGCGTGGCGAATATCCGGGATCGAAGAACGTGCAAGGGGCGATCATGTACGCCTCGATGCTGGAGAAGATCATCCCGGACTTCCGCGAGGATGCGCCGCTGGAGCGCCACATCATCGAACAGCGTTTCTGGATGATGGACGACCGCAGCCACACCGGCATGCAGTACCGCTCCGATGACTTCAACGAGGACAAGCCCAACCGCTACACCATCGTGCGGGCGCAGTTCGACAAGTGGTTCTCGCGCAAATGCCGCGAGGTGGGGGTGACGCTGCTCACCGAGACGACGGTCACCGATCTCCTGGTCGACAGCACCGGCAAGGTGCTGGGCGTGAAGACCGACCGCAAGGGCGGGGCGATCCAGGCCGACGTGGTGGTGCTGGCGGAGGGCGTCAACGGCCTGCTCGGCACCCGCGCGGGCCTGCGCGAACCGCCGAAGCCTGAGAACGTGGCGCTGGCGGTCAAGGAGATGCACTTCCTGCCGGCCGAGACGATCGAGAGCCGCTTCAACATCAAGGGTGACGAGGGCGTCGTCGTCGAGGCGGCGGGCACCATCACCAAGGGGATGACCGGCCTCGCCTTCCTCTACACCAACAAGGAGAGCATCTCGCTGGGCATCGGCTGTCTGATCTCGGACTTCGCCGAAACCCGGGAGAGCCCCTACACGCTGCTCGAGACCTTCAAGGCCCATCCGTCGATCGCACCACTGATCGCCGGGTCGGAGGTCAAGGAATACGCCGCCCACATGATCCCGGAGGGCGGGTACAAGGCGATCCCGCAGCTCCATGGTGACGGCTGGGTTGTGGTCGGCGACGCGGCGCAGCTCAACAACGCCATCCATCGCGAGGGATCGAACCTCGCCATGACCTCAGGCCGCCTCGCCGGCGAGGCGATCCATCGCCTCAAGGCCGGCCGGCAGCCGATGACCAAGGAGAACCTGAAGCTCTACAAGGAGCTGCTGGATGAGTCCTTCGTCATGAAGGATCTGAAGAAGTACAAGGACATGCCGGCTCTTCTTCACACCAATTCGGCCAATTTCTTCCAGAGCTATCCGCAACTGATCAGTCGGGCCGCGCAGAACTTCCTGCGCGTCGACGGCACGCCGAAGATCGACATGGAGAAGAAGACCACGCGGTCCTTCATCGAGAAGCGCTCGCGGATCGGCCTGATCTCCGACGCGGTGAAGCTCGCCTTCGCCTGGCGGTGAGGGCGGAGCGCCGGAATGGTCGGCGGCGCTCGCGGCCTTCCCGGGCGGCTCTGCCTCGCGCGCGATCGGCATCGTACGGCCTCGCGTCGGGGCCCCTCTTCCTTCTCCCGCCAGGGGAGAAGGGAAGGGCGGGGCGAACCGCGACGTATTCGGCGAGCGGCCGAACGAGTTGGAACGTCGTCACAGAGGTCTCGCCGAGACCGCCGGCCACCGACGACCGGCACGGAACTCGCATGGAAGCAGCCAGACCGGCGCGTCCGGTCTGAAACCCGACAATTCCGGCGCCCCGTGCACGACACGGACCGGCGCCCGTCATCGGAGGACGGAACCATGACGACGGTCACCGAGATGCGTGTCGAGGACAAGCTCTACCAGAACCGCTATCTGGTCGACGCCGGCCGGCCGCACATCCGCATCTTGCCGCACGACAAGCCGAGTGCCGCGCTCCTGTCGCTGACCCGGGTCTGCCCGGCCAAGTGCTACGAGGAGAACGACAAGGGACAGGTCGAGATCACGCCGGACGGCTGCATGGAGTGCGGCACCTGCCGGGTGCTGTGCGAGGCGTCGGGCGAGATCGAGTGGAACTACCCGCGCGGCGGCTACGGCGTGTTGTTCAAGTTCGGCTGAGCCGAAGGGGCGCGGCGGTCCCTCGCGGGCGTACCGAGGGACGACGCCGGATCGGCGGCGCGGGGACGCGCGACCGATCCGGCGGGTCGACGCATCAGCCCACCGGCAGCAGGAAGCCGTCGAAATAGGCGGCGAGTTCCTCGTGGGCGTCGAGGGGCAGGACGTGGGCGACGTACTGATCGGGGCGCACGATCACCAGCGCGCCGCGATCCCGGTCGACGCCGCGCAGGTCGAAGACGTCGGGGCCGGCCTTCGGGTCGGGGCAGAAGATCTTCTCGTAGTCGACGAGGCCGTGGCGTCCCTTCCGAGGCAGGAGGAGCGGCGGCATGGTCTCCAGCCGCATATCGCGATGACCCTGCTGAAGCACCGCCCGGAGGTCGAAGACGGAGTCGACGTCTGCGCCGGCCGGGGTGTGGCGGCGCAGAGGCGAGGCCGGCGAAGTGGCGAGGTGGTCGCACAGCGCCCGCAGCCGCGAAACGGCATCGGCGGGTTCGCAACGGTCGGCGAAGGCGAGGAGGCGCCAGCGCCCGTCGGCTTCGAGCGCCGAGATCAGTTCCACCGGCTTGGCGTCGGCCAACCGCACCACCGGGGCGGAGTGGAAGCGCATGCCGATGGCGAAGCCGGGGGCGAGGTACTGATGGCGCGGGTCGCCGGTGAGCAACGCCGGGGCGTAGCGCGTCGCGGTTCCGGCAGTGTAGCGACCGTGCGAGACGAAATAGCGCTGCACCTCGGCCGGATCGACGCCTTCGCCGTCGGGATCGTCGGGCGACTTCACCGGAGCGCTGAGCATCGCCGCCCATTCGCGATCGAAGTCGATCAGATCCTGAGCGATGGCGCGACGTTCGGCCGAATAGGTGTGGAGGAAGGCCGGGGCGGCGCGCCGGCGCAGCACCGTGGCGAGTTTCCAGCCGAGGTTGAACGTGTCCTGCATGGAGACGTTCATGCCCTGGCCGGCCTTGGGGCTGTGGGTGTGGCAGGCGTCGCCAGCGATGAACACCCGCGGCGGACGGGTCGCGATCTCGTCCTCTCGGACGTCGTCGAACTTGTCGCAGACGCGCTGGCCGATCTCGTAGACCGACCACCAGGCGACCTCCTTCACCTCGAGGCTGTAGGGGCGCAGGATGCGCCGCGCCGCGGCGATCAGGCCCTCGATGGTGATGGCGCGGGCGGCGACGCGTTCGTCGGCGGCCAGTTCGTCCATCTCGACGTAGATGCGCACCAGATGGCCACCCTCGCGCGGGATGAGGACGATCGCACCCTCGTCGGCCGAGCGGATCAACGATTTCAGCCGGATGTCGGGGAAGTCGGTGACGGCGAGAACGTCCATCACGCCCCAGGCCTTGTTGGCGAAATCGCCGACCAGTTCGCGGCCGAGCGATCGACGCACCGCCGAGCGGGCGCCGTCGCAGCCGACGACCCAGCGGGCGCGAACGGTCTCGATCTCACCCTCGTGGCCGGGATCGACGCGTTCGAGACGCACAGTCACCGGGTGGTCGTCGACGTCGGCGGAGAGGGCGGCGTCGACGTTCAGGTCGGCGAGGCGGCGGCCGTAGTGCGGCACCAGCCGGTTCGGGCCGTTGCGCATGACGTCGAGGTAGAACTCGTGGACGCGGGCCTGATTGAGGATCATGTGCGGGTAGGGCGAGAGCCCGTCCTCGACGTCCTGCACCCGGCCCTGGCGGACGATGCGGCCGCGATCGGCCTCGTCCGACTTCCAGAAGGTGGTCTCGTTGACCCGATAACCCTCGCGCTCGATGCGCTCGCGGAAGCCGAAGCCCTCGAACATCTCCATCGAGCGACAGGCGATGCCGTCGGCCTGGCCGTGGGTCAGCGCAGCGAGCTTCTGCTCGACGATGCGGGTGCGGATGTCGGGGAAGCGGGCGAGCTGGGCGGCGAGGGTCAGGCCGGCGGGGCCGCAGCCGACGATGAGCACGTCGACCTCGGCGGGCAGCCTCTCGGGATCGACGATCGCCGTGGCGTCCGGGTTCGGCGGGGCGATGTCCGGATCGCCGACGGTGAAGCCGTTGGTGAAGAATTGCATGGCCTTCCTCCCTCCTCTCGGGTCGCGGGGCCCCTTGGTCCGAGGCCCGCTCCGTCCGTGCTCGGCGCCACCCGTCCGGTGCGTCGTGCCGGAATTGATTTGTATACTAATCATCAGTACACTCCTCCGGCAAGTGGTGAAATTCGGCGATGGAGGGAGCAGCGACGATGAGGCGGTTGAAGGACAGGCCCGGGCATCTGGCGCGCCGCTTCCAGCAGATCGCGGTGGCGGTGTTCCACGCCGAAGTGGGGGCGGCGGGTTCGGACCTGACGCCGGTGCAATATGCCGCGTTGGCCGAGATCTCGAACGAACCCGGCCTCGATCAGGCGACGCTCGCCGGCCGCATCGCCTTCGACCGCGCCACCACCACCGGGGTGATCGATCGGCTGGAGAAGAAGGGTCTCCTCCTCCGCGAGGTGAACGGCGCCGACCGTCGTGCCCGCGTGTTGCGGATCACCGAGGAGGGGCGAAGCCTGCTCTCCCGTATCGAACCGGCGGTCGAGGCGGCGCAACGGATCATGCTCGGCGGTCTCGACGAGGCGGAAGCGGCCGAATTCGTGCGGCTGCTGCGAAAGGCGGTCGCAGGCTCGAACGACCTCAGCCGTGCGCCGAGGCGGGGCGTCTCCGGGGAGTTGGAGGCGAGCGAGGGGTGACGCGTCCGGAGCCGGTTTGGCGCGGGAGGATCAGACGGTCACGACGAGTTCGGCGAAGACCCGGGCGGCGAAACGGCCGGCGTGGGCGGGGTCGCCGTCCACGTCATCCGCACCGGCGGAGCGCCTCTCCCGGGCGAAGGAGTGGTGCGGGCAGCCGATGAGACGGCCGGCGGAGCCGAAGCCGGTCGCTGTGGAGACTGGTCGTCCCGGTGACGCGCGGAGAGGTCCGAGACGTGGCGTCGGCCGATGATGCGAAACCGCTCTGTTCCGACGTCTTCCGCCCCCCCGGCGGCCCCGTGTCGTACCATCACCGAGTGGCAGACCGGCCGATCATTCTGGTCTTCGAGAGGGCGGCGAGACGTCGGTACGCGTTCCTTTCTGCGTCCGAGGCGCTTCCGTCGAGCATCCGACCGTTCGAAAGAGTGGTCGGACCGGACGTGCGGGCAAGATAATGCAATTACAGATGGTTGTCCAGCGCGCCAGACAACCAGCCGAAGGGTGGCCCGGCCGGTTTCGAACGGCCTCCATCGCGCCGGGCGGAAGGTCAGGTCGCCTTGCCGCTCATCCATTGCGAGATCTCGGCGGCGGCGGCGAGGACGGCGTCCTTGATGCGGCCGTTCATGTCGTCGAGCGAGACGTAGTTGTCGACCGAGGTGGCGTTGATGGTGGCGACCGTGCGGCCGAGGTCGTCGCGCACCGGGGCGGCGACCGAGGACACGCCGCGTTCGAAGAACGACTGGCTGACGGCATAGCCGCGAGCGCGGTCGGCGGCGAGGAGCTCTTCCAGAGCGGCGAGGCTGCGCGGCGTCTGTTCGGTGAAGGCCGGCAGGTCGAGTTCGGGGAAGAGGGCGCGCAGCTCCGCCTCGCTCCAGTCGCAGATCATCATCCGTCCCATGACGGTGGCGTGGATCGGGAAGCGAGTGCCGATCTGGACCGAGGAGTTGACCGTGGTGGCGGCGGGGAAGCGGGCGACGTAGACAACTTCGCGGCCATCGCGCACCGCCATGTGGGTCGACAGGCCGGTCGCGTCACGCAGCGCGATCAGCGCCGGGCGGGCGAGTTCGACGACGTCGAGCGAGGCGAGGTAGACGAAACCGCGCGACAGCACCGCCGGGCCGAGCCGATAGACGCGTTCCTCGTCCCGCCGCGAGACGTAGCCGGTGGTCTGCAGGGTGTGGAGGATGCGGAACACCGTCGTGCGCGACAGGCCGAGCTCCTGGGCGATCTCCGGCGCGGTCAGGCCCGGCCGGTCGCGGGAGAACAAGGACAGGACCGAGAGGCCCTGCATCAGTGCCGGAACGATGTATCGGTCCTTCGACGGCGCTTCGGTCTCGCTCACGGTCTCTCCCCGAGGAAGGCGTTCACCGCCGTCGCGAATTCGGCCGGCTTTTCCACATAGATCGCGTGCCCGCCGCTGGCAACGACGACTTCCCGACAACCGGGGCGGAGATCGACGACGGCGCGGTTGGCGGCGGGCGGCGTGATCACGTCGGTGTCGCCCCACAGGACGAGGAGCGGCATCGCGGCGGGCAGTCGGGCGACGTCGGCGAGGACGTCGGCGCCGGCGAGGAGACGGGCGGCGCGGGCGTAGCCGACCGGATCGATCGCCGCCATGGTCTCCACCACCGAACGGATCGCCGCGGCGGAAGCGCCCGGTCCGAGCAGCCGCGGCCCGCGTTTCTCGGCGAGACCGCGGGGGCCGAGGTCGGCGAGGTCGTCGAGGCGCGCGTCGAGGGCCGCCCGGCGCTTCTCCGGGTCGAGCCGGGCGTGGCCATGGGCGACCGAGGCGAGGGCGAGCGTGTCGATGCGGTCGGGATGGTCGGCGGCGAAGCGGGCGGCGACGATCGCACCGAGGGAATGACCGAGGAGATGGACGCGGCCGAAGCCGAGCGCGTCGAGAAGGCGGAGCAGGATGTCGGCGTGGTCGCCGGCGTCGGGCGCGTCGCGATCGGGCGGGGTCGAGCCGCCGTAGCCCGGCGCGTTCCAGGCGATCACCCGACGGTCGGCGGCGACGAGCGGAAGCACGGCCTCGAAGGAGCGGGCGGCGGAGCCGATACCGTGGAGGAGGACGAGCGGGAGATTCGACGACGACGTCGGCCCGGCGGAGAGGCCGTCGACGACGCGGTCGCCGAGGTCGATACGGAAGGGTTCAATTGAAGACGAAGCCACCGTTCACCGGAAGGGTCTGGCCGGTAATGAAGCCGGCGGCATCGGAGAGGAGGAAGACGACCACGCCGGTGACGTCGTCCGGCATCTGTGGACGCGACAGGGCCCGGCCCTCGACGTAGAGGCGGTGGCGGTGTTCGGGGACGTATTCGGTCGACTCGGTGACGACCAGCCCCGGCGCCACCGCGTTCACGGTGATGCCGGCGCCGCCGAGTTCGCGGGCGAGCGAGCGGGTCATCGACAGCACCGCGCCCTTGCTCGCCACGTAGGCGATGAGGTTCGGCGCGCCCCACAGCGCGGTGTCGGAGGCGAGGTTGACGATGCGGCCGCCCGCCTCGGAGCGCCCGAGGAGCGGCGTCAGCGCCCGCGTCACCAGCCAGAGGCCGCGGACGTTGATCGCCATCACCCGGTCGAAGAGGTCGATGTCGACCTCGGTCGCCGGCTTGCCGCCGACGCCGGTCGCCAGCGCGGCGTTGTTGACGAGGCCGTCGATCGCCGGGGTGATCGCGGCGATGCGCGCGGCGAAGGTGTCGATCGAGGCCGGGTCGGCCTGATCGTAGGCGAGGAAATGGACGTCGCGTCCCTCGCGGCACAATCGGTCGGCGAGGGCCTCGCCGCCCGCCGCGTCGCGGTCGGCGAGGATCAGGGTCTTCGCTCCGGCGGCGGCGATGGCTTCGGCGAAGGCGAGGCCGAGGCCGCGGGCGGCCCCGGTGACGACGATGGTGCGGCCCGAGAGATCGATGGCCATGCGTCAGATCCCGGGATGGTGGCGCGACGGCATCCAGTGGAGGACGCGGCCCTCGATGAGGACGATGACACCATAGAGCGCGAGACCGACGATGGTCAGCATGATGATGGTGACGAAGACCATGGCGGTGTTGCCGGCGCCCTCGCCGAAGGTGAGGAGATAGCCGAGGCCGGTGTTGCCGCCGACCAGCTCGCCGACCAGCACGCCGATGACGGCGAGGGTGGCGGCGATGCGCAACCCGGCGAACATCGGCGGCAGCGACGCGGGGAACTGGATCTTCCAGAACACTTGCAGCCGCGAGGCGGTGAAGGCGCGAGCCAGTCGCACGATGTCGGGATCGACGGCGCGCACCGCCGAGAGCACGTTGATCATGACGGGGAAGAACACGATCAGGACGGCGACCAGGATCTTCGGCGTCACCGAATAGCCGAACCAGATGACGAAGAGCGGCGCGAAGGCGACCTTCGGGGCGATCTGGAGGGCGAGGATGTAGGGCGAGAGCACGAACTCGGCGGTCGGCGACATGCCGAGGACGAAGCCGCAGACGATGCCGAGCAGGATGCCGAGCAGGAAGCCGACCAGCACCTGCATCGCGGTGACGGCGGTGTGCCAGAGGAGATGCTCGTGCTCCAACATGTGCAGGAACTCGCCCCACACCTTGGACAGCGGCGGGATGATGAAGGGCGGGATGCCCATCACCCCCGGCGCCCACTGCCAGGCGGCGAGGAACACCAGGAACAGGGAGAAGCCGAGCGCCATCATCAGGCGCGTTCCGGTGACGTCGGTGCCGTACACGTGGGTGTCCTCCGCGCGGGCGGTCACGGTCGACGGCGGCCCCTCGGAGCCGTCGCCGTCGCCGCGATCACTTCACGAACTGGTTGGTGTAGAGGTCGGCGAGCGGGGTCTTCTCGCGGATGATGCCCTGGGCGAGATAGAAGTCCTGGAGATCGGAGAGGCGCTTCTCGTCGATCTCGCCGATGACCTTCTGGTCGGCGTAGACGTATTTGACGTAGAGCTTGAAAACCTCGGTCATCGCCGCCTCGCGGCCGGCGTTCTCGGGCACCGCCTTGACGTAGTCGACGGCGGCGGCCTTGGGATCGTCCATGATCGCCTTCATACCCTTGAGAGTGGCGCGCACCAGCTTCTTCACCAGTTCGGGCTTCTTGGCGATCGTCTCGTCGGAGGCGATGATCGCCTGGGCCATCGACTTGAAGTAGGTGTCGGAGGGGATGATCTCGACCTTGAGGTCCTTGTTCTGCTCGGTGGCGAACTGGATCCAATCCGGCACCGCGGCCATGGCGTCGGCCTGACCGGCGGCGAAGAGCTTCCAGACGTTGACCGGGCCGACGGCCTGGGCGTTGACGTCGTCCTTGCTCATCCCCTGGCTCGCCAGCATGCCGAGAAGCGAGAAATAGGTGGTGTCCTGATAGGCCATCGTGGTGACGACCTTGCCCTTCAACTCCTTGATCGACTTGGCCTTGGAGGTGTCGAGCACGAGCTGGGTCAGCGAATGGCCACCGAGCACGGCCACCGCCTTCACCGGCACGCCGTTGGTGCGCACCAGGATCGAGGTGTCACCGATGGCGCCGCCGACCGGAGCGTTGCCGGCGCCGACCTGCTTGGCGACGTCGACGCCGCCCTTGGCGGCCTGGAAGGTCACGTCGAGGCCCTCTTCCGCGTAGTAGCCGCGGGCCTTGGCCACCATCCACGGACCGAAGGCCGGCAGCGAGGCCGGGGCGGGCAGCAGGTAGGTGACCGCCTCGGCGGCGGCGACCGGGCTCGCGGCCGGAACCGCGAAGCTCGCGCCGACGGCGAGAGCGAGGGTGGCGAAGGTGTTCCGAGCGATGGTGTTCATGGGGTCGACCTCTGGTCCGGGTTCGCGGGGATCAGGCTTCGGCTTCGTCGATGTGGAGAAGTTCCATAAGCCGGGCGACGATCGGCCCGACCTTGGGGTTCTTGCGCCGCTCGAGCGGTACGGCGCGGTTCGGGATGTCGACCGGGATCTCCTCGATGATGCGGCCGGGGCGGCGGCTCATCACCAGGATGCGGTCGGACAGCGCGATGGCCTCGACGAGATCGTGGGTGACGAAGAGGGCGGTCTTGCCGGTCTCGGCCAGCGTCCGGCCGAGATCCTGCTGGAGAACCATCTTGGTCTGAGCGTCGAGCGCCGAGAACGGCTCGTCCATGAGCAACACCGCCGGATCGACGGCGAGCGTGCGGGCGAGGGCGGCGCGCTGGCGCATGCCGCCGGAGAGCTGGTGGGGGTAGTGGTCGACGAAATCGCCGAGCCGGCACTTGAGGAGCAGTTCGCGGGCGATGCGCGCCCGCTCGGACTGCGGCATGCCGAGGATCTCGACGCCGAGCTCGACGTTCTCGCGGATCGTCCGCCAAGGCAGCAGCAGGTCCTTCTGCAGCATGAAGGCGACGTGGGAGTTGGGCTTCGTCACCGCCTCGCCGTCGACGAAGACGGTGCCCTCGGTCGCCGGGTCGAGACCGGAGGCCATGTTCAGCAGCGTGCTCTTGCCGCAACCGGAGGGGCCGATCAGCGACACCACCTCGCCGTCGTGGACGCGGATGTCGAGATTCTCGACCGCGGTGACGCCGTCCGCCTTCTTGCCGCGCGAGCGGAAGCGTTTGGTGACGTTCCTGAATTCCAGACGTACCGTGGCCATGTCGTCGAACCTCGATCGGCGAGGAAGGGATGGTGTTCCGTCGGACGTCCAGAAGTTTCATAGAAGAAACATCATTTCATTCACGGAACATCGTAGATCTACCTATTCACCCTGTAAAGAGCGTCGGCGCTCGAATTTCGGTTGCTCCGCCGCTTTCCGCGGCGGTCAGCCGCGATCGGTGAGGAACTTCGGGCGAGCCGGGTCCGGCGCGGTCGGGGGTGGGGCGGCCTGACGGCGGGTGTTGCCGTCGAGACCGCCGGCGACCGCCCATTCGGCGAAGACGGTCGGGCCGGGGGCGAAGTCGCGGGCGACCCAGTTCTCGGTCAGCACGTCCTCGTCGGCGTAGTATTCGACCAGCGCTCCGGCCGGGTTCTGGAAATACCAGAAGAAGGCGGAGGAGATCGGGTGGCGACCCGGGCCCAACTGGGTCTTCCAGCCGGCCCGCGACATCGCCAGACCGCCGCCGAACACCTCGTAGATGTCACGCACCGTGTAGGCGATGTGGTTGAGGCCGCGCTTGCCCTCCGGCATCTCGAGCAGGAAGAGGTCGTGATGGCCGCCGCGCGGGGCGCAACGCATGAAGTTGCCGCGTCCGGGGTAGCGGTCGGAGACGACGAAGCCGAGCGCCTCGTAGAATTCGGTCGCCGCGGCGAGATCGAGGGTGAAGAACACCACGTGGCCGACCTCGATCGGCTCGGCGCGGTCGTAGAAGCCGGCCGGGGTGTCGACACGCGGGCTCGCCCCCCAGGTGTTGGCGGGCAGTCCGGCCACCTCGACCGGGCGTTTGCGGCTGACGCGCACGCCGACGCGCACGCCGTTCGGATCGAGGCAGAAGAGCGTGTCGTCGGCCTCGTGGAAGCCGGGACGGGCGCTCATCACCGCGCGCAGGCGGACGATGTCGACCGCGTCTTCCGCCGACCACACCACCTCGCGCAACGTCGGGCCGGGCTCGATCGGCGGCGGCAGGGCGGGGTCGTCGAGGCGGCGGATCGCCACCTCGCAACCGTTGAGCGTCTCGAAGTCGAGACCACGATCGCTCTCGCCGGTGAGGCGCAGGCCCCAGTCGAGGAAGAAGGCGCGGCAGGCGGCCATGTCCTCGACGCCGTGGGTGATCCGATCGATGCCGGTGATGCTCATGTCGAACCCTCTCTTCGACGGACGCGCGGCCGATCAGGCCAGTTCGATGACGAGGCGCGGCGACTTCGACCGCGACACGCAGATCATCATGGTCCTGCCCGACGCCTTCTCGGCGGCGGTCAGCACCTGGTCGCGGTGATCGGGCTCGCCCGCCACCACCTTGACCTCGCAGGAGCCGCAGATGCCCTCCTGGCAGGAGATGCCGGTCTTCACCCCCGCCGCCTCCAGCACGTCGGCGATCGACTTCTCCGGCGGCACCTCGAGCACCCGGCCGGTGCCGGCGATCTCGATCTCGAAGCCGGTGGCGGCGGCGGCCTCCACCGGCTTGGCCTTGAAATACTCGAGGTGGACCCGCTCGGGCGGCAAACCGGCGGTCGCCGCTTCGTAGGCCGCCAACATCGGCAGCGGGCCGCAGCAGTAGAAATGCGCCCCGGCGGGGGCGGCGGCGACGATCGCCGCGATGTCGAGCGGGCGGCCGACCTCGGCGTCGACGTGGAGGGCGAAGCGCGGCGCGAGCCCGCGCACGCGGTCGAGGAAGGCGGCGCGGGAAGGATCGCGGACCGCGTAGTGGAACTCGAAGGAGCGTCCGAGGTGGGCCAGCCGGCTCGCCATCGCCGCCATCGGGGTGATGCCGATGCCGCCGGCGATCAGCACCGAGTGCGCGACGGTCTCGTCGAGCGGAAAGTGGTTGCGCGGGCCGAGGACGGTCAGCAGTTCGCCGACGCGCAGGTCGCGGTGAACGTGGCGCGAGCCGCCGCGCGACGCCGGATCGAGGCCGATGCCGAGGACGAAGCGATGGCGCTCCACCGGATCGTTGGCGAGTGAATAGGAGCGGGTGATGCCGTTCGGCAGCACCAGATCGACGTGGGCGCCGGCGGTGAAGGCCGGCAGATCGGCGCCCGCCGGATCGCGGAGGTCGACCTCCAAAATCCCCTCGGCCGCCCATTCGATGCGGTGGACCCTGAGGGTGGAGCGGTGATCGGCGGCGGTCATGGAGGCGCACCCTGGTCGGCTTCGTCCGAATGTCGGAGGACCCGTCGGCCGACGAAATCGGTCGGCGGGTCTCGGGATTTCGCCGCCGGTCGCGGAAGGCGGGGAACGTCGCCCCGGTCTTCCGCCCCGGCGGGACGAGGTCAGGCGACGCGGCCGGCCGCCGCGAGGGCCGTCAGCTGCTCGGTGGCGACGCTCTTCAGGCGGCGGCGCAGGCGAACGAGGCCCATGTCGTGCTGATAGAGGATCTCGCGGTCGCGAGCATCACCCTCCATCTCCTCGAGCATGACGCGGTCCTGCTCGAGCACCGCCCAGTGGCGGCCCTCCAGGCGGTTCTTGTAGAGGAAGCGCCAGGTGTCGCGCTGACATCCGGAGATCTTGCGGCAACGCCAGAACACGATCGCCGTCATCTTCTCGTCGATCGGCGCGCAGGTGCCGACGATGTGGAAGTTGCCGCCCGGGCCGCCGGTCTTGGGATAGGGGATCTCGAGCCGCATCCAGAAGGTGCCGGTCTCGCCCCATTCGGTCCAGTCGAAGTTGACGTTGCGCTGGCCGGTCTTCTCGAAGACGTAGCCGGTGTCGGTGTCGCGGATGCGGAAGGTGGCGGTGGTGTCGCCGAAGGACATCGAGTGCGACTGGCGATGCAGGTACGTGCCGTGCATCGGGTCCATGACGTTCTCGATGATGTAGCGGTAGTCGGCCGCCCACTCGGCGTAGCAGGGGAAGAAGCTGAACTCGTCGGAACTCAGTTCCTCGGGCAGCACCAGTTCCGGCGGTTCCTCGTGCAGGCTGTCGCCGACATAGGCCCAGATCATGCCGGCGCGCTCCTGGGAGGGGAACACGCGGGTCGACTTCGTGCCCTCGAGCTTGCAGCCCGGCGAGCCCGGGACCGAGACGGCGACGCCGTCCTTGTCGACCTGGACGCCGTGGTAGCCGCAGGCGATGCGGTCGTCCATCGGGATGCCCATGGAGAGCGGCGCGCCGC
>JAOTSD010000041.1 GCA_030247555.1 Siculibacillus sp. | reverse complement strand
GGGTGTGGTTCCGGCGCGGTCGTCTCGACATCTTCTCTCCTGTTCGCCAAGCAATCTTGGCTGCTCACAGGCGGAAAGACCACTCAACGGACCTGTTCAGATTCCCGAAGCCACCTCTGTCCGGCCGCGACCGATCACAGGCCGTAGACGGCGGCGAGCTCGGGGTCCTTCGAGGCCACCAGCTTGGCGAGGTCGAAGATCACCTTGGCCTGCTTCCAGGTGGCGTCGTCCTGCATCTTGCCGTCGATCATCACCGCGCCGGTGCCGTCCGGCATGGCGTCGAGGATCTTCCCGGCGAAGGCGACCTCCTTGGGATCGGGCGAGAACACCCGCTTGGCGATGTCGATCTGGGTCGGATGCAGCGACCAGGCGCCGAGGCAGCCCATCAGGAAGGCGTTGCGGAACTGCGCCTCGCAGGCCGCGAGGTCGGCGAAGTCGCCGAAGGGGCCGTAGAAGGCCTTGATGCCGGCCGACTGGCAGGCGTCGACCATCTTGGCGACGGTGTAGTGCCAGAGATCCTGCTGGAAGCGGGTGCGCGGGGCGTCGCCCGCGGCGTCCTGGAGCACCTGATACTCGGGATGGCCGCCGCCGACGCGGGTGGTCTTCATGCCGCGCGAGGCGGCGAGGTCGGCCGGACCCAGGCTCATGCCGTGCATGCGCGGGGAGGCGGTGGCGATCGCCTCGACGTTCTTGACGCCCTCGGCGGTCTCGAGGATGGCGTGGATGAGGATCGGCTTCTTCACCCCGTGCTTCGCCTCGAGCTGGGCGAGGAGCTGGTCGAGATAGTGGATGTCCCAGGGGCCTTCCACCTTCGGCAGCATGATGACGTCGAGCTTGTCACCGAGTTCGGCGACGATCTCGGTGACGTCGTCGAGCACCCAGGGCGAGTTCAGGCAGTTGATGCGGGTCCACAGCCCGGTGCCGAGCGCGGCGAAGTCGGTCGCCTTGCCCATCTCGATGAAGCCCTTGCGGGCGGCGAGCTTCTGGTCGGCGGGGATGGCGTCCTCGAGGTTGCCCAACACCACGTCGACTTTGGTCGCCAGCTCCGGCACCTTGGCGCGGACCTTCTCGATGTGGGGCGGCACGAAATGGATCATGCGCTCGAGCGTCACCGGCAACTCGCGGAAGGGCTCCGGCGCACCGATGGCGAGCGGCTTGAAGAAGGCCTTGGGGGTCTTGGTGGTCATGGGAGCCTCCGGGCGAGGGGCGCGCGACATCGGTCGCTCGCTGCACTGCGAAAGAATTCGCGGCGATCTAATCCGGTCCGGAGCAGGGGCGCAAGTCGAGGAAAGTCGGAGGCGGGGAGGGGGAGAACTGGTCAACGACGGGTCCGGCCACGCCAGTAGCGTACCAGATCACCAAGTGTCGCGTCGTCGAGTTCGAGAGCGATGTCGACGGCGGCGAGCCAACTCCAACAGGTGGCGGTCGGCCGGTAGCCGAAGGTCGACGGAGTGGGCGGGCGCCGCAGGATCCGACCATCGACGCGACCTCCGGCGTGGGCGATGAAGCGGTTGAAGGCGCGCTCCTTCCGGTCGGCGTCCGAAGGGTGCCCTTTCTTCGGACCGAGCAAGAGGGCGGCCGCCACGAGGTCTCGGCGGCTCTTCGATGCCGGAGAGGTCAACGGTAAGGCGTACAAGTCCGGGAAGCGGTCGAAAATCGCCGTGCATGTCTTCATTCCACGTTTTCCGATCGCTTCCAATCCGGTCTCGGAGAGCAAGGCGATGTACGCCCGCAACGACCGATCGTCGGCGACGTCCATCAACGGCTCGAAGAAGTCGTTCAAACGTGTGCCCACTTCCGCGAAGATCTCGCGTGGGGACTTGCCGATCAGATAGTCGCTTCGCATCCGTTCGAGGATCGCATCGAACGTTTCCGGGTGCCGGTCTGCGACGATCTTCAGCGGAGGAATACCATTCTCGAGGAACTTCACGGCTGAAGCTCGATCGACGATCGACCAACCGGATGCGGCGAAACGATCTGGGCCGACCACGTCGGTGACGAACCGGGTGCGCAGCAACTCTTCGCGCGAGGGGATGTAGACGCTCTCGAAGGGTGTTTCGATCGCTTTGGCGACAAGGCGATCGTCGACGTCCACCAGTCGATAGTACCATCGCATCATGCCGGCGCTCAGTGGTCCCTCCGGGATGGCAAACGCCCGAAGAGGCTCGAACGCGGGGGTATGGAACCCGAAGCTCGCGCCTTCTGAAATGTATCGGTTGCGCCCTGCGGCGAATGCCAAAGTGCAGGCGGAATTGCACCGGTCACGGACATAGGTGTCGAGACCCATCTCGCGGATCAATCGAGCGAAGCGGAGGGCCTCCAGTGCGGAGCCGCCGTCGCTCTTCAGATGCACAACCCGCGCATTCGACGCGCCCTTCAGAAACGTAGCGAAGCGGCGTGCAAGACCGGGGATGAAATCGCCCTCGACGACGATCTCAATTCCTTCCCGTACTGCGCGGATCGCATCGGGATGGATGATCGGCGGGTTCGCCCAAAGCCGGTAGTTCCGGTAGGTCAGTACTAGACCGGTGGCCAGGGCGAACGGAACCGCTGCGACCAGACCGAGCGAAGCGAACAGGCCGACGAAACGGGCCGGAAGCGCGCGCAACCCGTGGCCTTCAAACTGACGTGTCCGCCGGGCCGCCGCCCGCCTCAGGCCCGTCAACGCCCATAGGACGAGCCCCGTCTGCAGGGCGGCGATCACCCATAGGGAACGGTAATAGGTGGCCTCATCGATCGACAGATCGAGATCGAGAGCGGCCGCATTCGCCGCGGCGAAAGAGAAGGCCGCCGGCGTCAACGACAAGCAGATGATCCACAGCGCACCCCACAGCGGTACTTCGCCGCGCCAGTGTCGGCCGAGCAGGCCGCTCGGCCAGTGATCGGGTGGAGTGCGCTGATCGGGGGGCAGATCGCGCCCTTCGTCCGCCGCCCAGACGATGAGAAGTGCGGCCCACGAGCCGGCGAAGAGGATGCCGCCCTGCGTCCAATCTCGCGAGAGAGTCACGCCCATAACATGGGTGACGGACACGGAACTGCCGGCGAAGATCGCATAGCCGATGAGCGATGACAGAAGCAGGCGTGGCATTTCCCCGACGTGACCGCGCATGAGGCGGAAGGTCAGGAGAATCGGAATGCCAGTCAGGAGGATCGTACCGGCCAATATCGAGATGGAGTTCATCTGGCTCCCCACGCCATAGCAGGGTCCGTCTCGAATTTACAGTGGGGTGCGCCCACATTGCAACCAAGGGTTTTCAGAAGGCAGTGCGACCGGATCCGTCGCCTCCGCCTCCGTCGCCGCTTTCGCATGGGTCACCTGCGCAGCGGCGAGGTTGACGACGGCGGAGAAGTCGGCCCTAGTTCCGGCCGGTTTCAAACGATTGGGGGCACCGTGGGCGGATTCGGCCCGCGGCGGTCCGGCGGGACCGGCGCCTCGGCCGGGCGGGGCGCGAACTCTACCGATGCAACAGGTCCTCTCCCTCGCGCTTCCCTTCTTCGGGTTGATCTTCATCGGCTGGGCCTGCGGCAAATGGCGCAGGCTGCCGGCGGAGGGGCTCGCCTGGCTCAACTTCTTCATCGTCTACGTGTCGCTGCCGGCGCTGTTCTTCCAGCTCCTGTCGAAGACGCCGATCGAGCAGTTGACCAACTGGGCCTTCGTCGTCGGCACCACCTTCTCGACCTACGCCGTCTTCGCCATCTCGCTCCTCGCCGGCATCGTCTTCAACCGCGGCGATCTGCGCGCCGCCACCATCGTCGCGGTCGCTGGGGCCTATTCCAACATCGGCTACATGGGGCCGGGCCTGACGCTGGCCACCCTCGGGCCGGAGGCGACGGTGCCGACGGCGCTGGTCTTCTGTTTCGACAACGCCATGCTGTTCACGCTGGCGCCGCTCCTGATGGCGCTCTCCGGCGAGAAGCAGAGCCCTTGGTCGACGGCGATCGCCATCCTCAAGCGGATCTTCCTCCATCCCTTCATCCTGGCGACCATCGTCGGGGTGGCGGCGGCGGCGCTGCAGGTGCGCCCGCCGGTGATCGTCGACAAGATGCTGACCTCGCTGATGCAGGCGGCGGCCCCTTGCGCGCTCTTCGCCATGGGGGTGACGGTCGGCCTGCGGCCGGTCGAGAAGATCACGCTCGAGATCCCGGTGGTGCTGTTCATCAAGCTGATCGTCCATCCGGTGCTGGTCTTCGCCATCCTTTCGTGGATCGGCGGCTTCGACCGGGTGTGGATGATGACGGCGCTGCTCATGGCCTGCCTGCCACCGGCGCTCAACGTCTACGTCATCGCCCAGCAGTACCATTCGCACGTGTCGCAGGCTTCGACGATCGTGCTGATCGGCACGCTGGTGTCGGTCGTCACCGTCACCGGCTTCCTGTGGATCATCACCCACGACATGCTGCCGGTCCTGCGCTGAACGAAGGTTCGAGGCGCGACGACGGTCCGGCGGTTCACACGAATCGGGGGGGCGGGCTAGTCTCGACCGACGGCTCCGGCCGCCGCCGATCCCGCGACACGCCCGAGGACGCCCATGAACCCGCCGCCCACCGACCATCGCCCGCTCGCCGGCGTCACCGTGCTCGATTTCTCCACGCTGCTGCCCGGTCCGCTCGCCACGCTGATGCTGGCGGAGGCCGGAGCGCGGGTGATCAAGATCGAACGTCCGGGCGGGGAGGACATGCGCTTCCACGGGCCGATCGTCGGGGAGGGGCGAGAGGCGATGTCGGCCTATTACGCGCTGCTCAACCGCGGCAAGGAGATCGTCACCGTCGATCTGAAGAGCCCGGATGCGGTCGAGGTTCTGCGGCCTCTCATCGCCGGCGCCGACGTGGTGATGGAGCAGTTCCGCCCCGGGGTGATGGAGCGGCTCGGTTTCGGCTACGAGGCGCTCTCGGCGATCAATCCGCGGCTCGTCTACTGCGCCATCACCGGTTACGGAGCCACCGGTCCGCGCGCCGCCGCGCCCGGTCACGACCTCAACTATCAGGCGACCACCGGCGCGCTGGCGATCGGCCGATCGCCGTTGATCGACCCGCCGCCGCCGGGCCTGCTCGCCGCCGACATCGCCGGCGGCACGCTGCCGGCGGTGATCAACATCCTCCTCGCGCTCCTCGGGCGGGAGAAGAGCGGACGGGGAACGCGGCTCGACATCGCCATGACCGACGGCATGTTCACCTTCGGCTTCTTTGCCCAGGCGCAGGGTGCGGCCACGGGGCGCTTCCCCGAGCCGGGCGAGCCGATCTTCGTCGGGTCGCTGCCGCGCTATTCGCTCTATCGCACCAGGGACGAGCGACTCCTCGCCGTCGGAGCGCTCGAGGACAAGTTCTGGCTCGCTTTCTGCGACTTCATCGACCTCGCCCCGGGACTGCGCGACGACCACGCCACACCGGCCGAGACGCGGGCGGCGGTGGCGGCGAAAGTGGCGGGGCGAACCCACGCGGAATGGTCGGCACGGCTCGCGGGGACCGAATTCTGCGTCACGCCGGTCGCTTCCATGGCGGAAGCGATCGCCGATCCGCATTTCGTGGCGCGCGGGCTCTTCGCCCATTCGGTCTCGACGCCGTCGGGGCGGGTGTTGCCGGCGGCCGTGGTGCCGGTGGCGCCGCAGTTCCGCGCCCCTCCGGGGGTGGTGCCGGCACCGGGGATCTGAGGGGGGCTAGACCGTCCTTCGCCGCTGCACCGGCTTCATCAGATCGAACGCCAGCGGCGCGGCCAACCCCGCCGCGATCGCGATCGCCAGAGGTGCCGGATCGGGCAGGGCGAAGCGGAAGAGATCGCGCAGGTACGGCACCGCGATCACCGTGGCGAGCGCAGCCGCCGCGGCGGCGGTGATCACCCAGGAGGCGAGGCTGCCGGGGCGGAAAAGGCGGGTCAGTGCCAATCCGGTGGTGGCGTCGACCTGGACGAGGGCGAGGTTGCCCGTGGTCAAGGCCACGAAGACGAGCGTCCGGGCGGTGGCCTCGTCGAAGCCGGTGTGCAGCGCCCAAGCGTGCACGCCGAGGCAGGCGGCGAGGATGCCGACACCCTGCGACAGGCCGCGCAGGAGCTGGCGCAGGCCGACGAATGGTTCTCCGAGGTCGCGCGGCGGGCGGTCCATGATGCCCGGCTCCTCGCTTTCGTTCTCGAAGGCGAGCGAACAGATCGGATCGATCACCATCTCGATCAACACCACGTGCAGCGGCAACATCACCGGTGGGGCGCCGAAGATCACCGGTATCAGCGCCAGCCCGGCGATCGGCACATGGATGGCGGCGATGTAGATCATCACCTTGCGCAGGTTGTCGAAGATCCGGCGGCCGAGCCGGACGCCGGCGACGATCGAGCCGAAGTCCTCGTCGAGGAGGACGATGTCGGCGGCCTCTTTGGCGACGTCGGTGGCGCGAGGGCCGATGGCGATGCCGCAATGCGCGGCTTCCAGCGCCGGCGCGTCGTTGACCCCGTCGCCGGTCATGGCGACGACCTCGCCGGCGGCCTGCAGTGCGCGTACCAGCCGCAGCTTCTCCGATGGCATGACGCGGGCATAGACGTCGACGGTGCGGGCGACTTCGGCGAGCGCCGCGTCGTCCATCGCGGCGATCTCCGGGCCGGTCAGCACCGCGAGCGGGCCCTCGGCGATGCCGACCGGACGGTCGACGCCGCGGCCGATACCGACCTTCGAGGCGATGGCGCGGGCGGTCACCGGATGGTCGCCGGTGATCATGACGACGCGGATGCCGGCGCGATGCGCCTGGAGAACCGCCGCCGGCACGGTCGGGCGCAGCGGATCGGCGAAGCCGACGAGGCCGACGAGGTCGAGGGCGAAGGACGTCTGGTGGGCCGGCGCCGGGGCGGCGTCCCAGCGGCCCTCCGCCACCGCGAGGACGCGCAGACCCCGCCGCGCCAGATCCTCGACGCGGGCGAGGAGCGCGGCGGTCTCCGCCTCGTCGAGGCCGCAGAGGCGGGCGACGGCTTCGGGCGCACCCTTGGTGGCGACGTGGCCGGGGCCGGCGGGGTCGCGCCACAGCCGGGTCATGGCGAGGAGCCCGGGGGCGACGGCGTAGTCGGCCTCGAGGCCGTGGTCGGCCGGGTGGGGCGGTCCGTCGAGGCGAGCGTCGGCGGCGACGATCAGGGCGCGGTCGATCGGATCGAAACCGTCGGCGCGGCTCGCCCGGGCGGCGACGGCGAGGACGCGGGCGAGCGCCGGAGAGAGCGGCGCGACCTCGGGCTCGTCGAGCCGGATCTCCTGCCCGTCGGCGGCGATCGCGGCGAGATCCATGCGGTTGGCGGTCAGCGTGCCGGTCTTGTCGGTGGCCAGCACGGTCGCCGCACCCAGCGTCTCGATGATCGCCGGACGGCGGGTCAGCACGTTGACGCGGGCGAGGCGTTCGGCCCCGAGCGCGACGAAGATCGCCAGCGCCATGGGGAATTCTTCCGGCAGCATCGCCATGGCGAGCGCCAGACCGGCGAGGATGCCTTCGACCCACGAGCCGCCGCTCAGGTGGACGAGCACCACCAGCGCCACCGAGGCGGCGGCTCCGAAGATGGCGAAGACGCGGACGAGGCCGGCGATGGCGCCCTGCAGCGTGGTGGCGGTCTCATCGATCGTGGCGAGTGAGGCGCCGATGGCTCCGACCACCGTCGACGCGCCGGTGCGGGCGACCTGCGCCGAGCCGCGGCCGGACACGGCGAGCGTGGCGGCGTAGAGTTCGGGGCGATCGTCGCCGCCGGGGCGAACGTCGGCGAAGGGGGCGTCGACCTCCGCGATCTTGCGGACCGGCACGCCCTCGCCGGTCAGCACTGATTCGTCGACGACCAGCGCGTGGTTTTCGCGCAGCACCGCGTCGGCGGCGATGCGCTCACCCTCTTCGACGACGAGGATGTCGCCGGGGACGACCTCGCGGGCCGGCACGATCCGTTCGCGCCCCTCGCGCCGGACCCGGGCGGTCGGAGCGGAGAGATCGCGCAGCGCCGTCAGCGCCCGCTCGCCCCGCACCTCCTGGAGAATGACGAGGCCGACGGTGAGGCAGGCGAAGACGCCGAGCGCCAGACCCTCGTGCGGGTCGCCGAGGGTCAGGTAGAGGCCGGCGGCGACCAGCAACATCAAGAACATCGGCTCGGAGAGCACGCTCTTCAGGATGGCGAGGAGATCGCGTGCGCCGGGGCTCGGCAATTCGTTGGCGCCGTGCGCGAGGCGACGGGCGGCTTCGGCCTCGTCGAGGCCGGAGAACGGGGGCGGCGGCGTGAAACCGCCCGAGCCGGGAGCCGCGAGGGGAGTGTCGGCGGGCACCATGCGGATCACCTCCGCGGAGGGGCGGCGGGTGACCTCACACCGCCGCGATGTCGAGGCCGCGCATCAGGCGTGGCGTCGACCAGGTCGGGGTCAGGCCCTCGCGCATGACGAGGCGGCGCAAGGGGGCGATCGAATTGGCGAGCGCGAAACCGAGGGAGCGCACCGCCTGGACGGGGAGGAGATCGGAGAGCAGGGCGCGGTTGGCGACGTCGACGCCGCGGGTTCGGGTCTCGACGTCGAGTCGGCGCGACGCCTCATAGGCCTCGAGCGCCTCCTGCGCGCCGATGTCCTTCTTGGCGCGGGCGTCGTCGGCGACGACTTCCGCCAGCGAGGCGATGTCGCGCAGCGAGAGGTTCAGCCCCTGCGCCCCGATCGGCGGGAAGGTGTGGGCGGCCTCGCCGACCAGCGCCACCCGTCGAGCGCCGTGGGAGGTGGCGATCATCGAGGAGAGCGGCCAGACCTGCCGGCCCGGCTCGACGGTGAAGCGTCCGAGGATCGAATGAGCGCGGCGCTCGAGCTCGAGGGCGAGGGGCTCGTCGGCCAGATCCTTCAGCCGCTCCGCCTCCTCCGGGGTCTCGACCAGCACCACCGAGGAGCGGTTTCCCGGCAGGGGCACCAGCACGTAGGGGCCGTGGGGGCCGTGGAACTCGGTGGAGACGGCTCGATGGGGCACCGGGTGGGCGAGGTTCAGCACCAGCGCCGACTGCGGATGCGCCCAGGAGGTGGTCGAAATGCCGGCGGCTTCGCGCAGCCGCGACTTCTTGCCGTCGGCGGCGACGACCAGCGTCGCCGTCACAGTGCGGCCGTCGGAGAGCGTCAGGGCCGCGCGCTCCGAGCCGAGGTCGGCGCTCTCGACCGCCGCCTCGATGCGCGTGAGGCCGCGGGCGCGGGCGACGTGGTCGTCGAGGATGCGGGTCAGGGCCGAATTGACGATGTTGACGCCGAAGCTCGGCAATCCGATCTCGGCGGCGCGGAACGTCGCCTCGGGGGCGCGCAGGAGGCGGCCGGTGTCGTCGACGAGGCGCATCACCGCGAGATCGGCGCCGGCCGCTGCGATCTCCTTCCACAAACCGAGAGTCTCGAAGAAGGTCACCGAACCGCCGAGGAGGGCGGTGGTGCGGACGTCGTCCGGGCGGGTCGCCGGGGCGACGAGGGCGGTGGCGAAACCGGTGCGGGCGAGGAGGAAGGCCGCGGCCAACCCGGCCGGTCCGGCGCCGACGACGGCGACGTCGAAATGGGCCGGGGCGGTCGGTGCGGTCATGGGCGGGCTCCTGAAACGCGGGGTCCGGGGCGGGCGATCGGCTCTCTCCTCATATGGGAGGGGGGAGCGACGCCGCGACCTCGGATGGTCACCTATAACCGGACGGCGCGCCGCTGTCGCCTCGTGCGAGGGGGGACTTGCCAGCGGCCGCGGGAAGGCCCATCTCGGTGGTCATGGATGCGCATGTCGGATCGACCGGCGGGGGCCGGAACGAGGGGGAGGCGGCGTCGTCGGTCGACGACGGCGCGTCGCGACGTTTCACCTTCCTGCGCCGACCGAAGGTCGTGGTGTGGGCGGCGGTGGCGATCGGAGCCGGCGTCGGCTGGATCTGGCTCGCGGCGATGGTGGTCGGCATGCTCGCCACCACCGACATGACCGCGCTCGGCCCGGGCATGGGCTTCTTCAACCGGCTCAACGGCTTCGCCGAGTTGACGCCCGAGATGCGGGCGGCGTTGACGGTGCTGTGCGGGCCGACGGGCGAGGCGTGGAGCCTCGGCGACGCGCTCGCCGTCTTCGCCATGTGGGTGGCGATGGTCTTCGCCATGATGCTGCCCAGCGCCGCGCCGGTGTTGACCTCCTTCGCCTCTTTGGCGGAAGACAAGCGTGCGGCGGGCGAGGCCACCGCCTCGCCGTTGCTCCTCGCCGCCGGCTATCTCACGATCTGGGTCGCCTTCGCCCTCGTCGCCACGGTCGGGCAGGCGGTTCTGACGCAGTTGCGCGTGCTGACCCCGGCGGGGACGACTGCGAGCCAACTCCTCGCCGGCACCACGCTGCTCGCGGCGGGCCTCTATCAGTTCTCGCCGCTGAAGATGGGCTGCCTCACCCGCTGCCGCTATCCGGCGCCCTATTTCGCCGACAACTGGACGGCGCGGCCGGCGGGCGTGTTCCGCCAGGGCGTCGAACAGGGGCTCGACTGCCTCGGCTGCTGCTGGGCGCTGATGGTGGTGATGTTCGCCGTCGGCGTCATGAACGTGGTGTGGATCGCGATCATCGGCGCGGTGATGGTGGTCGAGAAGGTGACCTTCTCGCTCCTCGTGCCGCGGCTGGTCGGCGTGGTGCTGCTCCTGTGGGGCGCCGCGCTCGTCCTGATCTCGCCGGTCGGCACCGTCCTCCTCACCCGTTTCCACCTTCTCTGATCGCCGCCTCGCAAGGATACCCCATGGACCTCGTCGCCCTCCTCTCCGATCCGGCCGTGTGGGCCAGTCTCGTCACGTTGACCGTGCTCGAGATCGTTCTCGGCATCGACAACGTCGTGTTCCTGTCGGTGGCGACGGCCCATCTGAACCGCGAGGAAGCCGCCAAGGCGCGCAAGCTCGGCCTCGCCCTCGCTCTCGGCTTCCGCATCGCGCTGCTCTTCGCCATCTCCTGGATCGTCCAGCTCAAGGACCCGGTGACGGTGCTCTTCGGCCATCCGCTGTCGATCAAGGACATGATTCTGATCGTCGGCGGCGCCTTCCTGATCTACAAGGCGGTCAACCACATCCACGAAGAAGTGGAAGAGGATGCGCCGGGCGAGATGGCGCACGCCGCCTCCAACGCCTTCGCCGCGGTGGTCGGTCAGATCATCATCATCGACATCGTCTTCTCGCTCGATTCGATCATCACCGCCGTCGGCCTCGCGCAGGACGTCTGGGTGATGATCACCGCGGTGATCATCGCGGTCGGCGTCATGTACGTCGCCTCCGGCCCGGTGTCGGCGTTCATCCATCGCCATCCGACCACCAAGGTTCTGGCGCTGGCCTTCCTGCTCTTGATCGGCATCGCGCTGGTCGCCGACGGTCTCGGCTTCCATCTCGAGCGCGGCTACATCTATGCGGCGATGGCCTTCTCGGCCGGCGTCGAAGCGCTCAACATCCTGGCCAAGAGCCGCAAGGCGAAGCGCCGCGAGACGGAGTGACGCGGGGGATCGGAGGCGGTGTGCCGCCCCCTCGCGGAACCGGGCGGCGACGGTCGCTCATCAGGGAGGAGACGACATGGTCAACGGCATTCGCATCCATGAGATCGGCGGTCCCGAGGTGTTGCGCTACGAGAGTTTCGACGTCCCGGCGCCGAAGCCGGGCGAGGCGCGGGTGCGTCACGCGGCGATCGGTCTCAACTTCATCGACTGCTATTTCCGCTCCGGTCTCTACCCGGCGCCGGCGGGTCTGCCGCTCGTTCCCGGCAACGAGGGTGCCGGCACGGTGATGGCGATCGGCGAGGGGGTGACGAGCGTCGCGGTCGGCGACCGCGTCGCCTATGTCGGGCCGCTCGGCTCCTATGCCGAGGAGCGAAACGTGCCGGCCGATCGGCTGGTGAAGATCCCCGACGGCGTCGCCGACGAGATCGCCGCCGCGGCGATGCTCAAGGGCATGACGGCGCAGTACCTGCTGAAGCGCACCTTCCGGGTGGGGCCGGGGACGGTGCTGCTGTTCCACGCCGCGGCGGGCGGCGTCGGCCAGATCGCCGGCCAATGGGCGAAGCATCTCGGCGCCACGGTGATCGGCACCGCCGGCGGGCCGGACAAGGTGGCGTTGGCGAAGACGCGCGGCTACGACCACGTCATCGACTACCGGAAGGACGATTTCGTCGCGGCGGTGAAGGAGATCACCGGCGGCAAGGGCGTCGACGTCGTCTACGATTCGGTCGGCAAGGACACGTTCCCGAAATCGCTCGATTGTCTGAAGCCTTTCGGCCTGTTCTGCTCCTTCGGCAACGCCTCCGGTCCGGTACCGCCGTTCTCGCTGCAGGAACTGGCTTCGCGCGGCTCGCTCTTCGCCACCCGGCAGACGCTCTTCACCCACATCGGCCCGCGCGCCGTGCTGGAGGAGATCGCCGCCGATCTCTTCGCGGTGATCGCCTCGGGGGCAGTGGAGATCCCGCTGTCGAAGGTCTGGAAGCTCGCCGATGCCGCCGATGCCCACCGGGCGCTGGAGGCCCGGGCGACGACGGGATCGATGGTTCTGGCGCCGTGAGGGGCGAGGGGCCATGAGCACGCCCGACGCCGCGCGGCGGGTCGATCTGGTGATCCTGTTGCACGGGGTCGGCTCGCGCGGTGCGGGCCTGGCGCCGATCGCGCGGGCCTGGGCGCGACGGCTCAACGGGGTGCGCGTGGTCGCGCCCGACGGTCCCTTCGATCATGACGAGGACCGGCGCTTCCGTCAGTGGTACTCGATCGTCGGGGTGACGGCCGAGACTCGCGCCGCACGGGTCGCGGCGGCGGGGGCGGCCTTCGACGCGGTGATCGACGAGACGATCGCCGAGGTGGGGACGAGCGCTGGTCGCACGGTGCTCGCCGGGTTCTCGCAGGGCGGCTCGATGGCGCTCGACGCGTTGCGACGTGGGCGCGATTTCGCCGGGCTCCTGGCGATGGCGACGCGACTGGCGGCCCCGCTCGGGCGGCGGCTCGACGGGTTTTCCGCGCGGGTCGTCCACGGCGAGGCGGATACGGTGATCGCGATCGACGAGGCGGAGCGGACCCGCGAGGCTCTGGCGACGGCCGGGGCGCGGGTCGACCTCGTCCGCCTTCCGGGCGGCGGCCACGGCATCGATCTCGCCGTGGCGAAGGCCGGGCTGGCGTTCCTCGTGGTGGCGGCGGGAGGGAAGGCGACCTCCTGAAGGAGCGTTCGCCGCCTCACCCCACCGCCGTGCCCTTCAGATCATAGGTGTCGGCCGCCTCGATCTTCACGGTGACGATCTCGCCGGCCCGGAGTGGGCGGTGCGTCGCGATGTGGACGCTGCCGTCGATCTCGGGGGCATCCCACTTGGTGCGGCCCTTGGCCACCGTCGGGCCGACCTCGTCGACGATGACGGCCAAGCGGCGGCCGATGCGGCCCTTCTGGATGTGCGCGGCGATCGGCTGCTGGTGCGCCATCAGCCGGTTCCAGCGCTCCTGCTTGACCTCCTCCGCCACCGCGCCGGGGAGTTCGTTGGCGGTGGCGCCCTTCACCGCCTCGTACCTGAATGCGCCGACGCGATCGAGCTTGGCCTCGGTGAGCCAGTCGAGCAGGACCCGGAAGTCGTCCTCGGTCTCGCCGGGAAAGCCGACGATGAAGCTCGATCGGATCGCGAGGTCCGGCACCTGCCGACGCCAGCCGGCGATCCGCTCCAGCGTCTTCTCCTGTGCCGCCGGGCGCTTCATCGCCTTCAGGACGGGTGTTGCGGCGTGTTGGAGCGGGATGTCGAGATAGGGGAGGATTCCGCCCTCCGCCATCAGTTCCATCACCTCGTCGACGTGCGGATAGGGGTAGACGTAGTGGAGGCGGACCCAGACGCCCAATCGCCCGAGTTCGCGGGCGATGTCGACGAACTTGGCGCGGACCTCGCGGTCCTGCCACGGGCTCGTGGCGTAGCGCAGGTCCTGGCCGTAGGCGGAGGTGTCCTGCGAGACGACGAGCAGTTCCTTGACCCCCGCCTTCACCAGCTTCTCCGCCTCACGCAGCACCTCGTTCGCCGGCCGCGAGACGAGATCGCCGCGCAGGTGCGGGATGATGCAGAAGGTGCAGCGGTTGGAGCAACCCTCGGAAATCTTGAGATAGGCGTAGTGGCGCGGGGTGAAGCGGATGCCCTGCGGCGGCACCAGATCGACGAAGGGGTCGTGAGCCGGCGGCACCGCGGCGTGCACCGCCTCGACGACGCTGTCGTAGGCCTGCGGCCTGGTGATGGCGAGGAGGTTCGGATACTGCGCCTCGATCTCGCCGGCCTCGGTGCCCATGCAGCCGGTGACGATGACCTTGCCGTTCTCGGCCATGGCCTTGCCGATCGCCGCGAGGCTCTCGGCCTTGGCACTGTCGAGGAAGCCGCAGGTGTTGACCACCACCACGTCGGCCCCGGCATGTGTCCTGGTCAGCTCGTAGCCCTCGGAGCGCAGGTGGGTGACGATGCGTTCGCTGTCGACGAGGTTCTTCGGGCAGCCGAGGCTGACGAAAGAGATCTTGGGCGCACGGGCGTCGTGTGCGGCGGGCTTGGTCGCGGTGTCGGTCATGGCCGCGACAATTGGGGCGGAACGGGCGGGATTGCAAGTGCGGGGGAAGAGGGAGCGGATTCGGCGGGTGAGGATTTCCGCTCCGCTCCTGCATTCGAGGTTCGCGAGGCCTCGCCCCCCGTCATTGCCGGGCTCGACCCGGCAACCCGGCGGCATGGCGGCGGCCGAAGCCGCGCATGAGTCCCCCGGGTCGAGCCCGGGGATGACGAGTGGAGGGAGAGGGCGCAAAACGATCGCCTCATTCGCAGGAACGCCCTGCCGTGGGGCGAACCGGCCATTCCGCCCTACACCGCCACCCCCTCGAGCGCGGCCACGACCATCTCCGCCACGCCGGCGTCGTCGCCGACGGTGGCGACGTGGTGGAGCACGGTGGGCGTCTTCGCCACCAGCGCCGCGACGTCATCGAGGGCGTGGGTGCCGGCGGAGACGAAGAGGCCGACGACGATCTCGGCGCCCGCGCCGATCACCGCGTCGAAGAAGGGGGCTTCCTCGATGAAGCCGACGTGGAGCGTGGTGCCGAGGCGATAACCGAGATCGGCGGCGATCGCCTCGCAGGCCATTCGCGAACCGGTGTCGCCGGAGGCCGAGCCGTGGGCGATCAGGGCGATCGCGAAATCCTTCGGCTCGCGGCCGCCCTGCATCGAGGCGATCGAGCGCAGGCGGTGCTCGACGAGGTCGACGAGGTGCGGGTCGAGGCCGAAGACCGGCAGGAGCTCGGTGTCGGTGAAGCCGTTCTCGGCGAGGAGTTTCGGCAGTTTCACCCGGACGAAGAAGCCGGCGGCCATGAACAGCGGGTAGACCAGAACCCGGCTCGCGGCGACGCCGAGGCGTTCGCGTGCCGCGGCGAATGTCTCCGGCCGCTTCAGCGTCGCCCAGTCGACCGGCAGGTCGAGGCGCTTCGCCAGTCGCTCGGCGAGCCGGCGCACGGTCTCGTCGCGCGGATCCGCGCCGCCGTCGCCATGGGCGACGACGAGGAGGGCGGACGGAGCGGTGTGTTCGGTCATGCGGGAGAGATCCGGTGGTTCGGCCACTCTCCCACATGGGACGTGACACGGCGGTTTCCAGAGGGAAGCGTCGCCGCCGCTCGTGGAAGGAGCGGCGGCGGTCGCCAACCTCACTTCAGCGGCTTGCCGTTGACCGAGACCGCTTCGCCTTCGAAGTCGATGCGCCAGACGAGAGTGTCGCCCTTGCGCTCGGCGAAACCGCGGGCGACGGCGATCATCCCGGCGGCGGCGCGGGCATATTCGTCCGCGCCGGGCGCGGCGAGATGCTCGGCGACCTTCTCGATGCCGCGCGCCGTCACCGAGATCGCCCCCTTGGCGCCCGTCGGGCCGGCCTTCAGGCGGCCGTCGAGGCTCACGTCGTAGAGGGCGGAGACGAGACGATTGCCGTCGAGATTCACGTCGACGGCGCCGCGCGGCAGCATGAGGGTGGCGATCCGCGCCTCCTTCTCCGGGGTCAGCGGCTTGGTGGCGGTGAAGTCGGCTTCGTCGAGGAAGACGGAGATCGGGGTGGCGAAGTCGTAGCCGGAGACGTGGCCGGCCAGCGCGATGTCCCGCGGCATCAGCTTGTTCGCCCATTTCGGCATGAAGATCGAGAAGGCCTGGAAGCCGGCGACGCCGATCGCCATGCCGAAGCGGCCGTCGCGGGTGAGGCCGGCGAGATCGAGGTCGATCGCCACCTTCTCGGCGTTGGCGACCGCGAAAGCCGACTCGAAGGAGAAGTCCTTGCCTTCGACCTTCTGGCGCAGGTCCTCGAAGATCGGCAGGGCCGCGGCGATCTTGGCCTTGAGCGCTCCCTGGCCGGTGGTGAGATCCTCGCGCGAATGATGGGCGACGAGATGGGCCCACAGGTCGAGGAGGGCGGCGTTGCGGAAGCCACGCATGCCGAGGGCGGCTTCCTGGCGGCCGCCGTTCAGGGTGAAGCGCATGTCGGGCACGCCCTTGGCTCCGCCGCCGGTGATCCCCAGCCCGTAGGTGAGGGAACCGGTGATCTGGCGGAACTCGGCGTCGAGTACGCCGGGGGTGCCGGTGGGGCGGGTGGAGCCGGACAGGGCGACGTCGACCGAGGTGTTCTCGCTGGAGACCGAGATGTCCTCGCCGGGCTTGTTGATCGTCGAGGTCGCCGAGATCCGGGCGAAGCGACCTTCGAGCTTCGGCGAGGCGCCGGTCGCCGGGTCCAGAATGGAGGTGAAGTCGACGCCGGAGACGTCGACTTCGGTGCGTTGGCCGTCGACGGCGGTGACGAGCTTGCCGATGCGATGGTCCCAGAAGCGCCACAGCCCGTCGGGTTGCGGGGCGAGAGCGGTCGACACCGGCGCCCAGTCGATGGTGAGCTTCCTGGCCTCCTCGTCGGGGGCGAGCGCCACCAGGCGGCGCAACAGGGCCGCGATGTCGAGGCTGGCGCGATAATGGTCGCCCTCGGGCTCGACCTTCACGACACCGGCTTCGCCGACCGGCGACTTGCCGAAATAGAGCTCGCCGATGGCCTGCAGGCGGGCGGCTTCCTCCGGCGTGGCCTGTGCGGCGGCGGGCAGGGGGGCAGAGGCGAGGAAGGCGGCGACGGCCGTCGCCCGCAGGAAGGGTGTGAGCCGTACGCGCATGTCGTCTCCGATCCGGCGCGAGCGTCGCGCCGAGGGAGACAGTAGAGAGAGCGGGGTGGCGATTGCAATCGCCTCGCGCGCCGCTCGCGGCGTCGTCATCGCGGTCCGGCGACGCCTCAGGCGGTGAGGACGCGGCGGAAGAAGTCCTCGAGATCGCCGCGCAGGTCGCTCGCCTGCTTCTCCAGCCGTTCGGCGAGGTCGAGGGTCTTCTCGGCGGTGGTGGTGGCGGTGCGGGTCGCCGCCTCGAGATCGCCGATCGCCTCGGACACCGCTCCGGTGTTGGCGGCTGCCCCCTGGATGTTGGCCGCCATCTCGGCGGTGGTCGAGGCCTGCTCCTCGACCGCGCCGGCGATGGCGCCGGCATAGGAAGCGATCTCGGCGATGGTTCCACCGATCGATTCGATCTCGATCACCGAGCGGCGGGTCGCTTCCTGGATGGCGGCGATCTGGGTGGTGATCTCGCCGGTCGCCCGGGCGGTCTGGCCGGCGAGACTCTTCACCTCGGTGGCGACGACCGCGAAGCCGCGGCCGGCCTCGCCGGCGCGGGCCGCTTCGATGGTGGCGTTGAGGGCGAGGAGATTGGTCTGGCCGGCGATTTCGGAGATGAGGCCGACCACCGAGCCGATCTTCTCCGCCGCTTCGGCGAGGACGTTGACCGAGGCGTTGGTGGTCTCGGCGTCGCGACGGGCGCGGGCGGCGACCTCGACCGAGGTTGCGGCGTGGCGTCCGATCTCCTGGATCGAGCTCGCCAGCTCTTCGGTCGCCCGGGCTCCAGCGCCGACGGCGGCGCTGGCTTCGTCGGCCGAACGCGACACCGCGCGGGCGCTGTCGGTGTTGATCCGCGCGCGGTCGCTCATGTCGGCGGCGGTGCCGCGCAATTGCCGACCGGCCTCGGCGACACTCGCCAGCACGGTCACGGCGCGGGACTCGAAATCACGGACGGCTTCCGTCATCGCCTCGCGGCGTGCGGTGATTTCGGCGACCCGGGCCTCGAAATAAACGGAGAGCGCCAGATCCATGTCGAGGAGGACCGCCTTGTTCACCGCGCCGATCATCCGCGCCGCCCCCGGGCCGCTCAGCCGGTTCGCCCGCCCGAGCGTCTCGATCAGCCGATCGAGGACGAAAGCGTATCCACCGATGTACCAGCCGGGCTCGAGCCCGATGCGCACATGGGCGGCGGCGATGGCGCGGGTCGAGGCGAGGTAGCTCTCGTCGAAGGCGCCGGAGAAGAGGTGCGTCCAATGGGTGATCTGGGCGGCTGCGAGTTGCGGTTTCCGCGTGCCGACCAGCGCGGCGAGGGCGGGTACTGCGCCGACGTGGCCGTAGAAGGCGTCGACGATCGCCGACAGTTCCTTTTCGACGGCGCGCAGGCTCTTCGCCAGTTCGTCCCGGGTCTTGTCGTCGATACCGTAGAAGCGCAGGCGTCCGTTGAGGTCGTTGGGGGTGGTCATGTCGTGTCCGTTCGAAGGCCATCTCTCGACACGAATCATCCCTCCCGACGGTTAATCGATCCTTTCCCGTCCGGTTCCGAGGCGTTTAAATATCATATATTGCAATTGGTTACGCCGGGTAACTCGCGTTTTGGAGGCGTTGGTGGGCGGTCGCAATCGACACCCCGCGGGCGGGGCGATCCGGTCGAAACGGATCGCTCGGCGGGCGAATTCGTCCGGTTTCAAAATCTCCGGGGGGGGGCTGCCGAGGCTCGCGTTCGCTTCGTTGCCCGAAACGAACGAAGGGTCCGACGTCACCGTCGGACCCCCGTCGGGCTCGAAACGAACGAAGGGTCCGACGTCACCGTCGGACCCTTCGGGAAACTGGCTCCGCGAGCAGGACTCGAACCTGCGACCATTCGATTAACAGTCGAACGCTCTACCAACTGAGCTATCGCGGATCACGCCGTGGCGTGTTGCGGCGCGGTCTATAGCAAGGTCGTTCGGGCTTGCCAAGCCCGTTCGACGCGTACGACGATCGAAGTGTCGCCGGCTCCGCATTCTCGGCGTGTCGGAATCGGGACGCCGGTCGGTCGGCTCGGCGCGTTGGCGCAAGACCGGCGAGGCGACCGGAAGGGGCGAATCTGCGACACTGCAACACCGTCAGATCCCCTTGGAGTGCCCGATGACCACCGTCGCCCCCTGCTCGTTCTGCGAATTCGTCCTGGGCGGGGCGCGGTCCGGCAAGACCGGTTTGGCGTTGGCGCGGGCCGAGGAGAGCGGGCTCGCCCCGGTGATGGTGGCGACGGCGGAGCCGCTCGACGACGAGATGCGGGCGCGCATCACCGCCCATCGCGCCGAGCGCGGGCCGCGGTGGACGACGATCGAGGAGGGGCGCGACCTCGTCGGCGTGATCGACCGCGAGGCCGGGGCGGGACGAATTCTGGTGGTCGATTGCCTGACCCTGTGGCTCTCCAACCTGATGGGAAGCGGCGGCGACGTGGACGGGGAGATCGATCGGCTCGTCGACGGGATCCGCCGGTCCAGCGGGCCGGTGGTCCTGATCTCCAACGAGGTCGGCCTCGGCATCGTGCCGGAGAACGTCCTGGCGAGGCGGTTCCGCGATCACCAGGGGCGGCTCAACCGCCGCGTCGCCGAAGTCGCCGCCCGTGTCACCTTCGTCGCCGCCGGTCTACCGCTGGTGCTGAAGGACGCACGGGCCGGCGATGCCGGGTGAGTGCGGCGGTCGCCCCTTCGAATCGAAGGCGATCACCTGCCGGCGGCGCGGATGGCCTCCATGTATTTCCGCTGAGCCTCCTGCCAATCGGTCTGGGCCTTCTGAAGCGCCGGGCTGGCGCCCTGCTTCCTCAGTTCGGCGACCTTGGCGCCGAGAGCCGCGACCTCGTCCGCCAGTGCCCTGATTCTGGGATCGCCCATCGGGTTCGACCGCGGCCCGCCGCTGCTTCCCTGAACCACCGGGTGATCGAGTGTCGGCGTTCCGCCGGCGATCGGGTTGCGCGGTTCGGGTTCGTCACCGGGACCGCCCCACTGCTTCCAGCCGCCCGGGTCCTCCGGGAGATCGTCCCAGAGGATCGAGGTCTTCTGGCGCATGGTCCAGACCCCTTGCCCCTCGTTGACCACGACCTCGACCCCGCCGGTCGGGCTCATCTGGATCTTGAGGATGGCGTGGGCGTAGCCCTGTTCGGCGTTCGGCCTCGACACGCGCGGCAGAATGGCACCGGAGAACTGCGCCACCCACATCGTGCCGCGGTCCTTGTTCTCGACGCGCGTCAATCCTTCGATCTTCACCCGGACGGAAAAGTCGGTGTTGCCGAGCTTGGCGATACCGAACTTCTTCTGCGCCACGATGAAGCGGTTCATGTAGTCTTTGATCGCGCGTTGCGCCTGCCAGGGGGCGACCCCCCGGAATTGGCCGGCGGCCTGGGACCAGGCGGGGCCGGCCGAGGGGCCTGCACCGACGAGGTGGAACAGAGCGCCGAAGAGAGCCGCTGCGATCACACGACCGAAGCGTCCGTTCGCGATGAATCTCGTCATCTTTCCACGCTCCTCACTTTCAGGAGCGTCCGGCGCCGGAAGATCGACGCCCTCCGCTCGCGCCCGGCCGTCGCCGAAAGGTGAGGCCGTCACAACCAGTGTGCGTCGATCGACGCCGTTCGGCAATCGGGCATGGTGTCGCCGAGGCGTGCGAGGGGGGGCGGAGGTGATCGCCGCCGTCGCCTCGCCCGCGCGAGCGTGGTGCGAAAGATGTGACGACGTCCTGCGGACGCCATCGGGGCAATCGTCATCGTCGAGGCCATCTAGCGACTTCGCCGGAGGGGACGGATACCGATGGGGCGCGCCCCGATTCACCCGTGACGTCTTCGATGGTCAAATGTGTCGAGGTCGCGAGCTGGGCTTTCCGCCTCGCGAGACGTATCGATCGTGGATGAGGCGAGAGATGTGCTCGTCCGCCGAGAGGTGAGAACGGTCCGGTGGCTTCGTTGTTCCCGATCAATGCGCAAACGCCGGGGCCGGCGTCCGGTGTGACCGACGCCGGAGCGACGGAGCGTGATTGCCGGACCTGCGGATTGCGCGAGCGTTGCATCTCCTATGGCTGGATGTCGCCGGCCGGTCTGTGGTTCGAGAACGCCGTGGTGTTGCGCCCCCCGCCGGGATGCCGGGGCTATGTCGGCCGCAGTGCCGACATCCTCGGCCATTTCGGCGTGGCACCGGACGAGGGTGCGACACCGCGGCGCCGTCGCTGATGGCGCGAGAGACGAGAGGCGCCTCCAAAGACGAAGCCGGCCGCGGGGCCGGCTTTTCGTCGTCGTCGCTTCGGATGTCGCTCGTCGTGGTCGGGAGCGAATGGAGGCCTCGTCCGGATTCGAACCGGAGTACACGGATTTGCAGTCCGCTGCGTGACCACTCCGCCACGAGGCCTCACCGAGGCGGATCTCTAAACGAGGTCCGTGGGTTGGGCAAGGCCGGATTTGCGGCCGCCGACTTTTTCGCCGGGTTCGTCCCGCAGCGGCTCGGCGGGCCTCGAAAGCGGGCGCCAGAGGCACCCCGATCGTGCGCCCTCACGTCACACCGCCTCTTCGCGCACCGCGACGTTGGTACGGTCGGCGGTGAAGCGGCCGTCGACGAGTTCGACGATGCGGTCGCAGCGGCGCGCCAGACGAGGGTCGTGGGTGACCACCAGGAAAGTGGTGCGTCGCGTCTCGTTGATCTCGCGCATCAGATCGAAGGCGATGTCGGCGGATTTCGTGTCGAGGTTGCCGGTCGGCTCGTCGGCGAGCACCAGCGCCGGGTTCATCGCCAGTGCCCGGGCGATGGCGACGCGCTGCTGTTGGCCTCCGGAGAGTTGGCCGACCGGTTGATCGCGCCAGCGGGAGAGGCGGAACTGGTCGAGTAGCGTGCCGGCGCGGGCGAACATCTCCTCGTTGGGGAAACCACGGTCGACCAGAATCGGCATCGCAACGTTCTCGACCGCGGTGAAGGCGGAGATCAGGTGATGGTACTGGAAGACGAAACCGATGGCGCGGCCGCGCAGGCGGGTGATGCCGTCGTCGTCGAGCGAGGTGGCGTCCTCGCCGTGCAGGACGAGGCGGCCGGAGGTCGGCCGGTCGAGCAGGCCGACGAGATTGAGCAGGGTGCTCTTGCCCGAACCCGACGGGCCGATCAGCGCGACGAACTCGCCCTGCTCGATGCGCAGGTCGAGGCCGTGCAGCACTTCGGTCTCCACCGGCGTGCCGATGGCGTAGGACTTCCTGACCTGTTCGAGGAGGAGGACGGGTTCAGCCACGGATCGCCACCACCGGGTCGAGACGGGCGGCGCGCAGCGCCGGGGTGACGGCGGCGACGACCCCGGTCGCCGTCGCCATCAACGCCGCCGACACCGGCAGCCACCAGTCGATGATGAGGGGGAAGAACTCGCTGCCGTCGGGATTGCGGGCGATCGCGTGGAAGGCCCAGATGGCGACGAGGCCGAGCGAGGAGCCGAAGAGCGATCCGATCAGCCCGAGGACGCCGCCCTGGACGAGGAAGACGCGCAGGATCTGACCGCGCGAGGCGCCCATGGCGCGCAGGATGCCGATCTCCTTGGAACGCTGCACCACCGAGACGATCAGCACCGAGGCGATGCCGAAGGCGACCGACAGGCCGACCAGCAGGCGGATGGTGGTGTTGGAGATCGACTGGATGTTCATCACGTTGAAGAACTGGGCGTTGGTCTTGATCCAGCTGTCGGCGCCGACGCCGGTGGTCGCCTGGAGCACCTGCGCCACGTCCTCGGCGGCGTAGACGTCGGCGACCGTCACCTCGATGGCGGTGGAGCCGCCGATCAGGCCGAGCAGCGCCTGGCCGGTCCTCAGCGCCACGTAGACGTTGCGCAGATTGGTGAAACGGTTGCCGAGATCGAAGAGGCCGGAGACGGTCAAGGTCATCATGGTGCCGTTCGCGGCGGTGAAGCGCACCTTGTCGCCGACCTCGACGCCGAGTTCCTTGGCGAGGTCGGCGCCCATCACCACGTCCTCGGCGGAGAGGCGCGGCTGGCCGGCGACGATGTTGCCGGGCAGGTCGATGATGGTGAAATAGCGCTCCGGCTCGATGCCGATGGCGCTCACCGAGCGCGAGGCGACGCCGCGCGAGGCGAGCACCGAGCCGGTGACGACCGGGGCGACGTGGGTGACCTCGGGGTTGCGCTCGAGGTCGCGGCGCACCGCTTGCCACTGGTCGATCGAGCGGGTGCGCTGGGTGCGGCGCTGGACCGTGCCGAGGACGAGCGAGGCTTCGCCTTCGCGCAAAGGCCGCGCCACCTCGTCGGGCGGCACCATCGAGATGTGCGGCTGGGAATTGAGGATCCGCCGCATCATGTTCGCCGTCATGCTCTCCAGCATCGCCGACATGAAGACGATGACCCCGACGCCGATGGTGACGCCGGCGACGATGAACAGCGACTGCATCCGGCCCTCGAGCAGGAACCGGATCGCGGCGATCCATTCGAAGGGCAGCCAGCGCCGCATCAGAACATCCCCCGACCCATCCCGCCGCCCCGGCCGGAGCCGGCGCCCTGTCCCTGTCCCTGTCCCTGTCGCGGCCGATCCGCGGCGGCGGAGCCGCCTCCGGTCGAGACGGGAGCGACGGGGCGGACGCGGTCGCCGGCCTCGACCTTGGCGCGCACCGGGATCACCCGGTCGCTCGCCGCGAGGCCCTCGACGATCTCGATGCGGCTCTCGCCGCGCAGGCCGACGACGACCTCGCGGCGCACCGCCCGTCCGTCCTCGACGACGAGCACCCAGGCGCGGCGGGTGAGCGGATCGTGGACGGCGGTGGTCGGTAGCACCAGCGCGTCGGGCCGGCGCGCCACCTCGATGTCGACGGAGACGGTCATGTCCTGGCGGACGTAGGCCGGCGGGTTCGGCAGGCGCAGCTTGACCTGGACGGTGGCGGTCTGCGGGTCGACGGACGGGTTGACGTAGACGAGGTCGGCGGGGAGGCGGTCGTCCGGGTAGGCGTCGGCGGAGACCAGCGCCTTCTGGCCGACCGCGACGAGACCCATGTTCTTCTCGTCGATCTGCACCACCACTTGGGTCTCGCCGCTCGGCGACAGGGTCATCAGCGTCTTGCCGGTCTGGACGACGTCGCCGCGCTCGATCGAACGGGCGATGAGGACGCCGTCGGCGGGGGCGGTGATGACGGTGTAGGCGAGTTTGGTGCGGGAGGCGGCGGCGGAAGCCTCGGCCTGGGCGACCGCGGCCTCCGCCATCACCCGCTCGGTGCCGCCGGGCCGGCTCGATTCGAGCTGCAAATGGGCGGAGCGCGTCTGAGCGACGGCGACGTCGCGGGCCTTGCGGGCGTCGTCGACCTGCGCCTGGGTGGCGAAGCCGGTCTCCTTGAGTTTCTCGACGCGCGAGAAGGCGGCCTGGGCGGCGGCGAGGTTGGCCTCGGCCTGGGCGACGGACTGGCGGGCGACCGGCAGGATCACGTCCTCGATCTGGCGCAGCTTCGCCCGCGACTGGGCGAGGGCCGCTTCGGCGAGGCGGACGTTGGCCTCCGCCTCGCGGCCGTCGAGCCGGACGAGGACCTGATCGCGCGTCACCGTCTGTCCCTCGGCGACCGGGATCTCGGCGACGGTTCCGGTGATCTGGGCGCCGATGTCGACGCGGTAGGGGGCGAGGATGCGGCCGGTGGCGACGATCGAACGGACCACTTCGCCGCGCTCGGGGGCCACCACGAAGACACGCGGGCCGAGGACGAATTCGCTCGTCCCCCAAGCGAGCAGGACGGCGCCGGCGGCGAGGAGGAGCCAACGCAGGGCGCGGCGCAGGAGGGGACTTCGGGTGGAAGTGATCACGTTCGGGGCTCGCCTTCGATCGCCGGGACGACGACGTGTCGCGCCGGCCGACCGGTTCCATGAACTCGACCCGCCGAAGGGTGTCGCCGTCGCCGGCGATCGCCCGGAGCGGATCCACGCTCGTCCCCCGTTCGTCCGAATGGGACACCGGAGTGCGAGGCTCGGCATTGATCGAGCGCAACCACATGGCCGTTACGCGCTCTCCCCGATCGCGGTGGGCGCGACCGGACCCCAGATTTCCGTTGACGGCCGGCGAAACGGAGGACGAAGGTCAGGGCCGAGCCGTGGAGGACCGATCATGCGCGCCGACGAGGTGATGACCCGCGATCCGATGACGATCTCGCCCGGGGCTTCGGTCGCCGAGGCGGTGCGGGCGATGCTCGACGCCCGCGTCAGCGGGTTGCCGGTGGTGGACGAGGCCGGCCGACTGGTCGGCGTGATCACCGAGGGCGACCTGCTGGTCCGGGCGGAACTCGGCACCGAGAAGAAGCGGGCGAAGTGGCTCGAATTCCTCTTCGGCCCGGGGCGTTCGGCGGAGGATTACGTCCAAGCCCACGGCCGGCGGGTGGAAGAGGTGATGACCCGCACGCCGATCACCGTGGCGCCCACGACCGGGCTCGACGAGGTGGTCGAGACGATGATCGACCAGCGGGTGAAACGCCTGCCGGTGGTGGAGGGCGAATCGCTGGTCGGGGTGGTGTCGCGGGCGGATGTGCTGAGAGCGCTCTCCGGCGTCTTCGCCGAGGCGCCGGCGGCGCCGGTCGAGATCGGCGACGCCGAGTTGGTGGCGGAGGTGAAGGCGGCGCTGGCCGGTCACGGCTGGGCGCCCTCGACCTCGCTCGACATCCGCGCGGTCGCCGGCGAGGTCGAACTGTGGGGCTCGATCCTCGACGAACGCCAACGCGAGGCGATTCGGGTGGCGGTTGAGAACGTGCCCGGGGTGAAGGCGATCGTCGACCACATGGTCTGGGTCGAACCCTTCTCCGGAACGGTGGTGAGCGCGCCGGGCGATCGCGGGACGTGAAGCGACTTTCGGTCGCGGTTTCCGCGGCGATCGGCCATCCGGCCTATTGTCTCGCCACTGCGCCGGGGCTATTGAAGCGCCGACGGACGAGAGCCGTCGGATGAACCTCGGGCCAGCGAGAGCGGGGGAGCGGATGAGCGATTTCGCCAGTCAGCGCAAGACGATGGTGGACAATCAGATCCGCACCGTCGACGTCACCGATCACGCCGTGATCGACGCCTTCGGGACGGTCGGTCGCGAGGCCTTCGTGCCGGAGGAGATGCGGGCGCTCGCCTACATCGATCGCCACGTGCAGGTCGCGCCCGGCCGCTTCGTCATGCAACCGGCGCCGCTGGCCAAACTGATCCAGCTCGCCGCGCCGCAGCCGGGCGAGAAGGTGCTGATCGTCGGTGGCACCACCGGCTATTCGGCCGCGATCGTCGCCGAACTCGGCGCTTCGGTCGTCATGCTCGAGGACGCCGCAGATCTCGCGGCGATGGCCGAAGCCTCGCTCGCCGGGCGGGACGTCACCGTGGCGCGCGGCGCGCTCGGTGCGGGTTGCGCGGCGAAGGGGCCCTACGATCTCGTGATCTTCGACGGCTCGATCGAGACGATGCCCGACACGTTTCTGGCTCAGGTCGTCGAGGGCGGGCGGATCATCGCGGTGGAGGGGACCGGTCAGACCGGTCGCGCGGTGGTGACGGTGAAGGCGAGCGGCAACGTTTCGTCGCGGGTCGCCTTCAATCTGCCGGCCATGCCGCTTCCCGGCTTCGCACGAGTGCATGAATTTGCGCTGTGAGGCCCGGCGGACGATCCCGCCGTGACATTCCGCAACGCCCGTGGCGGCTCCGTCGCGGGCGTTCGCATTTCCGCCGCGAAGAGCCAAGTGCCACGTGAGGCGCCGGTCGATCGGCGGGACGGCGGGGCTGTTGCCGTCATGCCGCAGGACCGTCGGAATCGCCGCCGCGCACGCGTCCGTGACCTCCGACGATTTGCCAATTCGCCCATTTAACTGTTCGTTAGGGTGTTCGCTCGCGGTCGGCGATGAGAGCGCGCCGTCGATTCGTGGATCGGAACGAGGAGTGTCGTCGTGAAGTTTCGTCGTGGGGCCATCGTCGGTCTGGTCGGATCGGTCGTTTTCGCCGGGTCGGTCGTGACCGCCGGGGCGCAATCTCTGAGCGAGGCGCTGGCGCTCGCCTACAACAACCATCCCCAACTCAACGCGGCACGGGCCTCGACCCGGGCGGCGGACGAGGGGATCGGCATCGCGGCCTCGGCCGGGCGCCCGAAGCTGAACGGTTCGGCGAGCTACGGCTTCGCCGAAACCGAGATCACCCTGCGCAATTCGCAGGGCGGGCTGGCGCGGAGCTACGACACCCGACCCGGCGCCATCGGCATCACGCTGGTCCAGCCGCTCTATGCGGGCGGGTCGATCGAGGCCGGCAAGGCGCAGGCCGAGGCGGCCGTGCGGGCGCAGCGCGAACTCCTGCGCACCGCCGAGCAGCAGGTTCTGCTCGCCGCGGCCACCGCCTTCATGGACGTCATTCGCGACACGGCACTGGTCGGGTTACAGGAGAGCAACGTCAAGTTCCTGACCGAGCAGGTCCGCGCCGCCAAGGATCGCTTCGGGGTGGGCGAGGGGACCCAGACCGACGTCGCTCAAGCGACCGCCACCTATCAGCTCGCCATCTCGCAACTCAACGCCGCCCGTGCCCAGCTCAACGCCTCGCGCGCCGAGTTCCGCCAGGCGGTCGGCAAGGATCCGGGCAAGCTCACCGGCGCCGACGCCGTCGACCGGCTGATGCCGAAGTCGATGGAAGCGGCGGCGCAGGCGTCGCAGTCGGAGAACCCGTCGGTGCTCGCCGGCCTCCACAACGTCGACGTCGCCACCCACAACGTGAAGATGCTCGAGGGGGCACTACTGCCGCAGCTCGGCCTCCAGGGCTCGGCCGGGCGCAACTGGGATTCGTCGTCCTACAAGACGATGAACGATGCCCGCGTCAGCCTGCAGTTGACCGTGCCGCTCTACCAGGGTGGCGGCGAATACGCCAAGATCCGGCAGGCCAAGGAACAGCTCGGCGCCGCCAAGATCCAGGTCGATCTGGCGCGCGACACCGTCCGCTACAACGTCGTCTCCGCCTGGGGGATGCTGCAGGCGGCCAACGCCTCGATCGCCGCCTACCGGGCCCAGGTCGAAGCGACCCGACTCGCGCTGAACGGAGTCATCGAGGAGCAGCGTGTCGGCCAACGCACGACGCTCGACGTGTTGAACCAGCAGACCTCGCTGATCACGGCGCAGTCCAATCTGGTCAACGCCGAACGTTCCCGCATCGTCGGCTCGTTCCAGCTGGCGGCGGCGATCGGACGGCTCGACGCCGACCATCTGCGCCTCAAGGTGACGAGCTACGATCCGACCGCGCACTACGACGCGGTGAAGGACAAGTGGATCGGCCTGCGCACGCCCGACGGTCGCTGATCGGCCGGACGCGCGTTCGTCGTCGGGGATAACTCGACCGGGATGAGTTCGGCGCGTTTTCGGGCGACGACTTCCCATCTATAGTATCCGTGTCACGGGGGGGTCCCCATCCCTTGGAGGGATGGGGACGTGGCGCCCCCGGGCGTGGGCGGAGGAAGTCATGGCCAAGGCGCAAGCTCAGGAACCCTCGATGGAGGAGATCCTGGCCTCGATCCGCAAGATCATCGCGGACGAGGAAACCGCTCCCAAGGGAGCGGTGGCGAAGGCGCCCGCCGGTGACGAGAGCATTTCCGAAGACGATCTCGACAAGCTCTTCTCGTCCGCCGGCGACGGCATGCCGGACGACGAGGAAGACGACGTGCTCGAACTGACCGAAGAAGTCGGGGCGAACGATCCGCCGCTGGTGGAAGGGTTCGGCGAGGCGACCGACGTCACCTTCGAAGACATCGCCGACGAGCCCGAACCGGAACCCGAACCGGAGCCCGCGCCGAAGTTCGAGGACTTCGCGGCCTTCGTCCGCGAACCGGAACCGGAACCGGAGCCGCCGCCGCCCCCGCCGCCTCCGCCGCCGCGGATCGAACCGGCGCGGGTGGTGGCACGCCCGGCCGAACCGCCGTCGGTCGAGGTGGCGGAGGCCGCCCCGCTCCTGTCGCAGTCGACCGAAGGGCTCGTCGCCTCGGCCTTCAACGATCTCGCTCTGACCGTGCTCAATCGCAACGCCCGCACTCTCGAGGACCTCGTTCAGGACATGCTGCGGCCGATGCTCAAGGCGTGGCTCGACCAGAACCTGCCGCCGATGGTCGAACGGCTGGTCAAGGCCGAGATCGAGCGCGTCACCCGCGGTCGCTGAAGCGCCGTTCACCAGACGATGGGTGCACCCGCCGCGGCGGATGCGGCGGCGTTTCCCGCGTGCCACGCGCGGCCGGAATTCGGCGGCGAAGGTTGACTTCGCCCGTCTGCTCGAGGCTTATCGGGCGACTGCGGACGACGGCCGCCGTGGTGCCCGCGCGGCGCCGGATCGTCGTCCCTCCCGCCCGATGAAGCATTCCGGAACCGTCATGCTCGAGAAAACCTACGAGGCCGCCGCGGTCGAACCACGCATCTCCGCCGCTTGGGACGAGGCGAAGGCTTTCGCCGCCGGCGCCGGCGCGAAGCCGGGCGCCGCCCCTTACGCCATCGTCATCCCGCCGCCCAACGTCACCGGCTCGCTGCACATGGGCCATGCGCTCAACAACACGCTGCAGGACGTGCTGGTGCGGTTCGAACGGATGCGCGGCAAGGACGTGCTGTGGCAGCCGGGTACCGATCATGCGGGCATCGCCACCCAGATGGTGGTCGAGCGGCAGATGGTGCAGCGTCAGGAGCCGGGCCGCCGCGACATCGGCCGCGAGAAGTTCCTCGAGAAGGTCTGGGCGTGGAAGGCCGAATCGGGCGGCACCATCGTCAACCAGCTGAAGCGCCTCGGCGCCTCCTGCGACTGGTCGCGCGAGCGCTTCACCATGGACGAAGGCCTGTCGCGCGCCGTCCTCAAGGTATTCGTCGAGCTGCACCGCGATGGGCTGATCTATCGCGACAAGCGGCTGGTCAACTGGGATCCGCACTTCGAGACCGCCATCTCCGACCTCGAGGTGATGCAGGTCGAGGTCAAGGGTCACTATTGGCACTTCAAGTATCCGGTCGAGGGCGAGCCGGGGCGCTTCGTCACCGTGGCGACCACCCGTCCGGAGACGATGCTCGGCGACACCGCGGTCGCCGTCCATCCGGAGGACGAGCGCTACACCGACCTTGTCGGCAAGTTCGTCATCCTGCCGCTGGTCGGCCGGCGCATCCCGATCGTCGCCGACGAGTATTCCGACCCGGAGAAGGGCACCGGCGCGGTGAAGATCACCCCGGCGCACGACTTCAACGACTTCGAGGTCGGCAAGCGCCACGGTCTGGCGATGATCAACGTGCTCGACCGCAAGGCGCACATCGCGCTCACCGGCAACGAGGCCTTCTGGGCCGACGTCGGTCACGGGCAGGATCTCTCCGGCGCGCCGGCGGCGGCCGAGGGCGAGGAGGCGCCGACCCCGGTCGCCTACACCTTCGCCCCGGACGTGCTCGAGGCGCTGCTCCACGGCAAGGATCGCGACGCGGCGCGCAAGCTGGTGGTCGAGGCGATGGCGCGGCGCGGTCTTCTCGACAAGATCGAACCGAACACCCACACGGTGCCGCACGGTGACCGCAGCCACGTGGTGATCGAGCCCTTCCTCACCGACCAGTGGTACGTCGACGCCAAGACGCTGGCGCAGCCGGCGATCGCCGCGGTGCGCGACGGGCGCACGGCCTTCGTGCCGAAGAATTGGGAGAACACCTACTACCAGTGGATGGAGAACATCCAGCCCTGGTGCGTGTCGCGTCAACTGTGGTGGGGCCACCAGATCCCGGCGTGGTACGGACCGGACGGCGCCGTCTTCGTCGCCCACGACGAGGCCGAGGCCTCGGAGATGGCGGCGAAGCATTACGGGAAGCCGGAACCGCTGACCCGCGACGAGGACGTGCTCGACACCTGGTTCTCGTCCGCCCTGTGGCCGTTCTCGACGCTCGGCTGGCCCGACGCGACGCCGGAGCTCGCGCGCTACTACCCGACCTCGGTGCTGGTCACCGGCTTCGACATCATCTTCTTCTGGGTCGCCCGGATGATGATGATGGGCATGCACTTCATGAAGGACGAGGCGGGCGCCCCGGTCATTCCCTTCCACGACGTCTACATCCACGCCCTCGTTCGTGACGAGAAGGGGCAGAAGATGTCGAAGTCGAAGGGCAACGTCATCGACCCGCTCGACCTCATCGACGAGTTCGGCGCCGATGCGCTGCGCTTCACGCTCGCCGCGATGGCGGCGCAGGGCCGCGACATCAAGCTCGCCAAGGCGCGGGTCGCCGGCTATCGCAACTTCGCCACCAAGCTGTGGAACGCCGCCCGCTTCGCCGAGATGAACGGCTGCGTCTGCGTCTCCGACTTCGAGCCGGCGGCGGCGAAGGGGACGTTGAACCGCTGGATCGCGACCGAACTCGCCCGCGCCGTCGAAGGCGTCACGAGCGCGCTCGAGGCCTATCGCTTCAACGATGCGGCAGCGAGCGCTTATCGCTTCGTGTGGAACTCGTTCTGCGACTGGTATCTCGAGCTGGCCAAGCCGATCTTCGCCGGCACCGATCAGGCGCTGAAGGACGAGACGCGGGCGACCTGCGCCCACGTCCTCGACGAGATCCTCAAGCTCCTGCACCCGTTCATGCCCTTCATCACCGAGGAGCTCTGGGCGAAGACCGCCGAGGAGGCGGGCCTGCGTCGCTCGAACCTGCTCGTCCTCACCGAATGGCCGGGCAAGGGCGTCACCCACGACGCGGCGGCCGACGAGATCGATTGGCTGGTCGGTCTCATCACCGAGATCCGCTCGGTGCGCTCGGAGATGAACGTGCCGGCGGGTGCACAGATCCCGCTCGTCGTCGTCGGCGCGTCGCCGACGACGCGCGACTGGCTCGCCACGCATTCGTCGGCGATCCTCAGGCTCGCCCGCATCTCGGAGATCTCCCTCGCCGAGGCGACGCCCGCGGCCTCGGCCCAGATCGTGGTCGGCGAGGCCACCATGTGCCTGCCGCTCGAGGGCGTCATCGACGTCGCCGCCGAGCGCAAGCGGCTGGAGAAGGAGGTCGAGAAGCTCCTCTCCGAGATCGGCCGCATCGACAAGATGTTCTCCAACCCGCAGTTCATGGCCAAGGCCAAGGAAGAGGTGGTGGAGGAGAACCGCGAGAAGCGCGAGGAATACGTCGCCCGCCGCGCCAAGGTCGAAGAGGCGTTGACTCGCCTGGCGTGAGGGATGCGGGATCCTCGAGGGTTCACGAAGGCCGGGGCGAAAGCTCCGGCTTTCGCCCTTCTCGGGGAGAAAATCGGGCGGCGGCGCGTGGCGGCGACCGTAGATTGCGATTTTCCACATTGTGCCGCGTCGCCACAATCGCCGATGGGGCGGCGGGAACCGCATGTTCACCATGGTGCGCCGCCGCGGCACCGGTTGCGTGCGTGACGAAACTGCAACACCGATTTTCAATGAATTTCCGCGAGCTTCCGGGAGACGGCTCGTGCCGCTTTCCGGTCACAAATGAGACCCAGCGTGCGATCGTCCGGGGTGGGCTCCGGAAAGAGCGTGGAGCGCGAAGGTGGGTCTCGTGTGGCGTGGCGTCGGTGTCGAATGGCCGCTCGGTCGCGAAGGCGCGACGGCGTCGGTGCGGCGATGCGATGTGATGGCGCCGATGCCCCGCTTCGACCGGCGCACCGTCGAGACAAGACCCGTTTCCGGCCCGAGTTTCGCCGGAAACCGCGCCTATCACACGATGCGAGAGGCCTTCGCCCCGCGTGTCCGCGAGGTGAGGCGGAAAACTCCGGATCGGCCGACGCCCGTGATGCGGTGGCGGATCATGAACGAGATGCCCGAACGATCTTCTTCGCGTGCCCCGTCGGTGAGAGCCGGCGGCGAGGGGCGCCGCGTCGACGGGAGGTCGGGCCTGTGACGAGAACGGCCATGTGGTTTGGAACGCTCCTTCGTTTCGGCATGCTGACGGCGGCCGTCGCCGTGTCGGGCGGCGCCGCGTCGGCGCTCGACCCCAACGCGCGGAGCGTGCCGAACGAGCCGCTCGCGCCGACCATTCAGGCGTTGGCGCCGCTGCCGGGCACGTCCACCGCCATTCCGGCGCCGGCGGCTCCGGTTCTGTCGCAACTGCCGCCGGGGATCTCGCCGAAGCTCGTCGGTCCGGCGATTCCGGGCAATGCGGCGAACGCCGGCGACTCCTTCCGGGCCGGCACGCGCCTCTACTACGAGGGTGACCGAAAGGGGGCGATCGAGCAGTTGCGCCGCGCCGCCGAGAACGGCCACCCGATCGCGCAGTGGAAACTCGGCCGCATCTACCAGACCGGCGACGGCGTGCCGGTCAATGACGCCAAGGCCTTCGACTTCTACAACCAGGTCGCCAACAACCATGCCGACGACAGCCCGGCGAGCCCGCAGTCGGCTTTCGTCGCCTCGGCCTTCGTGGCGCTGGGCGGTTACTATCTGAAGGGCATCGACAACACGGCCGTTCGTCCGAACGTGCAGAAGGCGCGGGAGATCTACACCTACGCCGCCTCGTATTTCGGCGACTCCGACGCCCAGTTCAATCTCGGCCGGCTCTATCTCGACACCGACTCCAAGGAGCGCGACCCGAAGCAGGCGGCGCGCTGGCTGCGCGTGGCGGCGAAGAAGGGCCATGTCGGCGCTCAGGCGCTGCTCGGACAGTTGCTCTTCACCGGTGACGACGACGTGCCGCGCCGCCCGGCGCAGGGCCTGATGTGGCTCACCGTGGCGCGAGCCAACGCCAACGCCGCCAACGAGGACTGGATCCGCGACGCGCAGGAGCAGGCCTTCTCGGTGGCGAGCGAGCAGGAGCGTCGCCTCGGCGTCGCCCAGGCGCAGGACTGGATCGCCAAGTCGGGCAATCAGTGACGCACGCCTCGGCCGGGGCCGAGTGACGATCGTGATCCCGCCGGTGGCGTGATGCGGAGACGAAGTGGGGCCGGGCGCCGCGAGGCGCGCCGGCCTCTCGCGTTTCTCACCGGGACACCGCGCCCGACCACGGCCTAGGACCCGGTTCCCTCGTCGAGGTGATCGGGGAGCGAGGCGTCGAAGCCGTGCAGGAAGGCGAGGCGGGAGCCGGTCCAGATGTTGCGCACCGGGACGACGGCGTCCGGCGCGTCGAGCGAGGCGGCGGTCACGT
>JAOTSD010000040.1 GCA_030247555.1 Siculibacillus sp. | reverse complement strand
GCCGCGATCTGCGCATCGCCGAGCGCATCGACCTGCGCCGCCCCGAGCCCGGCCGCCCCCGCCGCCGACAGGGCGGCGATCTGCGTCGTCGACAGCGCCGCGAGCTGGCCGGTGGTCAGCGCAGCGACCTGGGTCGACGCGAGGCCGGCGATCGCCGTTTCCGACAGGAGCGCGATCCGGGTCGCATCGAGCTCGGCGATCCGGGTGGAGGTGAGCGCGCCGATCTGGCCGCCGGTCAGCGCCGCGAACTGCGTGGTGGTGAGGCCGGCGAGCGCCGTAGAGGTCGCTCCCGCCAGCGTCGTCGGCGACAGGGCGGCGATCTGAGTGGTGGTCAGCGCCCCCATCCGGGTGGCGTCGAGAGCGGCGAACTGCGTCGCGGTCAGCCCCTCGATGCCGCTCGTCGAGAGCGCCGCGATCGCGGTGGTCGACAGCGCGGCGAGTTGGTCGGCGGAGAGCGCCGCCACCTGGATGTCGAGCAGGCCCGCGATCTGAGCCGACGAAAGATCGGCGATGCGGCTCGTCGACAGCGCCGCGATCTGCGTCGTGCCGAGGGCGCCGAGGCGGGTGGCGGTCAGCGCGCGGAGCTGGGTGGTGGTGAAGGCGTCGAACTCGCGGGCGTCGAGGCCGGAGATCGCGGCGGTGCCGAGCCCGGCGATCTGGGTGGTGGTGAGCGCGGCGATCTGGGTGGTGGTCAGCCCGTCGACCTGCGTCGCCGTCAGTCCCTGCAGGGCGGAGGTGGTCAGCGCCGCGATCTGCCGGGTACCCAGCGCGGCGATCCCGGTCGAGGTGAGGGCGCCGACGCCGGTGGCGGCGAGGCCGGCGATCTGGGTGGTGGTGAGCGCGGCGAGCCGGGTCTCGCTCATCCCGGTGATCTGGGTGGCGTTGAGGGCGCCGATCTGGGCCGAGGTCAGCGCGGCGAACTGCGTCGAGGTGAGCCCGGCGATGTCGGTTGCGTCGAGCCCGGCGATGCCAGAGGTCGACAGCGCCGCGATCTGAGTCGTCGCCAAGGCGGCGAACTGACCGGCGGAGAGCGTCGCCACCTGCGTCGAGGTGAGCCCGGCGATCTCGGTCACCGTCAGCGCCGCGAGGCGGGTGGCGTCGAGCCCGGAGATCTGGGTCGAGGTCAGGGCGCCGATCTGCTCCGCGGTGAAGGAGGCGAGCTGGCGGGTGGTCAGCGCCGCGAAGTCGGCGACGGCGAGCCCGGCGATCGCCGTCGTCGCCAACGCCGCGATCTGGCTGGTGTTCATCGCCCCGAGTTGGGTGACGGAAAGATCCGCCACTCCGGTCGCCGTCAACCCGGCGATCGCCGAGGTGGTCAGCGCCGCGACCTGACGCGTGCCGAGCGCGGCGATCTGCGTGGCGCCGAGGGCGCCCACTCCGCTCGCCGCCAGTGCCCGGACCTGGGTGGTGGTGAGAGCGCCGACCTGCGTTTCGGTCAGGGCGCGGATCTGGGAGGTGGAGAGCGCCGCGACCGCCGTCGCCGAGAGCGCGGTGAGTTGCGTCGTGGCCATCGCCGCCAGCGCCGTGGTGGTCAGGCCGCCGATGCCCTCGGCATCGAGAGCCGCCAACTGGGTGGTGGAGAACGCGGCGAGCTGATCCGCGCCGAGCGCCGCCACCTGCGCTCCGCCGAGACCGCCGATCTCGGTGGTGGTGAGGGCGCGCAACTGGGTCGAGGAGAAGGCCGCCATCTGGCCGGCGCCGAACGCCCCCATCTGCGTCGCGGTGAGGCCGGCGATCTGAGTGGTGGAGAGCGCCCCGATCTCGGTCGCGGTCAGTGCCTCGATCCCGGTGGTCGAGAGCGCCGCGATCTGCGTCGCCGAAAGGGCCGCGACGCCGCTCGCCCCGAGCGCGATCACCTGGGTGTCGGCGAGAGCGGCGAGTTGCGAGGTCGCGAGCGCCCCGATCTGGGTCGCCGGCAGCGCCGCCACTTGGGAGGTGGAGAGCGCCCCCACCCCGTCCGCCCCGAGGCCGCGGATCTGCGTCGTGGTGAGCGCCGCGATCTGCGCGGCCGAGAAGGCCGCCACCTGGGTCCCGACGAGGCCGGCCATCTCCGTCGCGGTCAAGGCGGCGAGTTGGGTCGTGGTCAGCCCGGCGATGCGCTCGCTCGTCAGCGCGCCGATGGCGCCGGCCGAGATGGCCGAGATCTGGGTGGTTGAGAGCGCGGCGAACTGCGTCGCCGAGAAGGCCGCGACCTGGGTGCCGGCGAGCCCGGCGATCCGCGCCGCCGAGAGATGCCCGATCTGTTCGGCGGTCAGCGCCGCGATCTGGGTCTCGGTCAGGGCGCGCAACTCGGTGGTGGCGAGCGCCGCCACCTGCGAGGTGGCGAGCGAGGCGATCTGCGTCGTCGTCAGCCCGGCGATGCCGATGGTCGACAGCGCCGCGATCTGGGTGGTGGTCAGGCGCCCGAGCTGGGCGGTGCCGAGGTCCTCGACCTGGCCGGCGGTCAGGGCGGCGATGCCGGTGGTGGTCAGGGCCCGCAACTGGGTGGTGGCGAGGGCGCCGAGTTCGGTCTCGGTCAGGCCGCGGATCGCATCGGTGGCGAGCGCCGCGATCTGGGTGGTGGCGAGGGCCGCCAGTTGGTCGAGCGACAGGTCGGCCACCTGCGTCGCGGTCAGGCCGCCGATCGCGGAGGTGGTCAGGACGCCGATCTGGGTGGTGGTCAGGGCCGCCAGAGCGGTGGCGTCGAGCGCCGCGATCTGGCTCGCCGCCAGAGCCGCCGCCTGCGAGGTGGCGAGCGCGGCGATCGCCGTCTCGGTCAGCCCGTCGAGGCCCGAAGACGAGATCGCCGCGATCTGGGTGGTGGAGAGTGCCGCCAGCCGCGCCGCGTCGAACACCTCGGTCTGGCCGGCGGTCAGGCTGCGGATCTGCGTCGCCGAGAGCCCGGCGAGCTGGGTGGTGCCGAAGGCCGCCATCTGCGTCGCGGTGAGCGCGCCGAGTTCGGTCGGGGTGAGGCCACGGATCTGGGTGGTGGAGAGCGTGGCGAGCTGCGTCGCCGTCAACGCACCGATCTGGGTGGTGGTCAGCCCGCCGATCTCGGTCGCGGTGAGGGCGGCGAGCTGTGTCGTGGTCAGGGCGGCGAGTTCGCTCTCGGTGAGACCGCCGACCGCTGTGGCGGTGAGGGCGGCGATCTGGGTGGCGGAGAGGCGAGCCAACTGGTCGAGCGACAGATCGGCCATCTGCGCCGCCGAGAGGCCGGCGAGCGCCGTGGTGGAGAGCGCCCCGATCTGCTCGGTGGAGAGCGCCGCGACCTGGGTGGTGTCGAGCGAGGCGAACTGCGTCGAGCCGAGGTTGGCGACCTGGGTCGTGGTCAGGGTGGCGAGTTGCGAGGCGGAGAACCCGTCGAGGGCCGTGGCCGAGAGTGCCGCCACCTGCGTGGTGGCGAGGGCGACGACCTGTTCGCCGGTCAGCGCCGAGGCCTGAGTGGAGGTGAGACCGCCGATCTCGGTCGCCGAGATGGAGCGCAACTGCTCGGTGGAGAGCGCCGCGATGCCGGTCCGGGTCAGGCCGGCGAAGGCGGCCGCGGTCAGCGCCGCCAGTTGGGCGGTGTCGAGCGAGGCGATCTGGGTCTCGGTGAAGGCCGCGACCCCGGTCGCGTCGAGGCCGCGCAGCGCCGTCGTCGTCAGTGCCGCGATCTGCGCCGGGGACATCGCCCCGAGCTGGGTTTCGCTCAACGAGCCGACCTGCGTCGCCGACAGTGCGGCGAGTGCCGTGGTCGAGAGCGCCGCCATCTGCCCGGCGGTCAGGCCGTCGAGGCCGGTGCTCGACAACGCCGCCGCCCGGGTGGCGTCGAGGGAGGCGACTTGCGTCGTGTCGAGAGCGGCGATCTGGGTGTCGGCGAGGGCGGCGAACTGGGTGGTGGAGAAGGCCGCGAGCCGCGTCGTCGAGAGGCTCGCCAGACGCGTCGGCGTCAGACCCTCGAGGGCCGAGGTCGAGATCGCAGCGACCTGATCGGCCGCCAGCGCCGCGAACTGCTCGCCGGTGAGCGCGGCCACCTGCGCGGAGCCGAGCCCGGCGAGGCCGGTGGTGGTCAGGGCCGCGATCTGGGTGGTGGAGAGCGCCGCGATCTGGCTGTCGGCGAACGCGCCGAACTGGCCGGCCGTCATCGCCCGCAACTGAGCGGTCGCCAGATCGCCGATGTCGGTCGCCGTCAGCCCGGCGAGCGCGGTGGTGGTCAGGGCCGCCATCCGGGTGGTGGCGATCGCCGCCGACTGGGTGGCGCTCAGGGCGGAGAGCTGATCGGCGGTGAGGCCGGCGATCCGGGTGGCGTCGAGCGCCGCGATCTGCCGGGTGGTCAGCGCCTCGATCTGCGTCGTGGTGAGCGAGGCCACCTGCGTCGCCGTGAGACCGGCGATCTGGGTGGTGGAGAGTTCGGCGAGGCGAGTGGCGCCGAGGCCCGCGATCCGCTCGGTGGTGAGCCCGGAGATCGCCGCCGCGCCGAGGGCGGCGAAGGCGGTCGTCGTGAGGGAAGCGATCTGCGTGTCGGTGAGGCCGGCCGCCGCCGTCGCGGTCAGCGCGGCGATCTGGCGGGTGCCCAGGGCTGCGAGCCCGGTCGTGCCGAGTGCCGCCGCCAGTGTCGACGTCAGGGCCCGCACCTCGGTCGCAGTCAACGCCGCCAGCTGGTCGCCGCTCAGCGCCTCGATCTGGGTCTCGCCGAAGGCGGCGATCTGCGTCGCAGTCAGCGCGCGGATCTGCGTCGTGCTCATCGCCGCCAGTTGCGCCGTGGCGAGGCCGGCGATCGCGGTGGTGGTGAGGGCGGCGAGTTGCGCGTCGGAGAGCGCCGCGATCGCGGTCGCCGAGAGGCTCTCCACCTGCGCCGCGTCGAGCCCGCCGATCGCGGTGGTGGAGAGCGCCGCGAGATCCATCGCCTCCATCGCCGCCACCTGTCGGGTCGAGAGCGAGGCGATCTGGGTGGCGGTCAGCCCTTTGGCCTGGGTCGAGGTGAGGCCGGTGATCGTTGTGGCGGAGAGTTCGTCGATCTGCTCGACGGTGAGCGAGGCGATCCCGGTGGTGGTCAGCGCCGCCAGCCGGGTGGCGTCGAGCGAGGCGAGTTGATCGCCGGTCAGGCCGGTGATCTGGCCACCGGTCAGCGCCGCGATCTGCCGGGTGCCGAGCGCGGCGAAGCCTGTGGCGTCGAGTGAGCCGATCGCGGTCGAGGTCAGGCCGCGGATCTGGGTGGTCGACAGGCCGGCGAGGTCGGTGGCGTCGAGCCCGGCGAGCGCCGAGGTGGTCAGCCCGCCGAACGCCGTGGCGGTCAACGCCGCCATCGCGGTCGCATCGAGCGCCGCGATCTGTTCGGCCGTCAGGCCCGCCGCGCCGGTCGCCGACAGCGCGGCGATCAGGGTCGCATCGAGCGCTTCGATCTGGGTGGTGGAGAGCGCGGCCACCGTGGTGGCGCGCAGTCCGGCGATCTGGGTGGTGGACAGCCCCGCGATCTGGGTGGTGGTCAGGGCTGCGACCTGGGTGTCGGCGAGAGCGGCGAGCGCCGTCGCTCCCAGTCCGCGAGCCTGGGTGGTGGTCAGCGCCGCGATCTGGGTCTCACCGAGCCAAGCGAGCTGCGTGCCGGTCAGGCCGCCGATCTCGGTGGCGGTCAGGGCGGCGAGCCGGGTGCCGGTGAGCGAGGTCAGCGCCTCCTCGCCGAAGCCCTTCATCTGGGTCGGGGTCAGGGCGGCGAGCTGGGTCTCGGAGAGCGCCGCCACCTGCGTGATGGTGAGGGCCCCGACGGAGGTGCTGGTCAGCGAACGCAACTGCGTGGTGGTCAGCGCCGCGATGCTCGTCTCGCTCAACGCCGCGACCGCGGTGGTGGCGAGGGCGGTGAGCTGCGTCGTGGCCAGCCCGGCGATCTGGGTGGCGGTCAGCGTCGCGATCTGGGTCTCGCCGAGCCCGGCGACGGTCGAAGTGGTGAGCCAGCCGATCTGGGTCGAGGTGAGGGCCGCCGCCTGGGTGGCCGAGAGATCGGCGAGCGCCGTCGTCGTCAGGCCGCGGATCTGCGCCGCCGCCAGCGCCGCGATGCGGGTGGCGTCGAGCGCGGCGATCCGCTCGCCGTCGAGCGCCGCCACCTGCGCCGCCGTCAACCCGCGCAACTGGGTGGTCGACAGGGCGCCGATCGACGTGGCGGAGAGCTCGGCGATGGTGGTCGTCGAGAGCCCGCCGATCGCCGTCGCCGTCAACGCGGCGAAGGCGGTCGTCGACAGATCGGCGAGTCTCTCGGCGCTCATCCCCTGCATCTGCGTCGCCGTCAGCGCCGCGATGCGGGTGGTGGAGAGGGCGCCGAGCTGGGTCGCCGAGAGTGCGCCGAGCGCCGTGGCGGAGAGGGCGGCGACCTGCGGCGTCGTCAACGCCGCGATCTGGGTCGCGGTGAACGCCGCGGCGTCCTCGGCCGGCAGCGCCGCGACCTGAGTGGTGGTCAGCGCCGCGATATGGGTGGTGGTGAGCCCGCGGATCTGCGTCTCTTCGAGACCGCCGAGGGCGGTCGCCCGGATCGCCGCCACCTGCGCCTGCGACAGGGCGGCGAGGGCGGTCGAGTCGAGAACGGCGAGAGCGGTCGAGCCGAGGCCGGCGATCTGGGCGGTGGTGAGCCCGCCGATCTGCGTCTCGTTCAGACTCGACAACTGATCGGCGCCGAGTTGGCCGATCTGCGTCGAGGTCAGGCCGCGCAGCTGCGTCGCGGTCAGGGCGGCGAACACCGTCGTCGAGAGAGTCTGGATCTGAGTCGAGGTCAGGCCGGAGAGAGCGGTCGCCGAGAGCGCCGCGAGTTGCTCCGCCGTCAACGCCCCGAACTGGTCGGACGTCAGCCCGCGCACCGGACCGGACCCCATCGCGGCGATCTGAGTGGTCGCCAGGGCGGCGATCTGGGTGGCCGACAGCGCCTTGAGCGCGGCGCCGTTCAACGCCGTGAACTGGGTCGTGGCGAGCGCCGCGAGGTCGGTCGCCGACATCGCCGCCACCGCCGTGGTCGTCAGCGCGGCGATCGCGGTGGCGGTCAGCGCGGAGAGATGGGCGAGATCGAGGTCGCGGATCTGCGTCTCGGTCAGACCGGTGAAGGCCAATGCCGGCATCGCCGCCATCTGGGTGGCCGTCAGCGCCGCGATCTGCGTGGCGGCGAGCGCCGCGACTTGGGTCGACCGCATCCCGCCGAGCTGGGTGGTGGTCAGGCCGGCGACCTGATCGGTGGTCAGTGCGGCGACGTGGTCGGCGTCGAGCGCGCCGATCTGGGTGGTGGTGAGACCGGTGAGTTGCGTCGACGTCAGGCCGGCGAGACCGGTCGTCGTCAACTGGTTCAACTGCGTCGTGGTGAGGCCGGAGAGCGACGTCGAGGTCAGGGCGGCGAGCCGCGTCGCATCGAGTTCGTTCAGTCGGTCGACGGTGAGCGCGGCGACCTGACGCGCCGAGATCGCCGCGATCTGGGTGGTCGAGAGGGCTCCGACCTGCTCGGCGGTGAGTTGGCCGACGACGCCGGTCGCCAGGGCGCGAACCTGCGTCGTCGACATCGCCGCCATCTGCGCGGTGGAGAGCCCCGTCGCCTGGGTCGTCGACATCGCCGCCATCTGCGTCGCGGCGAGACCGGCGATCTGCGAAACGCTCAATCCGGCGACGTCGGTCGCGCTCAACCCACCGAAGCCGGTGACGCCGAGGGCGGCGAGCTGAGTCGCCGCCAACGCGGCGATCTGTTCGGCGCCGAGCGCCGCGACGTCGGCGCGCTCCAGCCCGGCGACCTGGGTCGTCGACATCGCCGCGATCTGGGTGGTGGTCAGCAGCGCGATCTGCGAGGTGGCGAGCGCGCCGATCCCGGTCGAGGTCATCGCCGCGAGGCGGGTGTCGACCAACGCCGCCAGTTCGGTGTCTGTCAGCGCTTGGATCTGCGCCGGCGTCAATGCCGCGATCTGTCCGCTGGTCAGCGCCTCGAACTGGGTGGCGGTGAGGTCGGCGACCTGGGTCGTGGTCAGCGCCCGGATCTGCGTCGTCGACAGGCCGGCGAGCTGTGTCGTGCTCAGGGCCCGCAACTGTTCCGTGGCGAGGGTGGCGAGGTCGGTCGTCTGCAGCCCGCGCAGTTGCAGGGCGCCGAGCGCGGCGATGGTGGTGGTGGTCAGCGCCGTGACCTGGGTGGTGGTCAACGCCGACACCTGGGCGGAGGACAGGCCGCTCGCCTGCTCCACTCCGAGGGCCGAGATCTCGGTGGTGGTCAGGCCCGAGGTCTGGGTGGTGGTGAGCGCCCCGATCTGGGTCGACGACAGGGTCGCGAACTGCGCCGCGGTGAGCGCGGCGAGACCGGCGCGGTTGATTCCGGTGATCTGGGTGGTGGTGAGCGCCGCGATCTTGTCGACCGACAGCGAGGCGATCAGGGTGGCGTCGAGACCGGAGAGTGCGGTGCTGGTCAGCGCCGCGAACTCCTCGGCCGACATCGCCGCGAGATCCTCGGCGGAGAGCCCGGCGACCTGGGTCGTGGTCAACGCCGCGAACTGGGTCGAGGTCAGCGCCTCGAACTGCGTGGTGGTGAGCCCGTCGACCTGGGTCGCCGTCAGGCCGCGGATCTGGGTGGTGCCGAAGCCGGCGACCTGTTCGGCGGTGAACGCCGCGATCTGGCTCTCGCTCAACGCCGCCACCGACGCCGTCGTGAGGCCGCGGATCTGGGTGGTGGAAAGCGTGCCGATCTCGGCGATGGTCAGCGCCGCCACCTGCGTGGTGGCGAGCATCCCGATCTGCGTCGCCGTCAGCCCGCCGATCTGGTCGACCGTCAGCGCCGCGATCTGCTCGCTCGACAGCGCCTTGATCGCGGTCGAGGTGAACGCCCCGATCTGGGTGGCGGCGAGAGCCGCCATCTGCTCCGTCGAGAGGGAAGTCATCGTGGCGCGGCCGAAGCCGGTCACCTGCGCCGCCGACAGGGCCGCGATCACCGTGGTGGTGAGCGCTCCGATCTGGGTCGAGGTCAGCGAGGCCAGTTGCGTCGAGGCGAAGCCGGCCGCCTGGGTGGTGGAGAGCGCCGCCACCTCGGTCGTGGTCAGACCACGCAGTTGGATGGCGGTCAGCGAGCCGAGCTGGGTGGCGGTGAGGGCGGCGAACTGGGTGGTGGTGAGGTCGGCGAGGTCGGTCGCCGAAAGGCCGCGCAACTGCGTGGTGGTCAGGACCGCGATGTCCTCGGGCTCCATCGCTCCGATCTGCACTTCGCTGAAGACCGAGAGCTGCGACGCCGAGAAGACGAACTGGCTCGGCACCAACGCCGAGATCTGGTCGCCGGTCAGCGCCGCGACCTGGGTGGTCGACAGCGACTGGATGTCGGCCGTCGACAGATCGGCGATGTCGGTCGTGCTCAACCCCGCGATCTGCGTCGCCGTGTAGGACGAGATGGAGGTGAGGGAGGAGATCGACGGCACGACGACTTTCCGCGAGGCTCGAGCGCGGGGCGCAGAGCCCCTGCGGTGCGAAGCAAGCGAAATGCCACGGAAACGTTGTAATTTGCCTATTGATTCCAATGATTTGACTGGAGGCCGATCGCGCCCTTCCCTCCACCTCGGCAGAATGTACCGGGACGAGGGAGCGAATTTGCCGGGAGAGGGTGCCCGGTTCGGCCCATCCCGACGCCGTCGGCGCGGTGCCGTGGCGACGACGATCTCGCGTCGCACCGCCATCCGGTCCATGGTGGGACCGACGAACGATGGGAGGCGACGATGGCGCGGGTCGAGGTGACCGTCACCGATCGGGTGGCGGAAGTGGCGCTGGCACGGGCGGACAAGAAGAACGCCCTCGACACGGCGATGTTCGAGGAACTCGCCGCCGCCGGCGAAGCGTTGAAGCGTGATCCCGGCGTGCGGGCGGTGGTCCTCACCGGCCGTGGCGACGACTTCTGCGCCGGGCTCGATCTGGCGATGTTCTCCACCGTCGCCGCAGACCTCGACGGGCTCGCCGCCCGTCTGTTCGACCTGCCGCCGGGCGAGATCGCCAACGTCTTCCAGAAGCCGAGCTGGGTCTGGCAGGAACTCGAGATCCCGGTGATCGCGGCGCTGCGTGGCGTCGCCTTCGGCGGCGGCCTGCAGATCGCGCTCGGCGCCGACATCCGCCTGGCCGCCCCCGACACCCGCCTCTCGGTGATGGAGATCCGCTGGGGCCTCTTGCCCGACATGGGGATCACCCAGGCGCTGCGTCGCCTCACCCGCATCGACCTGGCCAAGGAACTGCTGCTCACCGGGCGTACCGTCGCCGCCGAGGAGGCGCGGGAGATCGGCCTGATCACCCGCATCGTCGACGATCCGCTCGCCGCCGCCCACGCGCTCGCCCGCGACATCGCGGCGAAGTCGCCCGACGTCACCCGCCGGGTCAAGGCGCTGCTCGACGGCGCCTGGTTCGCCGAACCGGCGGCCGGGTTGCGGCTCGAAGCGGAACTGCAACATCGGGTGATCGGCCGGCCGGCGCAGCTCGAGACCGTCGCCGCCGCACTGGCGAGACGGCCCGCGAACTACGATTGAGACGACGGACGAGCGATCCTCGCGCGCTCGTCGCCCCCGCACCCACGCCGGGCGTCAGGCCGGCGCCATGCCGTTGCGCCGTTTCGCCGCTTCCGTCTCCGGGGCGGCGAGGAAGGTGACGAAGTCGCGCGCCGCCGCCGGGTCGGGCGACCGGGTCGCCACCGCCGCGGCGAAGAGCGTCTCGAAGGCGACCGACGACGGCAGCGGTCCGGCGAGGACGATGCCGGGCACGCCGACGAGTTCGCTCGTCTGTTGGAAGCCGATCTCGGCGTCGCCGCGCGCCACCATCGTGCCGACCGGAACACCGGGCGGTGCCTGCCGGAGCCGCGGCCCGACCTCCTCGTCGATGCCCCAGCGTTTCAGCAGGTTCAGCAGGTAGGTGCCGCTCGGACCGGTGGAATAGCCGATGGTCGCCGCCCGGCGCACCGATTCGCGCACCGCCGCCTCGTCGGCGAAGACGAGAGGTCCGGCCTCCGCCTTCGTCGCCACGGCGAGCGCCGAGAGGGTGAATCCGGTGCGCGACCCCGCCACCAGATGCCCTTCCGCCTCCAGCTTCTCCAGCGCGTCGTTCGCCAGCACGACCACGTCGAAGGCCTCGCCCTCACGCACGCGCCGGGCCGCGTCGACGCCGCCGATCGAGGCGATCGCCACGGTTCGCCCGGTCTTTTCCCGGTAGGTCTCGACCAGTTCAGCCAGAATCTGGCGCGTCGCCATCGACGAGATGCCTTCGAGGTTTCCGCCCGTCACGTTCTCTTCTCTCTTCTTCTTTCCGCCGGCCGGATGCGGTCGCATCTTCGGCGGTCTCCGATCGGGTTCGGGGAGCGCCGCCCGGCCCGGCCCCCGCGGCCGCCGAGCGCCGGACCGGGCGAGCGGTTCGAAAGCGAAGGCGGTCGTGCGCCCATCCTAACCGGATTCGCCGCGATGGAACGGGGCACGCACGGCGCTTCCGTCGGTCCGGCCTCGACGCTCCACGAAGTCGGCGACCTCGTCGCGGCGCGGCAGGTCGGCGCCGCGTCGGGTGCAGGTGAGGGCGGCGGCCGCCGCGGCGAAGCCGAGGGCCGGTACCAGATCCTCGATTCGTGTGGCGGCGAGCGTCGCTCGCTCGAGGAGGCCTTCCTCGGCGAGACGGACGAGCAGCGCCGCCTGGAACGTGTCGCCCGCCCCGACCGTGTCGACCACCGCGACCGGCGCGGCCGGTAGGCGAATCGCCCGCCCGCCGATCGCCGCGACGAGGCCGCGTTCGCCGTCGGTGACCACCGCCAAGCTCGGCCCGCTCGACGACCAGCGGACGGCGACCGCCTCGGGATCCTCGCCGGGATGGAGCCAGGCGACGTCCTCGGTGCTCGCCTTGATCAGGTCGGCATGGTCCAGAAGCTCGCCGAAACGGGCGACATGGGCGGCGCGATCGGTCATCACCGAGGGGCGGATGTTGGGATCGAGCGAGATGAACCGTCTCCCCGCCTCCCGCCGCATCAGGCCGCGCAGGGTCGAGGCCGTCGGATCGAGCACCAGCGAGATCGATCCGAAGTGCAGCGCCTCGACCTCGCCGGGAAGCTGGGTCGGCAGGTCCTCGATCTCCATCGAGCGGTCGGCCGTGCCCTCGAGGTGGAAGGCGTAGCTCGGCGTCCCGCGGTCGTCGATCGCCACGTAGACCATGGTGGTCGGCCGCGGCGAGCGTCGGACGAAGCGACGATCGATCCCTTCGCGGTCCATGAAGGCGGCGATCGCCTCGCCGAACATGTCGGTGGAGAGCTTGGTCAGATGCCCGGCCCGCCGGCCGAGCCGGGCGATGCCGAGGGCGACGTTGAGCGGTGAGCCGCCGATCACCGGTTCGAACAGCCGCCGCCCGCCGACGTCGACGGCGATCATGTCGACCAGCGCTTCGCCGGTGGAGAGGATCATGGGGCGGAACTCCGTGGCCCGAGCGCCCACCGCGCCGTCGTGGCGGACCTCGACCTCGCCGGTGCCGGGCTCACTCGAAGCGCAGCCCGATGCGCAGCGTGCCCCAATGCTTGCCCTTGAAGCGGATCGGTGTCGAGACGTCCTTCATCAGGATCTTTTCGCCGCCGAGATCGCGCTCATAGGTCTGCACGAAGATCGCCTGCACGGTGTTGCGCGCCGCGGCGATCGCGGTGCGATCGTCGAAGATGCGGCGGTTGCGGCAGTTGGCGGCGTTCCACAGCGGATCGGCGCGGGGCGGCTGGGAATATTTGCGATTGTGGACCGGCAGCCAGCCGTTGGTGTCGGTCGCCACGCAGAAGACGACGTCGCCGTCGACCCCGAGGACGCTCTCCAGCGTCGCAGGGAACAGGCGCTCGAAGATCGGCAGACCACGAGTCTCGTACTGCTTCGGCTCCGTCCCGGGGAGGTGGACGTAGTCGTCGTCGAACACGTTCTCCATCGACGCCTCGCCGTGGTCGATGGCGCGTTCGACATCGGCGACGAGCTTGTCGCGAGCCACCAGGAGGGCGTCGTGGATCTTCAGTTCCGACTTGCGGATGGCGTCGATCCGGGAGGCCATGGCGACGGCGGTCGGATGCTTCGGATCCTTCCAGTCGTCGTGTTCGAAGCGCAGCCCGAGCGGGTGGGTGCCGACGACCTTCGAGGGGACCTGTCCGATGCCGTCGAAATCGATGCGCACCCGCTCGCCCTCGCGCAGCGCGGCCCGGTCGATCGGAAGCAGGCAACCGCCCTCCGAGACGTCGATGGTGCGCGCCGTGTGACGCCTTCCGGCATGGTCGAGCGTGATGTCGAGGCGGGCCGGCGTCCGCGGCTCCCTGCGCTGGTTGAGCGAGTTGAAGCTCTTCAGCGTGACGACGAGCCGCTGCTCCAGATGTTCGACGAGCCCGACCATCTCGTCGGTGTGATGGCGGACCTTGTCGTTGATCGTGCCGGCCGTCGCCGAACCGGCGTTGATCAGTTCGATGCTGCGCTGCAGGTCGCCGACGCCGCCGGCGGCGGCCTGGGCGCCGCGCGCCACCTCGTCGATCGACGAGATCTGGGCCGAAGCGTTCTGCGCCACCTGATCGGCGACGCCGTCGATGTCGCGGACCGAGCCGCCGATCTCCTTCATCGCCACCACCGTCAGGCGGGTCGCCTCGTCGATGCCGGCGACGACCGCGGCGATCTCCTTCGTCGCCTCGGCGGTGCGTTGCGACAAGGTCTTCACCTCGGCCGCGACCACGGCGAAGCCTTTACCCGCCTCGCCGGCCCGCGCCGCCTCGATGGTCGCGTTGAGGGCGAGGAGATTGGTCTGCTGGGCGATGCCTTCGATCAGTTCGACGGCTTTGGAAACCCTCGCCGTCTCGTTGGACAGGCGCTCGATCTGGCGGCCGGCTTCCTCGGCGCGTGCCACCGCCTGAGCGACGATCTCGGTGGTGCTCTTCGCCTGCCGTCCGACTTCGCGGCTCGAGGCGAGCATCTCCTCGGTCGCCGACGCGACCGAGGCGACGGCGCTGCTCGACGATTCGGCGCCGCGCTCGACCAGTTCCACCCCGCTGGTGACGCTGCCGATCGCCGAGCGCAGTTCGTCGACGACCGAGGCGAGTTCGATCGCCTGCGACTTCACCTCGCGATTGATGTGGTGCATCTCCTTCTCGATCGTCTCGGCCAGCAGTTGCGCCTCGTGTTGGCGGGATTGCCCCTCGTTGATGTCGAGGAAGGCGGAGAGCGCGAAGGCCATGTCGGCGAAGATGGCGCGGACGAGCGCGGTCACCGGGGCGACGAGTTCCGGCCGCTTGGCGAGGAGCTTCTCGAGAAAGGCCTCGGTCAGCCACTCGTAGCTGGCGATGTAGGCCTCCGGTCCGAGCCCGACGCGCACGTGCGCGGCGCCGATGCGCTTGCCGCGCTCCCTTAGGTCGTCGTCGATCCGTCCGGAGAGGAGCCGCCGCCAGTGCAGCTTCTGCGCGTCGGCGAGATGGCGCCAGCCCGACGAGCCGGCGAGAATCTTCCCCAGTTCCGGGTCGGTCGAGACCGATTCGTAGAACCGCTTCAGGATTTCGTCCATGTTGCGGTCGACCACATCCGCAACGTCGGGCAGGGCCGCCGATTGCGCTTCGTCGAATGATCTGGTGCGCTCCGAAATCCCGGTCGAAGAGGGCTTGCTGACGGCACGTGCGGACCAGAGCATCAATTTTCCTCGACGCGGTGGAACTTCCTGAGTCTTCGAGGTCACAGGTTGCGTTCGATGAGCTAACCGAAAGTAAATGCCGCCTGTCATTTCTCACGAGAGCGGCCGAGGTGAAGGGAACCGCATGCTCGGTGTAGTCCGACCAGAAATGGTTCACGGCGACGGTGGCGGCGGAAGACTCTGATGCGGCCGAAGCCACGGATCGTCTCAGCCGGTGTTGCGCAATCCGGCGGCGATGCCGTTGATCGAGATCAGGATGCCGCGCTGAGCCTTCTCGTCGCGCGATCCCTTGCGCCACCGCCGGATCAACTCGACCTGCAGATGGTTCAGCGGCGCGATGTAGGCGAAGCGATGGGCGATCGACCGCGCCAGCGTCGGATTGTCGGCGAGACGATCGGAAGTGCCGATGATGCGGGAGAGCGCGGCCACCGTCCGCGTCCATTCCGCCTCGATTTCGGCGAAGACGCTCTCGGCGAGGGCGCGATCGGGAACGAGGCCGGCGTAGCGGCGCGCCACCCCGAGATCGGCCTTGGCGAGCACCATGTCCATGTTGGAGAGGAGGGTGCGGAAGAACGGCCATTCGGCGTTCATCCGCGTGAGCAGCGCCCAGGTCTCCTCGCCGGCATCGGCCGTCACCGCCGCGATCGCCGCACCGAACCCGTACCAGCCCGGCAGCGTCACCCGGCTCTGGCCCCAGGAGAAACCCCAGGGGATGGCCCTGAGGTCTTCGATGCTCCGCGTCGCCTTGCGCGAGGCCGGGCGCGAGCCGATGTTGAGCTGAGCGATCTCGGCGATCGGGGTCGCGGCGAAGAAGTAGTCGGTGAAGCCGGGGCGCTCGTAGACCAGCGCCCGATAGGCCTTCCGGCTCTCTTGTGACAGGCGTTCGGCGAGGTCGAAGAACTCCGGCGGGGCCTTCTCCGTCCGTTGCAGCAGGGTCGCCTCCAGCGCCGCCGACATCAGCGTCTCGAGGTTGCGCCGGCCGATCTCCGGGTTGGCGTATTTGGCGTTGATCACCTCGCCCTGTTCGGTCAGCCGGATCTGGCCCTTCACCGTGCCCGGCGGCTGGGCGACGATCGCCTCGTAGGAGGGGCCGCCACCGCGCCCGACCGCGCCGCCGCGGCCGTGGAAGAGCCTGAGCGCGATGCCCGGCTTCGTGGCGAAGAGGCGGGCGAGGGCGGTGGAGGCGCGATAGAGCTCCCAGGTCGAGGTGAAGTAACCACCGTCCTTGTTGCTGTCGGAGTAGCCGAGCATGATGTCCTGCTCGCCCCCCGAGGAGCGCACCATCGCCTCGATCCCCGGCAGGTCGTAGAAGGCGCGCATGATCGGGTCCGCGGCCCTGAGGTCGTCGATGGTCTCGAACAGCGGTACGACGACGAGGTCGACCGTGGCGGTGTCGCCGGCGGCGAGCGTGCCGCGCATCAGGCCGCATTCCTTCTGCAACACCAGCACCTCGAGCAGGTCGCTGACCGCCTCGGTGTGGCTGATGATGTAGTGGCGGATGGCGTCGGGGCCGAAATCGGTGCGCAGCCGCCGCGCCGTCTCGAAGACCGTCAGTTCGCCGGTGGCGAGCTCCGAATAGTCGACGTTGGGCACGCGCAGCGGCCGCGGATCGCAGAGGACGCGCATCAGCAGGGCGCGCCGCGCCGTCTCGTCGAGAGCGAGATAATCGGCTTCGACCCGGGCGCGGGCGAGCAGTTCGGCGACGACCGCCTCGTGCTGTTCGGAACTCTGACGCAGGTCGGTCGTCGCCAGATGGAAGCCGAAGACCTCCACCGCCCGGATCAAGGGGGCGAGGCGGATCGAGACGATCGGCGCACCGTGGTTGCGGCGCAGCGAATCCTCCACGACCCGCAGGTCGGTGAGGAAGTCGGTCGGCGCCGCATAGGGCTCGGCGGGGGAGGAGGCATGGCGTTCGACGTGGCTTCCGGTCAGTTTCTCGAGCGTCGCCGCCAGTCGGGCGTAGATGCCGATGAGGGCGCGCCGATAGGGCTCGTCGCGACGCTGGGCCGAAGCGTCGGCGGAAGCTTCGGCGAGGGCATCGAGTTCGGTCGACCGCCCCATCAGCATCGCCGACATGGACAGCTCGCGGCCCAGCCGGTGAACCTCCTCGAGGTGGTGCTCGAGCGCCACCGCGCTCTGACGGGTGACCGCGGTGACGAGGGTCCGCGCGGTGACGTTCGGATTGCCGTCGCGATCACCGCCGATCCAGTTGCCCAGTCGGAAGAAGGGCGCAACCGTCGTGCCGACGTGCGCCTCGAGGTCGGCGTAGAGGCGCGGGATCTCCTTCAGGAAGGTCGAGCGGTAGTAGCCGAGCACGTTCTCGATCTCGTCCTCCACCGTCAGCTTGACGAAGCGCAGGATGCGCGTCTGCCACAACTGGGTGACCCGCGCCCGGATCGCCGCCTCGTTGGCGGCGAGGTCGCGAGGGTTGCGCAGGCCGTCGCGCTCGGTCAGCAGCGTCGCGATGGCGCGCTCGGCGTCGAGGATCGACTGGCGCTGCACCTCGGTCGGGTGGGCGGTGAGGACCGGGGAGACCCAGGCGCGGGCGAGTGCCCGAGCCACCGCCGGCCCCTCGATGCCGGCGTCGCGGAAGCGATCGAAGGCCTTGTCGAGGCTGCCGTCGCGATGATCGCCGCGCGCCCGATGCACCGCCCGCCGGCGCAGGTGGTGACGGTCCTCGGCGAGGTTGGCGAGATGGGAGAAATAGGTGAAGGCGCGGATCACCGACACGGTCTCGGTCGCCGAGAGCCGTTCGAGGAGATCGTCGAGCCGCCGACCGGCCTCGGTGTCGGCGTCGCGCCGGTAGGCGACCGAGAGGCGGCGGATCTCCTCCACCACCTCGAAGGCGGCGTCGCCCTCCTGCTCGCGCACGATGTCGCCGAGGATCTGCCCGAGCAGACGAATGTCGTCGAAGAGCGGGCGATCCTTGTCGGCGTCGCGGGGGGTGGAAACGTCGGTGTCGTTCATCGGCGGATTTCCTCAGGTGACATCGATCGGCGCCGTCGGGCCGTCGACGGAGCCTCGTCGCCGGCGGGGAGACGGCCGACTCCGAGAAATCACTTATTACAGAATTCGTGCCAGCGCCGGATGTGATCTCGCCGCAGCCGCTCCGCTCTACCGCCGCGGCATCCGGCCGGGCGAAAAGGGGCGCGAATCGGCGCGGTATTCGGCTCGCACCCGTTCCGACGCCCCGCCGGCCGGGTGGCGAATGCCCTCGAAGGTGATCCGGCCGGCTGCGCATTCGTCGAGCATCGCCGCGTTCGATGACGAGATTTCGAACATCGCGGGTGGAATCGCCGCCGCACGCGCGGTATCTCGGCCGAAGCGGGTCCGGCCGGGCGGTTCGCTCCCGGACCGCCCCGCCGCCGCGAGGAACGACCCGTGCCCGCCGCCTTCGAAGCCGTCGCCCCCATCTTCCTGCTGATCGCCCTCGGTGCCTTCGCCGTGGCGCGCGGCATCCTCGACGAACGGGCCGGCGAGGTGCTGTCGACCTTCGCGGCGCGGATCGGCATCCCCTTCCTCGTCTTCGACACGCTGTTGCACGCCGACCTCACGGGCCTGTCGCCCTGGCTCCTGTGGATCTGCTACTTCCCGGCCGCCGGTCTGGCCTGGATCCTCGGGCACCTGGTGGCGCGGCGCGGCTTCGGCCGCGATCCGCGCCGGGCGGTGATCGCCGGCATCGGTTCGGCCTTCGCCAATTCCGCCTTCGTCGGCCTGCCGCTCGCCGAGCGCGCCTTCGGTGCCCACGGCGTGGTGATCGTGACCATCCTGATCTCGATCCACCTGCCGGTGATGTTGACCGCCGGGACCGTACTGATGGAGCGCGCCGGCCGCATCTCGGACGGCGCCGCGCCCGCCTCCGCGGCGGCGGTCGTGATGCGTGTCGCCCGCAACCTCCTCGGCAACGCCATCGTCATGGCGATCGTCGCGGCGGTGGTGTTGCGCCTCGTCGGCCTCGGGCTTCCCGGCCCGGTGCAGCAGGCGGTGGGCGCCGTCGCCCGGGCCGCCGGACCGATGGCGCTGGTGGCGCTCGGCGCCGGGCTGACGACGGCCGGCCTCGGGCGCGATCTCGGCCCGGCGATCGCCGCGACGGCGATCAAATTGGTGGTGATGCCCGCCCTGCTGCTGGCCGTCGGGGCGGCTCTGCGCCTCGATGCCGCCACGCTCGGCCCGCTGGCGGTGCTCGCCGGTGTGCCCGCCGGAGTGAACGTCCATCTCTTCGCCGTGCAGTACGGGGTCGGTCGATCCCTCGGGGCGGGCATCGTCGTCCTGACCACCGTCGCCGGCGCCTTCACCTCCACCGCCTGGCTCTGGATCCTGACCTGAGCCGCGTCTCGAAGCGCCGCGCCATGCGGCGTCGAGAGGAGAGATCTGCATATTTTGCATTTCGCGCATCTCTACGCATAACATGAACGCATGGCTGGCATTTGCGCCGAACACCGTGGAGCCGCCCCTCCCTTTGAAACTCCGGGAGAAATCGCCAATTCGTTCGATCTGCTCGAGAAGTGGGTATGAAGCGCGGACTTGGCTTCTCTCCCTGACAGCGGTAACAGTCACTCGAACGACAGAATACGTATTCATACGTCATCATGGTCGAGACGGTGAGTCCGGTCGATTCGATCCGGAATACCTCGAGACCGGAAGAAGACGCCGCGATCGGGTCGTACCCGTCGCACGGCGGTACGAGGTCGGACAGATGAACATCCATTCCATCGGGGCGGAAGAACTCACCACCGCCGACGCCGCGGCGGCTTCGCCCTGGCGCGGTTTCGTAGACGGCGGATGGACGCGTGAGATCGATGTTCGCGACTTCATCCAGCGCAACGTCGCGCCCCATGACGGCGACGGTTCTTTCCTCGCCCCGGCGACGGCGCGCACCGAGGCTCTGTGGGCGAATGTTCGCGCTCTGCTCGACGCCGAACGGAAGGCCGGGGGCGTTCTCGACGTCGATTCCACGCGTGTCTCGACGATCGTCGCTCACGGCCCCGGTTACATCGACCGCGAGCTCGAGACCATCGTCGGCCTGCAGACCGATGCGCCGCTGAAGCGGGCGATCATGCCCTTCGGCGGCTGGCGCATGGTCAAGAGCGGCCTCGAGGCCTACGGTTTCCCGCCCGCCGGCGAACTCGAGCGGACCTTCCCGACGATCCGCAAGACCCACAACGACGGCGTCTTCGACGTCTACACCCCCGAGGCGTTGAAGTGCCGCAGGTCGGGCGTCATCACCGGGCTTCCCGACGCCTACGGCCGCGGCCGCATCATCGGCGACTACCGACGCGTCGCCCTCTACGGCGTCACCCGGCTGATCGAGGACAAGAAGGCGCAAGGCGCGAGCCTCGAGCTCGACGCGCTCGACGACGCCGTGCTGCGCCTGCGCGAGGAGATCGCCGAGCAGATCCGGGCGCTGAAGGAACTCGTGGCGATGGCGAGGACCTACGGCTTCGACGTGTCGCGACCGGCGGCGAATGCCCGCGAGGCGGTGCAGTGGACCCACTTCGCCTATCTCGCCGCGGTGAAGGAGGCGAACGGCGCCGCCATGTCGCTCGGCCGGGTGTCGAGCTTCCTCGACGTCTACATCGAGCGCGATCTCGACGAAGGCACGCTCGACGAGGCCGGCGCGCAGGAACTGATCGACCACTTCGTCATGAAGCTCCGCATCGTCCGCTTCCTGCGCACGCCCGACTACGACCAGCTCTTCTCCGGCGATCCGACCTGGGTGACCGAAGCGATCGGCGGCATGGGTCTCGACGGTCGCCCGCTGGTGACGAAGTCGTCCTTCCGCTTCCTCCACACCCTGCGCACCCTCGGCCCGGCGCCCGAGCCGAATCTCACCGTCCTGTGGTCGGAGCGCCTGCCCGCGGGCTTCAAGGACTTCTGCGCCGAGATCTCGATCGATACCTCGTCGATCCAGTACGAGAGCGACGACCTGATGCGGCCCTGGTGGGGCGACGACTACGGCATCGCCTGTTGCGTCTCGGCCATGCGGATCGGCAAGCAGATGCAGTTCTTCGGCGCCCGGGCGAACCTCGCCAAGACGCTGCTCTACGCCATCAACGGCGGCCGCGACGAGTTGTCGGGCGAGCAGATCGGTCCGACCTTCGCCGCGGTCACGGGCGAGGTGCTGGAGTACGACGACGTCGTCGCCAAGTTGGTGCCGATGATGAATTGGCTGGCCAAGGTCTACGTCGGTGCCCTCAACGCCATCCACTACAGCCACGACAAGTACATGTACGAGCGGCTGGAGATGGCGCTGCACGATCGCGACGTGCTCAGGACCATGGCCTGCGGCATCGCCGGGCTCTCGGTCGCCGCCGACGCGCTCTCCGCCATCAGACACGCGAAGGTCACGGCGATCCGCGACGCCCGCGGCCTCGTCGTCGACTATCGGATCGAAGGCGACTGGCCCGCCTTCGGCAACGACGACGACCGGGTCGACGACATCGCCGTGTGGCTGGTCGAGACCTTCATGGCGGCGCTGCGCAAGCAGAAGACCTACCGCGGCGCGGTGCCGACCCAGTCGGTGCTGACCATCACCTCCAACGTCGTCTACGGCAAGAAGACCGGCAACACGCCGGACGGCCGCAAGGCCGGCGAGCCCTTCGCGCCGGGCGCCAATCCGATGCACGGCCGCGACGTCAAGGGGCCGCTCGCTTCGATGGCCTCGGTGGCCAAGCTGCCCTACGCCCACGCCCAGGACGGCATCTCCTACACCTTCACCATCGTCCCGAGCGCGCTCGGCTCCGCTCGGCGCGACCGCATCGCCAACCTCACCGGCCTCCTCGACGGCTACGTCTTCCAGGGCGGTCATCACATCAACGTCAACGTCTTCGATCGTGAGACGCTCCTCGACGCGATGGACCATCCGGAGAAGTATCCGCAGCTGACCATCCGGGTCTCCGGTTATGCGGTGAACTTCGTGAAGTTGACGCGCGAGCAACAGCTCGACGTCATCTCTCGGACCTTCCATGGCCTCCATTGAACGACCGCCGGCGGGCTGGGACACGGCCGCGTGTCGACCTTCGGGCCTGCGCGCGGTCAGGCCGGCGATAAGCGGTTGGGTTCATTCCACCGAGACCGGCGGCGCGGTCGACGGGCCGGGGATCCGCTTCGTGCTGTTCTTGGCCGGCTGCCTGTTGCGCTGCCGGTATTGTCACAATCCGGACAGCTGGCACATGCACCACGGTCGGCCGACCACCTCGCGCGAGGTGCTCGCCGAGATCGCGCGCTACGCCAAGTTCCTGATCCACGCCAAGGGTGGGGTGACGCTGTCGGGCGGCGAACCGCTGGTCCAGCCCGACTTCACCCACGCCGTCCTGCGCGGGTCGAAGGAGATGGGCCTCCACACCGCCCTCGACACGGCGGGCCATCTCGGCCGGGCGGCCGACGATTTTCTTCTCGCCGACGTCGACCTGGTTTTGCTCGACATCAAAGCGTTCACCGAGAAGACGTATCATGACCTCACCGGTGCCGCGCTCGCGCCGACTCTCGCCTTCGCCGAACGGCTGGCGGCGATGGGCAAGCCGGTGTGGTTGCGCTACGTCCTCGTCCCCGGTCTGACCGACCGGATGGGCGAGATCTCCGGTCTCGCCGACTTCGCGGCTCGGCTCGGCAACGTCGAACGGGTCGACGTTCTGCCGTTCCACAAGCTCGGCGAATTCAAATGGAAGGCCGAAGGCATCCCCTACACGCTCGCCGACACCGAACCGCCGACCCCCGAACTCACCGAACGGGTTCGTCGCATCTTCCGCGCCCGCGGCCTGAAGGCCGACTGACGGCGCCACCTCTCCTGCCGGGACTCCACCGTCATGCTTCCCTCGCCCCGCCTCGTCCTCGTCGTGAACTCCGGTTCCTCCTCGCTGAAGTTCACCCTGCTCGGTGCCACCGGCGGTCCTGCGCTCGTCTCCGGCGTCGCCGAATGCCTCGGACTCCCCGAGGCCCGCATCGTCGTCCGCGACAACGGGGCGAAGACCGTCGTCGATCTCGAAGCGAACGACCACACCGGCGCGCTGACGGCGATCTTCGACCGGCTCGACCGCGCCGGTCTCCTCTCACGGGTCGCAGTGGTCGGTCACCGCGTCGTGCACGGCGCCGAGCGCTTCCGCGAGAGCGTGGTCATCACGCCGGAGATCCTCGCCGAGATCGAAGCCTGCTCGCCGCTGGCGCCGCTCCACAATCCGGCCAATCTCGTCGGCATCCGCGCCGCGCTGACGGCCCTTCCGGGCGTGCCGCAGGTCGCCGTCTTCGACACCGCCTTCCACCAGACCATGCCGCGCGCCGCTTCCTTCTACGCCGTTCCGATGTCCTGGTACCGCGACCACGGCGTTCGCCGTTACGGCTTCCACGGCACCTCGCACCGCTACGTCTCGGCCGAAGCGGTGCGCTACCTCGGCCTGCCGGCCGACGACCACGGCATCGTCGTCGCCCACCTCGGCAACGGCGCCTCCGCGACGGCGGTGGTGAACGGCCGGTCGGTCGACACCACCATGGGCCTCACCCCGCTCGAGGGTCTTGTCATGGGGACCCGCTCCGGTGACGTCGACTTCGGCGCCGCGGCCCACGTTGCGCGGGCGACCGGGAGCGACATCGCGGCGATCGAAGAGGTGCTGAACAAGCGGAGCGGTCTCCTCGGCCTCTCGGAACTCTCCAACGACTGCCGCACCCTCGAGGCGGCCGCCGATGAGGGCCACGAGGGCGCCGCTCTGGCGCTCGAGGTCTTCGTCCATCGCCTCGCCCGCCACATCGGTGGGCTCGCGACCTCGCTGCCGCGCCTCGACGCGGTCGTCTTCACCGGCGGCATCGGCGAGAACTCCACCCGCATCCGCGCCATGACGACGGCACGCCTCGCCGTCTTCGGCATCCGGCTCGACGAAACCGCCAACGCCGCCTGCGTCGGCGGCCGCACCGGCCGCATCTCGCGCGGCTCCGGCCCGGTGGTGGTGGTCGTTCCCACCGCCGAGGAAGGGTCGATCGCCGCGGACGCCGCGCGTCTCGCCGGCCTCGTCGACGTCGACCGTCCGCCGCGCCGCGCCGTCTGATCCCATCCGACCGAGAGCTCCCGATGAACTCCGCCGCTTCCCACCATACCTTCTTCCTGATCCCGGTTTCGCGTGAGACCGGCCTCACCTCGATGGCGCTGGGCCTCGTCCGGGCCCTCCAGCTCGCCGGAATGAAGGTCGGCTTCGCCAAGCCGATCGTCCAGCCCGAGGCGACCGCCGGCGACACCGACCTCGCCGGCCATTTCGCCCGCACCCTGTGCGGTACCGAGACGCCCGATCCGATTCCCTTCGACCACGCCGCCGAGATGGTCCGCTCCGGCCAGATCGCCGCCCTGATGGAGGAGGTGGTGGCGGTCGCCGCCGGAGTGCGCGGTCATCACGACGTCGTCGTGGTCGAGGGATTGATCCCCGACGCCGACATCCAGATCGCCACCCGCCTCAACACCGAGATGATCCGCTCGCTCGGCGCCGACCTGATCCCCGTGCTGGCCGGCGGCAACCGCACCGTCGAGGCGCTCGCCGACACCACCGCCTCGGCGATCGAACAATATGGCGACGACGGTCGCCGCCCCGTCGCCGGGGTGCTGATCAACCATTGTACGCCGGCGATGTCGCGAGCCCTCTCGATTCGGCGGACGCTGACCGCGGCTGGCATGGAGGTGCCGGTGCTCGCCGCCGTGCCGACCGAGCCGCGCCTCTCCGCCCCCCGGGTCCTCGACGTGGCCGAGGCCCTCGGCTTCGAGATCCAGCATCGCGGCGACATCGAGACCGCTCGCATCGAGAACCAGCTCGTCGCCGCCCGCAGCCCGGAGAAGCTGATCGGCCACCTGCGTCCCGGAACCTTGGTGGTCACGCCCGCCGACCGCTCCGACGCCATCCTCGCCACCGCGCTCGTCGCCCAACGGGGCATGCCGCTCGCCGGCTTCGTCTTCACCTGCGGCGGCCGTCCCGCCCCCGAGATCGCCGCTCTGCTGCGTTCGGCGCCGCTCGACCGCCTGCCGTTGCTCGGCACCGCCGACGACACCTTCACCACCGCCACCCGCCTCGCCAACCTCTCCCGCCACGTCGGCCGTGGCGACGCGGAGCGCATGGAGCGGGTCGTCGCCTTCGTCGCCGAGAAGATCGACGTGCCGCCGCTCGTCTCCCGTCTCCACGTGCCGGTCGAGCCGATGATGCCGCCGCCGGTGTTCCGCCACCGGCTGGTGGAGGCGGCGCGCGCCGCAAACCGCCTCATCGTCCTGCCGGAGGGCGACGAGCCGCGCACTCTGAGGGCCGCCGCCATCTGCGCCGAGAAGGGCATCGCGCGCTGCGTCCTGCTCGGCAGGCCCGACGTCATCCGCAGCGTCGCCGCCGCGCACGGCATCGATCTGCCGGAAGGTGTCGAGATCCTCGATCCCGAGACCGCCCGCGGTGCCTACGTCGCGCCTCTGGTCGAACTCCGCAAGGCGAAGGGACTGACCGCCGTGCAGGCGGAGAAGGGGCTCGAGGACACCGTCGTCCTCGGCACCATGATGTTGGCGGAAGGCCACGTCGACGGTCTCGTCTCCGGCGCCGTGCACACCACCGCCAACACCGTCCGACCCGCCCTGCAGTTGATCAAGACGGCGCCCGGCTCGTCGATCGTGTCGAGCGTCTTCTTCATGCTGATGCCGGATCAGGTGTTGGTCTACGGCGACTGCGCCATCAATCCGAACCCGAGCGCGGCGGAACTGGCGGAGATCGCCATCCAGTCCGCCGACTCCGCCGCCGCTTTCGGCATCGAGCCGCGCGTCGCCATGATCTCCTACTCGACGGGCGCTTCCGGTTCGGGATCGGACGTCGAGAAGGTGCGCGAGGCGACCCGCTTGGTGAAGGAGCGCCGCCCCGACCTCGTCGTAGACGGTCCGATCCAGTACGACGCCGCATCGGTGGAGAGCGTCGGCCGCCAGAAGGCGCCGGACAGCCCCGTCGCCGGCCACGCCAACGTCTTCGTCTTCCCCGACCTCAACACCGGCAACACCACCTACAAGGCGGTTCAGCGCTCGGCGAACGTCGTCTCCGTCGGCCCGATGCTCCAGGGGCTGCGCAAGCCGGTCAACGATCTGTCGCGCGGCGCCCTCGTCGACGACATCGTCTATACGATCGCGCTCACCGCCATCCAGGCGGAGGCGGGCGAAGCGATGGCACGTCGTGGCGATTTCGGTGCCGCGGCCGAGTGAGGAGATCGTGCCGGATCGCACGGTCGGGCGGGTCCCGGAGGCGATGCGGTCGGGGCGCCCGGATCGGAGGGATGTGGAAATGCTCGCACGCGACGTCATGACCACGGATGTCGCGACCGTCCGACCGGACACGCCGGTCGAGACCGTCGCACGCATCCTGCTCACCCACCGGATCAGCGGTGTGCCGGTCGTCGACGCAGACGGCGCACCGGTCGGGGTGGTCAGCGAATGGGACCTCGTCGGCCAGCATTCGGCCGACCGCGTCGCCCGGCGCGACGAGTGGCTCGCTCGCCTCGCCCAGGGTCTGCCGCTCGCCGCCGACTTCCTCGAGGCGGTGGAGCCGGCTTCGCGCACCGCCGGTGAACTGGCGCATCGCGCCCCGATCACCGTCGCCGATGACACCGACCTCGCCGAAGTCGCCCAACTGGTCATCGACCGGCGGATCGGACGCGTCTTCGTCACTCGCGAGGGGCGGCTGGTCGGCGTGGTGTCGCGGCGCGATCTGGTTCGCGCCCACATCCCCGGCGACGAAACGGACCGGCCGGCCGAACCGGTCGATCGCACCGTGCCGCCGACACGAGCCGACCTCGCCCCGCCGCCGGTCCCCGCCGCGCCCTCCGCCGCGCCGGACGGCGCCGAACCGGGATTGAGCGCCGGCGCCTTCCGCCGGTTGGTCGAACGGGCGGACGCCGACCAGCGCGTTCATCGTCTGGCGGTCGAGCGCGCCAGAGAGGAGGAGCGCCGCCGGCGCATCTCCGAACTCGCCGCCGCCAGCCTCGACGAAGCGTCCTGGCGCGACCTCCTCGACCGCGCCCGCACCGCCGCCGCCCAAGGCGAGCGCGAACTCCTGCTGTTGCGCTTTCCCTCCGATCTGTGCACCGATCGCGGTCGCGCCATCAACGCGCCCGACCCGCAGTGGCCGACGACGCTGCGCGGCATCGCCGCGGAGATCTTCCTGCGATGGGAGCGGGAACTGAAACCGGTCGGCTTCGGCCTCACCGCACAGATCCTCGACTTTCCCGGCGGCTTCCCCGGAGATGCGGGCCTGACCCTGCGCTGGGGCGGCTGAGGCGCCGGCCGTCGCGACCCGAACCCGAGGTGACGAAGATGCTCGTGCCCACCCGCGACTTCGACCCCCGCGACCTGCTGCGCCGGATGTTCGACGCCGCGGTCGCGGCGGCTCGACCTTCGCGGTGCGTGCCGCCGCACCTGCCGCCGCCGCCGAAGGGTCGGCTGATCGTGCTGGGCGCCGGCAAGGCCTCGGCGGCCATGGCGCGCGTGGTCGAAGACGTCTGGCCCGGTGACCTCTCCGGCCTCGTCGTCACCCGCTACGGCACGGCGTGCCGTGCTCGAAGATCGAGATCGCCGAGGCGGCGCATCCGGTGCCCGACGCCGCCGGCCTCGCCGCGGCCGAGCGCATCCTCGCCCACGCCCGCGCCGCCGGCCCCGACGACACGGTGCTGTGCCTCGTCTCCGGCGGCGGCTCGGCTCTGCTGGCGCTTCCGGCGCCGGGCATCACGCTCGCCGACGAACAGGCGGTCAACCGCGCCCTGCTCGCCTCCGGCGCCACCATCTCCGAGATGAACTGCGTTCGCCGCCATCTCTCCGGCATCAAGGGCGGGCGGCTGGCCGCCGCCGCCCATCCGGCCAAGGTGGTGACGCTGCTGCTCTCCGACGTGCCGGGCGACCACCCGCGCGACATCGCCTCGGGCCCGACGGTCGCCGACGAGACGACCTGCGACGACGCGCTCGCCATCGTCCGCCGTTACGCCGTCGACCTGCCCGACCACGTCCGCGCCGTGCTCGAGACCGGCGCCGGCGAGACGGTGAAGCCCGGCGATCCGCGCCTCGCCGGGATCGAGACCCGTGTGATCGCCACGCCGCAGATGGCGCTCGAAGCGGCGGCCGAGGTCGGTCGTGCCGCCGGTCTGCCGGTCCACATCCTCGGCGACGCGATCGAGGGCGAGGCCCGCGACGTCGGCACCGTGATGGCCGGCATCGTCCGACAGGTGGCGAGCCGCGGTCAGCCCTTCACCGCGCCCTGCATCCTGCTCTCCGGCGGCGAGACCACCGTCACGGTGCGCGGTGCGGGCAAGGGAGGGCGCAACGTCGAGTTCCTGCTGTCGCTCGCCATCGGCCTCGATGGTCTTCCCGACGTCTGGGGCCTCGCCTGTGACACCGACGGCGTCGACGGGCTGGAGGAGATCGCCGGCGCCATCCTCACCCCCGACACGCTGGCGCGCGCCTGGGCCATCGGCATCCGCCCGAAAGAGGCACTCGCCGCCAACGACGGCCACGGCTTCTTCGGTGCCCTCGCCGATGCCGTCGTCACCGGCCCGACACTGACCAACGTCAATGATTTTCGCGCAGTGATCATCGGCCGCCCGGAGAACTCGGGATGAAGCCGGCCGCCTCGGGTCGGGCCCACCGGGCGTCGGGCCCGCCCGATGCGTCGGCGGGCTTCGAACCTGTGCGGGCGATCCGAATCTCGGCATCATACTTTCGTCGCACGAAGCGCCCATGAGGGGTGCGCCGCCCTATTCGATCCTTCCCCCGAAGAAAGACCTCCTCCATGCGTCGTCACCGCCGCGCCAAGATCGTCGCCACCATCGGTCCGGCCACCGCCTCGCCGGAGATGCTGCTGAAGCTGCATCTGGCCGGCGTCGACACCTTCCGCCTCAACTTCAGCCACGGCTCCCATGCCGATCACGCGAAGGTCCACGCCGCCATCCGCGCCCTCGAAGTCGAGACCGGCATCCCGATCGGCATCCTCCAGGATCTCCAGGGCCCGAAGATCCGCGTCGGCCGGATCACCGGCGGGCGCTTCACGCTGGAGAAGGGTGACCTCGTCCGCTTCGTTCTGGGCTCCACCGAAGGCGGCGTCGAGGCGGTGCCGCTGCCCCATCCCGAGATCTTCGCCGCCATCGCCCCCGGCCACGACCTGCTGATCGACGATGGCCGGGTCCGCGTCCGGGTCCGCTCGCTCGGCGCCGACACCATCGAAGCCGAGACCATCGTCGGCGGCGTCATCTCCGATCGCAAGGGCGTCAACCTGCCCGGCACGGTGCTCGATCTGTCGCCGTTGACCGAGAAGGACCGCATCGACCTCGCCTTCGGCCTCGATCTCGGGGTCGACTGGGTGGCGTTGTCCTTCGTCCAGAAGCCCGGCGACGTGATCGAGGCCAAGGCTCTCGTCGACGGTCGCGCCGGGCTCGTCGCCAAGATCGAGAAGCCTTCGGCGCTCGACCACATCGACGACATCATCCGCCTCGCCGACGCCATCATGGTCGCTCGCGGCGATCTCGGCGTCGAGATCCCGCCGGAAGAGGTCCCGGCGCGCCAGAAGGAACTGGTGCTCGCGTCCCGTCGCGCCGTGACCCCGGTGATCGTCGCCACGCAGATGCTCGACTCGATGATCGGCGCGCCGACCCCGACCCGCGCCGAAGCCTCCGACGTCGCCACCGCCATCTACGACGGCGCCGACGCGGTGATGCTGTCGGCGGAATCGGCGACCGGCGCCTATCCGGTCGAGACGGTGGAGATGATGGACCGCATCATCCGTTCCACCGAGAACCACAAGCTCTACCGTTCCCTCGTCCAAGCTTCCCAGCCGGTGACCGAGGACACCCCGCCGCACGCGGTGGCCGCCGCCGCCGCCGACCTCGCCGAGGCGATCGACGCGCCGGCGATCGTCACCTACACCTCGTCGGGCAACACCGCCGGCCGCATCGCCCGCAAGCGCCCGGTGCTGCCGATCCTGGCACTCACTCCGCACATGGAGGTGGCCCGCCGGATGCGGCTCATGTGGGGTGTGCACTCGGTCCTCTCCCGCAGCGTCCACACCCTGGAGGAGATGGTCGACCAAGCGGCCGAAGTGGCGCGGCGCGAGGAATTCGCCCGACCGCACGACCACATCGTCGTCGTCTCCGGCCAACCTTCCGGCCCATCGGGTTCGACCAACAATCTCCGCGTGATCGAGACGTGAACCCCGCCGCTCCGCGGCTCACCGGGCGGCGATCCGAGCCGCCGGACGTCGACGCGCGGCCTCCGTGCCGGCGACGGACCATCGCACCGAGTCTCCGCGAATGAAAGTCGGTCGCACCGTCGATCGTGCCGCGAAAACGAGCAGAAGCGCGACCTCTTCCCGCGTCGCCACAACTTCCGGAAGATGATGTCGCGAGTGTTCCTGCGGGTCGCGCAGCAACGATGCTCAATTGTTGGGCAATGACGAAATCCCGTCACGAATGATCGCGTCGTTAGGGTTCGATTAACCTCGGGGAGAGTGACATTCCTTTGGCTGACCTTGGGGCAGGGTCGGGGAGGAGTGGGACATGACGGCAGTGCGGCGTCCGGTCGTGAACGAAACGAATCGGGAAGTGGTGACCATCGACGACATCGTCGCGCGGTCCCGATCCGCCCGCGACTCGACGCTGGACAAGGTCGGCGAGATCCGGGCGATCACCCGGCGCATGAAGATCCTGGCGCTCAATGCCCTCATCGAGGCGGCGCGGGCCGGAGACGTCGGACGCGGCTTCGCGGTGGTCAGCCAGGAGGTCCGGGGGATCTCGGAGGAAGTCGATGCGCTCGCCGTCGGCTTCGAGGCGGAACTCGGCGGCGAGATCGCCCGCCTCTCGGATCTGGCGACCCGCATGGCGGAGACCGCCCACGGCGACCGTATGATCGACCTGGCGCTCAACGCCGTCGAACTCGTCGACCGCAATCTCTACGAGCGCTCCTGCGACGTGCGCTGGTGGGCCACCGATGGCGCCGTGGTCGATGCCGTTGCCGAGCCGAGCGACGCGGCCTGCGCGCACGCCGCTCGACGCCTCGCCGTCATCCTCAGGGCCTACACCGTCTACCTCGACCTGTGGCTGGTCGACCTCTCCGGTCGTGTCGTCGCCAACGGGCGCGGGGATCGCTTCGCCGTCGCCGGCCAGTCCGCCCTCGACCGGCCATGGTTCCGCGCCGCGGCGGGCCTGCGCTCCGGCGACGATCTCCATGCCGAGGACATCGCCCACGAACCGCTCCTCGGCGGCGCCCAGGTCGCCACCTTCGCCACCGCGGTGCGCGAGGGCGGTGACGTGAACGGCCGCCCGCTCGGTGTGCTCGCGATCCATTTCGACTGGGAGCCACAGGCGGCGGCGATCGTCCGCGGCGTGCGACTGGCCCAGCACGAACGCGACCGTACTCGTGTCCTCCTCGTCGACCGCCAGCGGCGGGTGATCGCCGCCTCCGATGGCCGAGGCATCCTCTCCGAACGTCTGGCCTTCGATCCGAAAGGGCGGGCCAGCGGTTGCGATCACACGCCCGGCGGCGGCGCCGTCGCCTTCCATCTGACGCCCGGTTACGAAACCTGGTCCGGCCTCGGCTGGTACGGCGTGATCCTCGAGAAGAAGTGAGCGCCGGGGCGGGACGAGCTTCGGCCGTTCGCCGGTCCACGACGGCATCGATCGCGGCCGGCGCGTCGCCGATCGATGCCGCCGCTCCCGGCCGTCGCCCGGCCTCGCGCCGCCGGCTCCGTCGCCCTCCTCCGCCCCGGAAAGGAGCGCCGGTTTAACCACTTGTTTACCATGACGCGCCGAAACTCCGGCCGGATCGGTGTCCCTTCGGGGGAGCGTACGGCGGTGGTTCGATGAGTGGTGGAAACGCGGGCGAGCCCCTCGACGCGGCCTCGGCGGCCTCCGGTGCCGGGGGTCTGGAGGCGCTCGCCCTCGTCGCGACGCGCCTCGGGGTGCCGCTCTCGGCCGACCGCCTGCGCCGTGACCGGCCGGACGGCGGTCACGATCTCGGCCCCGACCGATTGCTGCGGATCGCCGTCGACGCCGGCCTGCGGGCGCGCTCGGTCCGTCTCTCTTGGTCACATCTCGCCGATCTCGGCCGCGCCTTTCCGGTGATGCTGCGGCTTCGCGACGGCACTTGGCTGGTGGCGGAGGGTTTCTGCGAGGTCGCCGGCGTGCCGGTGGTGATGCTGCGCGACCCGCGCGACGCCGGCGAAGCCCGCCCGATCGACGAGATCCGCCTCTCGGCCGCCTGGACCGGCGAAGCGATGCTGCTGCGTCGCCGCGCCGGCGAACTCGGCGAGGATCATCCCTTCGGCTTCGGCTGGATGATTCGGCAGGTGATGCGCGAGCGCCGGTTGGTGCGCGACGTCGGCCTCGCCGCGCTGGTGCTCTCCGTTCTCGCCCTCGTGCCACCGCTCCTCTACATGGTCGTGGTCGACCGGGTGCTGGTCCACCAGCGTCTGCCGACGCTCCTCGTGCTGGTCGGCTTCGTCGCCGCCGCCCTCGCCTTCGAGACGATCCTCGGTTTCCTCCGTCGCACCGTCATCGCCGTCGCCACGGCCAAGATCGATGCCCGCATCGGTCTCCATCTCTTCGACCGGCTGCTTCGCCTGCCGATGGATTTCTTCGATCACAACCCCACCGGTCTCGTCGCCCACAAGCTCGGCGAGGCCCGCCGCATCCGCATGTTCCTGACCGGCCAACTGTTCAACGGTCTGCTCGACGGGTTCACGCTGATGGTGCTCGTCCCGGCGCTGTTCCTGCTCCAGCCGGTTCTGGCGAGCTACGTGCTGGTGATCGGTGCCGCCATGGCCGTGGTCATCGCCGCCTATCTCGGGCCGATCCGCCGCGCCTACGCCCGGGTGCTCGAAGCGGAGCACCGCAAGAGCTCGATGCTGATCGAGACCATCCAGGGAATGCGCACCATCAAGTCGTTGTCGCTCGAGGGCCGCCGCCGCAACGAATGGGACCTGCGCGTCGCCGAGTCGGTGCGCGCCGCCACCGACCTGCAGTTCCTCGCCAATCAACCGCAGACCATCCTCGCCCCGCTCGAGCGGGCGATCTATTCGGGCTCGCTGTGCATCGGCGCCTGGCTGGCGATCACCCAGACCTCGGTGGTCAACGCCGGCACGCTGGTCGCCTTCACCATGATCGCCACCCGCGCCACCCAGCCGATCGCCCAGCTCGCCGGTATGATGCAGCAGTTCCAAGAGGCCCGCGGCGCCCTGGCCGAGGTCGCTTCCGTCGCCAATGCGCCGCCCGAGCCGCGCCGCGACAACGGCGTGAAGCCCGACATCGGCGGCACCATCAGCTTCGACGGCGTGTCCTACACCTATCCCGGCGCCGCCACTCCGGCTCTCGACGGCATCGACTTCACCATCCGCGCCGGTTCGGTGGTCGGCATGATGGGCCGCTCCGGCTCAGGCAAGACCACCGTGACGCGCCTGCTGCAGGGCCTCGCCCGCATCCAACAGGGATTGATCAAGATCGACGGCGTCGACATCCGCGAGATCGACGTCGACCATCTGCGTTCGCGCATGGGCGTGGTGCTGCAGGACAGTTTCCTCTTCAAGGGCACCATCCGCGACAACATCCTCGTCGCCCGCCCCGACGCCTCGCCGGCCGAGATGATCGCCGCCGCACGCCTCGCCGGCGCCGCGCAGTTCATCGAGCGCCTGCCCCGCCGCTACGAGCCGGCGATCGAGGAGGGCGGCTCCAACCTCTCCGGCGGCCAGCGCCAGCGCCTCGCCATCGCCCGCGCCCTGGTGACCGACCCGGCCCTGCTGGTCTTCGACGAGGCGACCAGCGCCCTCGATCCCGACAGCGAGGCGATCATCCACGAGAACCTGCGCCTCATCGCCGCCGGTCGCACCGTGATCATGATCTCGCATCGACTGACCTCGCTCACCGACTGCGACCAGATCCTGGTTCTCGACCGCGGCCGCATGGTCGACGCCGGCCGCCACGACGATCTCCTCGCCCGTTGCGAGACCTACCGCCACCTCTGGTTCCGTCAGAACCGCCACCTCACCCCCGGATCCGCCCATGACGACCGTGTCGCTCTCGCCGCCGTCGCTCGCGGCTGACAGGGCCGCGGCGCGCGCCGTGGCGGACTTCCAGACGGAGACGGCGGAGATCCTCTCCTCCGATCTGTCGCCCACCTCGCGTCTGACGCTGCACGTTCTGGCGGCGATGATGGCGGTGGGGATCCTGCTCGCCGGCATCCTGCCGATCGATCGGGTGGTCACCGCCCGCGGCCGCGTCACCTCGGTCGAACCCCACATCGTGGTCCAACCGCTCGAGACCTCGATCGTCCGCCACATCGCGGTGCGCGAGGGCCAGATCGTCCGTGCCGGCGACATCCTCGCCCGGCTCGATCCGACCTTCTCCGGAGCCGACGTCGCCATGCTCGGCCAGCGCATCGCCACGCTCGAGGCGGAGATCGCCCGCCTCGACGCCGAACTGCGCGATGCCCCCTATCGGCCGAGCTCGGACGACCCGATCGAGACGTTGCAGGGTCGTCTGTGGGAGGCGCGGGCCGCGCAGCTTCGCGCCCTCGACCTCGGCTTCGAGGAGAAGATCGCCGCCGCCCGCGCCACGCGGGAACGCGCCGACCGGGAATTCGCCTACTACAACGAACGTCTCACCCTCATCCGCGAGGTCGAGACCATGCGCACCACTCTCCAGGAGCGCCAGTCCGGCAGCCGGCTCAACACCATCCTGGCCTCCGACCAGCGTGTCGAGATCGAGCGCAACGTCGAAGTCCAGCGCCTGACCGCCCTTCAGTCCGCCCACCAGATCGAGTCGCTGCGCGCCGAGCGTGAGACGGCGCGGCGCAGATGGGCGGCCGATGTCGCCGAACAACTGGTCGAGCGCCGCCGCCTGCTCGCCGCCGCCCGCGAGGAGGCGACCAAGGCCGGCAAGCGCCGCGAGTTGATCGACCTGCGCGCCGTCCGCGACGCCATCGTCCTCCAGGTCGGCGACATCTCGATCGGCTCGGTGGTGGAGAGCGCCAAGAAGCTCTTCGTCATGGTGCCGCTCGAGGGCGGTCTCCAGGTCGAGGTCGAACTCGACGCCCACGACCAGGGCTACCTCGAGGTCGGCCAGCCGGTCGAACTCAAATACGAAGCCTGGCCCTACTCGCGGCACGGCACCGGCAAGGGCGTCGTCCGCAGCATCTCCGCCGACGCCTTCCGCAGGCAGTCGGCCCAGGGCGGCTCCGGTCCGGCCGTCTACGTCGCCCACGTCGACATCCGCGAGACCGCCCTGCGCGGTGTCCCCGCCGATTTCCGTCTGGTGCCCGGCATGCCGTTGACCGCGGATGTCGCGGTTGGGTCGCGCACGCTGCTCGGCTATCTTCTCGACAAGGTGATTCCCCTGACGAGCGAAGGCCTCAGAGAGCCATGAGCGGTGGAGAGCGAGGGCGAGCGGGTCTGGTCGGGCGGTTGCTCGCCCGCCTCCGGCGCCGGGACGTCGCGCCGGCCGACCGGCTCGCCCGCGCCCGCGCCTTCCTCGCCGCCGGCCGCGACGCCGAAGCGGCGCGCCTCCTCGCCGCCGCGCCCGCCGACGATGCCGAGGCCGCGGTCGAACTCGGCCGCCTCTACGAGACCGGCCGAGGCGTGCTGCGCGATCCCGCCGACGCCGCCGCCCGCTATGAGCGCGCCGTCGCCCGGCCACCCGGTCGCCATGACC
>JAOTSD010000039.1 GCA_030247555.1 Siculibacillus sp. | reverse complement strand
TGAAGGCCGGGGTGTGGTTCCGGCGCGGTCGTCTCGACATCTTCTCTCCTGTTCGCCAAGCAATCTTGGCTGCTCACAGGCGGAAAGACCACTCAACGGACCTGTTCAGATTCCCGAAGCCACCTCTATAGGATAGAATCCCCGCCGGCCTTTTGCATGATGCCGACCCTATCCGCGACCTCGCCGGAAACGCCCTCGCTCTGAATCAGGCCCTTGAATCGACGGCGCAGATTGTCCGGGACATCTTCCGCCGAATAGAACAACGCGCGGCCCGGTTTCGTCTCCATCCCAAACCATTCCGCGCCGCCCGCGATGGCGAGCGACAGTTGAAGGGCGAGCCATGACTTACCCGTTCCACCGTCGCCGTAGAGGATCGAGACGTCGCCGATCGGGAACACGGTACCGACTGCAAAATCGGTCGGCGGGATTTCGAGATCCCGATAGCTCCCGCCGAATTCGACGTCGGCGAGCACGCTCCGAACGTCGGCCGGGACATCACCATAGGATGCCGGGACACCGGCGATCGACCGTGCGGCGGGTTCTTTCCCGGCGGTGGTGGTCGGCTCGGGCGCGGCATCCGCGGTCGCCGGGGGAAGCCGTCCGATCGTCGACAGGTCGGGCGGTGCCGCACTCATGGGGGAGAGGCCCGCGCCGGTCCGGCGGGCCGCCTCGGCTTCCCGGCGAATGTCGTCGATCTCTGGGACGAGCGCCGCCGCCGTGGCGATCACATCCGACGCCACCTCTTCGATGGTGCGACCGGCGACCCCCTGCGGATCGGGGATCGGCGTCCCGTCGGGAAAGGCTTGGTCTTTGATCCGCGTCGCTCTGAAGGTGGCGGCGTTGGCGTCGAAGAACCTGCCGACGCGCTCGGCGACATCGTCGGGCGACCAGTGCGATTCGCGGCCCGAACCGCCGTCGCGGGGTCGCTCTAGGTCGATGTCGCGCTCGACGAGGCCCCATGCCACCATCTCGGCGAGCCGGCACATTCCGACCGGATCGGCCATGGCGGCAAGCGGAACCGCGCGGGACTCGAAGACGGCCCCCACTGCCTTCGATGCGGCGCGGGTGATCGCGGCTTCGCGACCGTCGGTGATCCGGCCCGAGACCTCGTCGAGAAGCACGGGGAGGTCGGCGACGACGCCGTTGCCGGTCAAGCGCCGCTCTTGCGGACAGCGCTCGAGCCCGAGGCCGCAGCCGCCGTCGATGAAGGCGAGCAGATCACCCCACATTGCCGCCGTCAGCCCCGGCAAGGCAGAGACCGGCGGGAGAGCTTCGGAAGGGATGCCGTCGATTCGGATCTCGACCGCGCAGCCCGCCTTGCCGTTGAAGCCCGAGACCACGAACTGACGGCCGGCGGCGTAGGCTTCGACCGCGCGGGCGTGGGCGGTGGTGTGGCCGATGAAGCGGCGGGTTTGCGCCCTCGGCGAGCCCGAGGGGAACTTCTCGGCAGCACGGAGCAGGATCTTGACCCGCGCGGTTTTGCCACCGTCCAGCCGGCCGACGGTGCAGAGAACCCCCGAGACACCATAGGAGGCGATGCGCGCCACGATCGCGTTGAAGATCGCCTGGTCGGCCGGGTCGTCGAGATCGCAGTCGATGCCGATCGCGTCGCCGGCTTCGGCGCTGTATTCGATCGTGCGGCCGTCGATGCTCCGCGCCGTCCCGAGCACCACCCCGGTTCCCGTCGCGCTCGGCATGAGGCGCCAGCGCCACAACTCGCCGGGCTCGGCAACGGCGACCTGCCATCGGTCGATCGCCGGGGCCTTCGTCTCCGTCGTCGGGATCGGCTTCCACCCCTTCGACCGCGCGTCGCGACGGAAGTGGTCTTGCCGGTCGGCGGTTTCTGCGGAAATCGGGGTTGCGGCAGTTGCCGAGGCGGGAGAGGCGGGGTATTCTGTGGGCATCTCAGCTTCTCGTCGTGGGGAGGCTCGGGTGCTGGAAATACACGGGGCGGGTCCTGCCAGGGATGCCGCCCCAATCTTTTTCCGACTGTCTTTCCCGATCCTCGAGGCTTGATCCGATGCGCCGCGGCGAAGCAGCGCGTTCGACCCAACGTGCGCCGGCTCGTGCAAGAATTCAAGCCCTGCACCGCGCCTTCGACAAGATTTCGTGAGTAGAGCCGACTCGACGATCCGAGCCGCCGAGCGCGGTGGTGACTTCAGAGCACCACCCTCCCAAAAGTCGCACCGTCGAGATGGCGCAACCGCGCGGCAAACCGACCGACCCGGCCTAACCCCTTGATCACTCGAGCCCCGAGCCGAGCCCCGACCCGCTACGAGGCCCGTGGACGGCGGGGCGGGTCGGGCCGGTGTCGGTGGTGCAGCCGGGGTGCTCGCCGCCGTCCTGTGGCGCCGCGCGGGGCGGGGCGTGGGCATCCGACCGTCAAGCTTGCCGGGTGGTCTTCGCCACAATCCCGCAAGACCGGCGACAATTGCCGAGTGCCACATTCTCGCCACAATATGACCCGGTAATTCAATTCGGTTCTGAGTATCGAATTCACATGACTTTTTTGAGGATTGCGCCGAATTCGAATTACCGCGCCGCCTTGTCGGGGTGCTGGTCGAATTAGATCCGCGCCGCCCTGCCATGCTGCAAATCGGTGAGGCTGCGTTGCCTGCATCCCTCTCGGCGAGAGAGGAGGGGGTCGAGGCGCCCCCTCCCTCTCCGTAGGAGAGGGGGTCGAAACCGGGTCGTTCGAAGGTCGTTCGGAGCCGAAAACAGGTCGTTCAGCGCGGTTTCGGGGTCGTTTGGGTCTAAAAAACCGGCGATCAAAACGCGAACAAAAGTCTCAAAAGTCGATCGGAGCCGAAAACGGGTCGTTCGGAGCCGTTTCGGGGTCGTTCGGAAATCGAACATAACGCGAACGAAACCGATCAGCGGTCGATCGGAATTCGTTCAGGGTCGATCGGAGCCCGTGAATTTACCCCGCGCGGAATTCGAATTGCAATTGAGTAACCCGCCAATTCGCCCGGCGCGGAATTCGAATTGCAATTGATCGACCCCGCGGCGGAATTCGAATTGCCGAATTAATTACCGCGCCGCCCCGTCGAGGCGCGGATTGAATTTCCGCCGGCTATTTATCGACCCGCGCGGGGTGCATCGCGGGGCGCTCCAAACACCGCGCCGCCCGGCGCATTGCTTTCTCAAAAAATCTCCACCCGATCGGCGAGCGCGGCGCAACACCACCCCGCCGCCACCGACCAGCCACCTCGCCTCCCCGGCCTGATCAGCACGGCGCGGTCTCGCCTCCCCCGACCAGTGCGGTACCCGGCTACCACGACTCGTGACCCCACCACGGCCGCATCGGCCCCGACCAGCACCACCCGCGCCGGGCTTCCCGAGCCCCTGGACAGCCCCAACCAGCGCGGCGCCACCCATGCCAGCCCGCACCCGTGCCGCCCGAGCTCATGCCACGCCCGCACCCGCGCCGGGTCGACCCCGACCCCGACCGCGCCGGGCAAGCATTCGCCCCCATGCCGGCCAACAATCCCCCGATCTCAAAAAACATTCACGGCGCCGCGCGGCGTAACCCCCATGATCCTCAAAGCGAATTCGTAGAACACGCAAGATGACACATTCATTTTTATGCAGCCGCTATTGATTTTATGTTGCGTCGACCCCATCGTTTGCCCGACTGATTCGCAGGCCGAGAGGTGAAGACATGACGACTACCCAACGAAACCCCTACAAGCCGGGTTCGACCTCGGCCAAGATCTGGGCTGCGTGCGACCGGCTCGCCTTCAGCCTCGCCTTCGACCCGCGCGGCAACTGCCCCTGCGTGGAAGAGGTCGCCGCCGCGCTTCCGGGTGTGGCGCTCGCCTCGGTTCGGAGCCTGCATTCTCATTGGGTATCGGCCGGCGCGGGCCGCGCGCTTGCTGTCAGGCGCCGTCGCAGGGCGTTGAAGGAGGCCGGCGCGATCCCGGTTCCGCCGCAGATCGGAGGCGCGGCCCATGGCTGACTTCGAGAACAGCCCGACGGCGACCGTCTCTGTTCGTGGCCTCGCCCTTGCGAAAGCGAGCATCACCAACCTTCGGGAGGAAGCGCGGCTCGTGCGCCAGCAGGCGGCTGCCCTCGCCGCAGCCAAGCGCCGATCTCCCCATCTCTTCCATGAGAAGGACGTGCTCGCCGATCTCGCCGAGGCTGAACGCCTCGCGGCGCATCACGATCGCCGGGCCGACGAGATCGAACTCGCAACCTACACCGGCCTGCTGAGCCGGTCGCCCGAGGTGGTGAAGATCGAGGTCGCCGAGCGCCGCCACAGGGCCGCTGAGGAGGTCTTTGCCCTCGGGGTTGCTCCCGAGCAGGCGCTGCCCTCGACGGCCGCCACGAGCGCCACGAGCAACGGCATTCGCCCCTCGGCGATCCCCGCTACCCCCGAACCGGAGCCGGCGCGGCCTGCCTTTGAAACCCGTCCCGTGGCGTTGCCGGCCGGCTTCCGCGCCGCCCGAGAGGAGGCGTGACCATGTCGACCCCTTCCAAGCTCACCGGCTTCGTCGCCGCCGCCGTAGCCGCCGCCGCGCGGCACGCCAAGCCCGCGCGGCACGCCAAGCCCGCGCCGGTCGAAACCCCGGCTGCGGATCGGATGCGGCGGGAGATCGCCAAGCGCTTGAACGACCTGCCGGCGCACCGACGTGGGCACGTCCAACAGACGAGCGGCGTGGCGCCAAGCATGATCTTTGCCATCTCGAATGGCGACTTCGACCGCGTCGGATTCGACGACCTCGCCGCGCTGGTGCCTTTCCTCTTCGAAGGCTCGGTTTTGCAGCCCGATTGGACACTCGCCGTCGACCCCGGCGGCACGGCGGGTAATCTCAACGTCGCCGAGCCTGAGAAGCCGAAGGGGCCGACGAAAGCCGAACGTGCGCTCGACCTTCGAACCGAAGCACGGTCGATCCGCAGTGCGGCGCGAGCCGAACATGGGGCGAGAATCAAGATGCGGGCCTTCGACAACGACATTGCGGACCAGGATCTCGCCGTCGCCATGCGCCGAGCCGATCGCCTGGACGACGAGGCGGCGACGCTCATGAAGGACGCGACGCCGTGATGCTGTAGCGCTGTGACGCCGTGATGCTGCAATGCCCTCGAGGAACCCGATCATGAACCCCTTTGCTTTCGCCGATTTCCGCGCTCACCTCGCCGAGGCAGTCGGCTGCATCGCCCCCGCTCCCGAGCCCGCGCGGTCCGCGCCGGTCGTGGTTGCTCTTCATGTCGAATGGCATGACGCCGCCGGCCGGCATGTCGCGGTGCTGCATTCGCTCGGCGCCGCGGAGCGGGTTCCGGCCGGGGCTGTGCTGCACTCCCTCGCCGCGGCGGGTGGGGTGCCCCCCGGCGGCGTGGCGAGGCTCGACCTGCAATCAGGCTCGATCTGGTGCCAGCGCGTCCCGACCGGGTGGGTTATGAGCCACCCCGCGGTGCTCGACGGCGCCGAGGGTGAGCCGACCGACGGGCCGGGCGAGGACTCTCGGCCGCGCGGCGCGTTCTCGCTGCTCGAGGCCGAATGTCGAGCGCCGGGATTCGACGGCGAACCGCGCGGTGCGGTCGACGCCCGCATCGCCGCCGGGGTCTTCGTCCCGGTCGGAACGCTCATGAGCGACCACGAGCGCGTCGTGCGGTCGATCATGGCGGCGATCGAGGACGATTCCAGTCGGCCGCTGTGGGTCGCCCGCGCTCCCCGCCACTCGTTCATGGTCGACCCGGCTGCGGCGCGATGGGCGGCGGTCTTCGGCTGCCACGAGGGCCGCGTCTTCACCACGCTCGCCGAGGTGGTCGCCGCGGTCGATCCGAGCCCGGCGAAGCCGACGCGGCGAGCGATCACAATCCGTCTGCGGTCGTGGGAGCCCGGCGACGATACCTTCGTCGACCTCGACTTCACTCCCGAGCCGGTCGAGAAGAGCGACGGCAGTTGGCGCGAGCCGACCTCGCTCGAGGTCGACGAGCAGGCGGCGGCGTTCGCGCGGGCGGTGATCGACGCGTGGTGCCGTGGTCGTGAGGCTGCGGTCCTGGACAAGGCCGCGCTCGCGGCGATCGAGGAGGGCACGGACTATTTCGGCCGCGAGAGGATCCTCGCCGGCCTGCGGTGTTACCGGATCATCCACGAACCGGGGAAGCCCTTCGTGCGACGGGCAACGGCGCATCGGTCGGCCGAGTGATCAGAACACCCTGCGCGGTCGTCCCACGGCGCGAGGAGGCGGGGGTGGTTCACCTCGCCGGGGGGCCGGCGATAGGCGGTCGTCGGCCCCTACCATTTCAGAGCTTCGACCCTCGGGTCGGAGAAGCGAGGCCGGGGGGTTTCCGTAGCAGGGGGCTCCCGGCCTCGTCTTTCTACCGATGCGAATTGGGTATGCTCCAACGATACCAGCGCCGGGGCCGCTCGGAGAGGCGATCGAGGGCGGAAACGCGTCGATGGAATCGGCAATAGTGAACCGATCGCGCTCGACCATCCTAAGTGAACCGATGATGCTGTAGCGCCGCAGCGCTGTGATGCTAGGGCGTCACGACGCGCATTCCGCTCGCCGAGGGCAGTGGTTCGGCCGGCGCGGCACCAGCCGGCGGCATGGCGAGGCGCACGGGCGGTGGTGATGGAGCGCGGATCACCTCAGGCGGCGCGATCTGGCGTCCATCGGGCTCGACCCGAGGGTGGCGCTTCTCCTCCCGCGCGGCGGCGAGCAGCCGACCAAGCTCCGTCGTCTCGCCCCCGGCGGCGGCAATCGCTGCAAGTTCGTCGTCGACATGGAAGGTCTCGACCGGCTGCACCGGCTGCACCTCGGCCGGCGCCGCCACCTCGGGCTCGGGCATGGGTGGTGGTTCGGGAGCATCGCAGAATCCGCCGGCCGGGTCGATGAAGCGGCCCGACTTCACCATGGCGATGCGGAGCACCATTGCCCCATCGCCGGGCGCCACGGCCGCAGGGTGCTCGATCGCCGCGCCGCCTTCCGCCTCGGCGAAGATCAGCCCGAGTCGTGCCGAGGCCCGCGCGGTCAACATCTCCGCGCCGGTCGCCGCCTCGAATCGACGCTCGGCTAGATCCAAGGCGGCTTCGACTCGGGAGACTGCCGATCGAGAGAGTGTGCGCATGGGCATTCACTCCCGAGGAGGCGCGGCCGACTTCGCCGCGAGGTCGGCAATTCGCGCCTGCAACTGGTCGATGCGCCCGAGGAGGTCGTCGATCTGAAGGGCCGCAACTCTTGCCTCGCAGAGCTTCATGGCGAGTTCGCCGTCGGCGGTGGTGAGCCGGCCCTCGAGCACGGCGAGGGCGACCGCATCGACCGCGCGGGATGCCGGCATGCGGGCGATCTCCGCCGCCAGGTCGCCGAGGTCGAGCGCCCGCCCGGCGGCGTGGGCGCGGTCGACGACGTAGCTCGCGGCGCGGAATTTCACGTGGTCGGTCTCGGCTCCCCGCGCCAGTCCGATGATCGTCTCTGCAAGTTCGGGGCCTTCATCGACGAAGACCGCATCGATCGCCCTGGACGTGCCGCGCTGCCTCTTCCGGGCGACGTCGCGGCGAAGGTCTTCGTCGACCGGGATTCCAATGTCGAGGCCGCTTTCGCCCGTCCACCGCGACCCGTGCGGCACGGTCGGCGCCGGCTTCACCACCTTCGCCGCCGCTTCGTTGGCGAGGCGCTCGATCTCCGCATGGTCGGTGACGCCGGCCTTCTTCGCTGCCAGCCGAGCAAGGCGTCGGGCATTCTGCCGAGCAGAGTTCGCCCGCGCGGCCTCAGCGTGCCAAGGGTCGACGGCGCGGATCTCGGCTTCCAACTCGAGACGCCGCTTGCGAGCCCTCAACCTCGCCGCGCGTTCCATTTCGCCAGCGAATTCCCGCGCTGCCTCGCGCTCGGCGTCCTGCTCGTCGAGGCCATCCGCAGCTTCGTCTGTGACTGGCCATGGGGCAGTGGTGAATTCGAAGGCTGGGGTCGCCTGGGGAGCCGCGGCGAAGCCGGGGGTGGGCGGCGACGGGGGAGGCAAGGCCCCCGCCGCCGGCTTCGCACCCTCGGCGAGCGCGGCGGGCCCGAAGGCCGCCAGGATGTTCTGAAAGTCGATCGTCATCCAGTCAAGTCCTTCACTGCGGCGCGAGCGTGCCAGTGTTCGCCGCCTTCGGGGCAGCCGGCGCCGCGCCGGGGGTCTGTATCGTGATCGGGGTTCGTAGAGCCGAGGCGATGGCCGAGGCCGCGTCACGACCGGCGCCCGCGATCAGTTCCGCGCCAGAGGAGGCTCCCGAGCGGAAGGATTCGCCCGCGCCCTCGAGGCGGCCGATGCCTTCCCCGAACACCGAGGAGAATCGATCTGCACCACCTTCGATCGTCGATTTGAACTGCTCGGCAAGATCTCCACCGAAGCTGCCGCCGGTCTCGAATCCACCGGACAGGTTGCCGAGGGCGCGGGCTCGCGATACCTCCCGACCAGCTTCCGCCGCTGCCTCGGAAGCGCGGGCGCGGAGCCGTGCGGCTTCCTCCTCAGCGATGCCACCTGCCGTCGATTTCTGTCGCTCGGCGTTGACCCGCTCTGCGTTCGCCTTGGCCGCGCGAACGGCTTCGTCGACCTTCTCCCGCCCGATCGCCTTCCGGCGCGCCTCGTAGTCGGCGGCGAACCTCGCGACGGCGTCGGCCGCGCGGGCCTTGCCCTCTGCGATCTTCTGTTCGGCCGCGAGCGTCCCGGCTCGTGCCGCACGCAGGGCCGCACGATCGGCGCCATCCTGTTCATCGAAGGCGAGCGCCGCCTCGAGACGACGCCGGGAGGCTCGATCAGCGCCCTCCTCGCGGGGGTTGAACCCCTCGGCGCCCGTGAAGCGGCTCTTCTCCGCGGCGTCGCTGGCAAGAGTTTCCCGGCGATCGGCGAGGGCCTGCGTGATGCCGGCGAGGCGACCTTCCGCCGCCGCGAGGGCGCCGTCCGCTGAGCGCCGCGCCTCTTCGGTGAGGGCCGACGCCCGCTGGTCGGCCGCGCGGGTGAGATCAGCGAAGGCGCGCTTCTCGTACTCGATCAGCCGGTCGAGTTCCGGATCACGGCCGTTGCCGCCGATCTTGTCCTTCTCCCCTGTCGCGAAATCGGTGATCGCCTTCGGCAGGTCGACCCCGGTCAGTGATTTCGTGGCGTCCTTCGCCGCCTGCATCACTTCGTCGCGGAGTGCGAGCGAGGCCCCGGCTCCGACAACCGCACCGATCGCCGCGCCCCATGGACCGAAAGCAGAGCCGACCATGGCTCCGGCGACGGCATCGGAGCCGAGTTTGATCAGCGCGCCCTGGACCCCGCCGACGAGATCCCCGGCGAGATCACCCGCGCCCGAGATGGCGAAGCCCCCGAGGCCGCGCGTGGCGACCTTGCCCGTGGTGGCGAGCAAACCCGGCTTCGCCGCCGCCTGGGAGGCAACGGCCGCACCCGTGGCGCCGGCCGCGCCGGCCTTGCCCGTGGCGCCGCCCGCCGTCTGGACCCGTGCCGCAGCCGAGAGCGCCGCAGCCGCGCTGGTCAAGGCGGTGGCGGAACCCCCGAGCGCCACGGCCGACACGTTCAGCGGGCCGGCCCAATCGATCATGGCTTTCGCACCGACAACGCCGGCACCGACGAGCGCGCCGGCACCGAGGGCGCGGCCCGGCCTGTCCTCGCCGCCCGGCTGTTTGAAGAATTCGCCGGCCTTGTTCGCAACATTGGCATAGGCGCGGAGGGCAGGAATCGCCGCATCGTTCAATGACTGCATCGCCGCGCCGGCCGCGGACTTCGTCGCCTCGGATGCCTTATTGAAGGCGAGTTGCCCCGACTGCGCATTGTCCGCGGCGACCTTGTCGGGCGAGACATTGCGGGCCTTGGCGGCATTCACGGCAGAGGTGATCTGCGCTTGTTCCTTGATCGCCGCGATCAGAATGTTCGTCGCGGTGCGGTCGGAAGTGACCGCGCGGGCGATCTTCTGAATGTCCTCGTCGGACTTCGGGTCCAGCCCCTCGCGCTTCATGATCTCGGTCAACCGCGCGGCGGCGACCTGCACCGGATTCTCGAAGAATTCCTTGCCCAACGTCGATTCGTCACGAACCAGCTTGGTACGCTTGGTCCCGGCGGTGGTGCCAGCCGGGACTTCCTTCGTCGTGACCAGCCCGAACTTGGCTTGGTTGGCGAGGACTTCCTTCGTGACGTTGTAGCCCTGCAATTGCTTGACCAACTGGTTCAAGCCCGTGCCGGTCTTCGCCGCGCCCAAGGTCTCGATCAACTGCGCGGCGGCGAGCCTACCTTCGTCGGATAGAGCGTATTTCGCCGCGCCGGCATTCTTCGCAAAAGTGAACCACTCCCGCGGCGAGATCTCGCGTCCGCCCTGAATCATCGCCTGCGTGTAGTTGGCGAACGCCTGTTTCAGCGCCCCGACGTCGAGTTTGCCATGTTCATCGAAGACTTGGCCTGTCTGCTCCGCTGCCTTCGCGATCAGGATCATCTGATTGTTGGCGTCCTTCGCGGAGGCGCCGAGCGTCTGTAGCGTCGCCGCCTGTTCAGCCATGACTTGCGCGAGGTCGGCCGCCGCCGCCACGTCGCCACGCGTCATGGGCAGAGTTTCGGCGATCAGCCCGCCGGCCTCGCCACGCGAGATCGAAGTTCGGGACGAAGCAGCGATCTTCGCGGCCTCGACCTCGGCTTGCGCCCGCTTCGCCGGGGTAACGTCGAGGAGCCGAAGCCGGGCGTCCGAAGTCTCCGCGGCCTTGTAACCTTCCTTGCCGGCCTCGAGGACACCGCGCCCGATCCGACGGCCGATCTCATATGCGGCGGCCCGCGCCGTGTCGGCGAAGGCCGATCCGATCTTGTGACCGATCGATGCCTCGTCAGCGATCTTGGCCGCGCGGGCCGAGTCACGAGCGGTACGTGCCGCCTGGACCTCGGAGCGGCGAAGCTCGACCGCTTGTTCTCGTGCCGCCGCCAGGGCCGCGCGGGACCGATCGCGGGCATCGCGAGCGGCGTCTCTCGCCGCCGTCTTCGCTTCCCGGTCGACCCGGCGCTGTTCGGCTGCGGCGGCACGAACCGCACGGGCCTCTTCGGCCGCGACCCGACGCGCGGCCTGGACCTGCTCACGCTCGGCGATCTTGGCGGCGCGGGCCTCCTCGGCTGCGAGGGCGAGGGCCTGTTGCCGGCGCATGGCGGCGAGGCGGCGGGCCGCGTCTTCGATCCGCGCTGTCCCGATCGTCGGCGGGATCTCGGCAACGGGGCCGACCGTGGGCAGGCGAGGCGTGATCACCTGGGGGCGGGCGGTGGTCGCCTTCGGAGCCGGCTGCGTCGCCGCCTTCGCCACCTGGACGGGGGAGATCTTGACCGCGCCGGCCTTCACCAGCGCGGCATGGAGCTTGGCCGCCGCACCGGCCGCGGCGACGATCGAGGCCGCGTCGACACGGGGAGCGACCGCCTTCGAATTGATCTTGGAAAGCTCACCCGAGAGGCGGCGGGCCTGCTCTATGGCGGTCCCGAGCGCCGGGCTCTTGATCGAAGCGAAGGCGGCGGCCGTGCGCTTCGCCGTCGCTGCGAGCTTGACCATTTCGGAATTGATCTTTGCCGCCGCCGCTGACGACTGGTCGATCAGTTGGAGCGTTGCGCGTTCGACGAAGTCGGTCATGGTCCGGCCCTCTGAATTCAGTTGGTCGCGCCGCGAGTGCGGCCGGCGATGATCGGCAGGCGTCGAGCGAGGTCTTCCGCGAGATCGTCGACGAGCAGGGAAGCGACCCGCGCGGCGACCCGCTCCGCGAGAACGTCGGCCAGCCGGTCGGCGAGGGGTTCGATCAGTGATTCGCCGAGACTGACACCGAGCCCTTGCCCGAGGCCGGCGAGGCTTCCGTCCGCCTCGCGGATCTCCTCGAGCACGACCGAAAGCGCGGTGGCGAAGTCGGGCCGCGCGGGCGAAATGGGGCTGGATTCGGGGGTTTTCACGGGCTCTGGTCCTTGCCGTTGGACCCGTCGGCGGGGATGAACGGCAAAGACCACCCCCGCCGACGAGAAGGCGTCGAGGCGACGCCACGCCGCTGAGCATGTGGCGTGTTGTGTAGTATGTCAACTCAGAGCAAGGGGTTGCGTCAGCATAGCCTGAAATAAGGCACAATTGTGGCAGTCCGGGGGAGGAGAAGCCCCCGCCTCGGGTCGGGTCCGAAGCGGGGGCGAGGCGCGGCGCTGATCTTGGGGATTGCCGCGCCTGTCCGGTCAGCCGGCGAGGGCTCCACCGATACCGAGGGCGAAGACCACGGCGCCGAGGGAGGCGAGTGCGGCCCGGTCGAGACGACGCCGCAGGATGGCGCGGCCGACGTAGTGCAGCGGCGCGTAGATCGCCGTCCAGAGTATCAGCACGGCCGCGAGGGCGAGGATCGGAAGCCCGACATAGAAGGTCGAGACGAGGAGGGTGTGCGTCATGGTCTTGCCTTTGGTCGGCCCTGCCGAGGAACCGCGCCGCCCGAGCCGGGGAGGCGACGCGGGGGAGAGGGGTCAGCCTCCGAAGAGCCCAACCACGAGGCCGGTGAAAAAGGCGGCGAGGAGGCCGCGACCACGACGCCGCGCCGGGCGGGGGATCATGGCGGGCCGCGCCTCGCGGGCGAGAGCATCACGGTAGGCGAGGTCCAAGCCCTCGGGGCTGCGGCGTCCGACCGCGCGTGCCGTCCGCGCTGCCTCGAGCCGGGTTCGGGCCTCGTGCTCGATCGCCTCGGCGCTCGCCCGCCACTCCATGAGACGGGCGCGGTCGATCGCTTCACGCACCATCGCAAGGCCCGCCTCGTCGACCGCGCTCTGTCGAAGAGCTTCACGCCGCAGGATGGCGCGCCGGTCGCGGGCGAGGTCGGCCGCAAGGGCGGCGTCATGGGGCCTCGTCATGGCGCGGGCTCCCCTGTCGAGGCGAGCCCGGCGACGAGCAGGCGGCGGATCGCCGCTTGTCGGGTCTCGCCGGTGAGCGGGTCGCGCGCGGCGTCCACGGCGGCGAGCAGGGTGGGGGATAAGCGCAGATTGAACACGATCGAATTTGAGCGGGGGCGCCCGATCGGTCGTTTCTGAGGGCGGGTCGTGTCGGTCATGATGCCTCCCGAATTTCCAAGTATCGAATCTATACCCGGAAAGGGGGCTGGGGAAGAGGCGAGACGGTGAATTTCACGGTGAAGATTTCCGATCGGCATTTCGGAAATGGCGGAAAACAGCCATGAAATGATTGCATGGAGCAGATCAAGTACACGACTGCACTACCGCTTCAGTACATCGTGGTGGAGAAGGGCAGCGAGAAGGCCGCGGGCTGAACTCGCGGAGACCTGCGCCCGGATCGCCACGGCGCGACGAAATCCGCATCGCCCGGCGCCCACCGGGTTGTGACCGGTCGCTCGTCTCGGTAAACGGGACGAGGGATCTCGGGCCGCCGCCGGCGACGAATCCCGGGGGGCGGAAATCCGGTATGATGCGCGGTCTATCGCCGACATCCTGGACACGGAACGTGGCGCGCGCCGCCGCGATCACGCTCGCCGTCGCGCTCGCCGGTTGCGGCGGCCGTCCCGACGGCGTGATGGAGCCGACGACGCTCTCGGCCGAGGGAACTTCGAACGTCGACATGCTGGTGGTCACCACCCGCAATCCCACCGCCGATCCGGCTCGCCCCTTCGGCGGTGAACGCGGCGACCACGCCTCGATGAATCGGGTGGTCGTGTCGATCCCGCCCGCCTCCGTCCGGCAGGTCGGCGAGATCCAGTGGCCGACGTCGTCGCCCGCCGACCCGGCGAAGAGCTTCGCCGTCGTCCACAACGACTCGATCGCCGACCGCGATGGTCGGCCCTGGTTCCGCGCCACCGGCAAGCGCCGTGTCCTGCTCTTCGTCCACGGCTTCAACACCCGCTACGAGGAGGCGGTCTATCGCTTCGCCCAGATCGTCCACGACAGCGGCACCGATTTCGCGCCGGTGCTCTTCACCTGGCCGTCGCGCGGATCGGTCTTCGACTACGTCTACGACCGGGAGAGCACCAACTGGTCGCGCGACACGCTGGAGAACCTGCTGCGCGCCGCCGGCGAAGCGCCGGACGTCTCCGAGGTGACGGTGATGGCCCATTCGATGGGGTCGTGGCTGGCGCTGGAGGCGTTGCGCGGTCTGGCCATCCACGGCGGCGTGCCGAAGAAGATCGGCAATGTCATTCTCGCCTCGCCCGACCTCGACGTCGACGTCTTCGAACGCCAGATCCGGCGCATCGGCGCGACGCCGCGCGTCACACTCTTCGTCTCGCGCGACGACAAGGCCCTCGGCCTGTCGAAACGGCTCGCCGGCGGGGTCGACCGCCTCGGCGCCATCGACCCGACGCAGGAGCCCTACCGGTCGCGGCTCGAGGGCGACGGCGTGACCGTCCTCGACCTGACGGCACTGCAGACCGGCGACAGACTGGCCCACGGAAAATTCGCCGAGAGCCCCGAGGTGGTGCGCCTGCTCGGCAGCCGCCTGATCGCCGGCCAGAAGGTGTCGGAGGATCGGGTCGGCCTCGCCGATCGCCTCGGCGCGGTGGCGATGGGGGCGGCCGGCACCGTCGGTTCCGCGGCGAGTCTCGCCGTCTCCGCCCCGATCGCGGTCTTCGACCCCGACACGCGTGCACACCTCGGTGACCGCATCGGCGACGTCGGTCGTCGGGCCGGTGGCACGGTCTCTCCGCTCGTCGGAGAGTGAGGTGCGAGGGCCGCGACGCCGGGCCGCCGCCGTGTTATGGGGAGCGCTCCGGCGCACCCGCTGCGACCGGGACGATTCAGGCCGCCTTCCCCTTCGGAGCCCCATGCGCCTCGGACCGCTCGCTCTTCTCGTCATCGTCGCGACGGCCCTCGGTTCCGCCGAGGCGCGGGAGTGGAAGCGCATCCGCATCGCCACCGACGGCCACTATCCGCCCTTCAGCCGAATCGATGCCGATGGCCGTCCGGTCGGTTACGACGTCGACGTGGCGCGCGCCGTTTGCGCTCGCCTCGGCGCCGAGTGCGAGATCACCGCGCCCGGCTGGGACGCTCTCGTCCCGTCGTTGCGCGCCGGCCGCGTCGACCTCCTCGTCGCGTCCCAGCCGATCACCGAGGAGGCGCGCCGCCTCGTCGAGTTCACCGCCGCCTACCATCGCATCGCCCCGCGCTTCGTCGGCCGCGACCGGGCCGCGCCGTCGGACCCGGGGCCGCACTCGGCCAAGGGGCTTCGCATCGGCGTGCGCACCGGTACCGCCCATGCGGTCCACCTCGCCGCCCTCTACGCCCCGGCCGGCGCGACGATCTCCAACTTCGCCACCGAGCCGGAGGCCCTCGAGGCACTGGCCGCCGGTCACGTCGACCTCGTCTTCGGCGACGCGCTGACCCTCTTCGACCTGCTCGACCACGACTTCGCCGGCCGCCATCTGCGCTTCGTCGGCCGGCCGGTCGACAATCCCCGGCACTTCGGCGCCGGCGCCGGCATCGCCTTCCGTCGTGAGGACGCCGATCTCGGCCGGTCGGTCGATCAGGCGCTCGCCGAACTCGACCGCGACGGCTCGCTGGAGCGGATCGCCGGCCGCTGGTTCCCCTTCGCGATCCGTTGATCGCACCCTACGACACGAGAACGAGACGAGGAGACGAACATGGCCAAGGTCGCATTCATCGGTCTGGGCGTGATGGGCTTTCCGATGGCCCGCCATCTGGCGACCCGAGGCGGTCACGACGTGACCGTCTACAATCGCACCGCCGCCAAGGCCGAGGCTTGGGTCGCCGCCCACGGCGGGCGGGCCGCGCCGACGCCGGCGGAGGCCGCGAAGGGCTGCGACATCGTCTTCGCCTGCGTCGGCAACGACGAAGACCTGCGCCATGTGACGCTCGGCGAAGGTGGCGCCTTCGCCGCGATGGCGCCCGGGTCGATCTTCGTCGACCACACCACCGCTTCCGCCGACGTCGCGCGCGAACTCGACGCGGCGGCGACGGCCCGCGGCTTCGCCTTCCTCGATGCGCCGGTCTCCGGCGGTCAGGCCGGCGCCGAGAACGGCGTGCTCACGGTGATGGTCGGCGGCGACGAGGCCGCCTTCGCCCGCGCCGCGCCGGTGATCGCCGCCTTCGCCCGCGCCTGCAACCTGATGGGCCCGGCCGGCTCCGGCCAGCTCGCCAAGATGGTCAACCAGATCTGCATCGCCGGCCTCGTCCAAGGGCTCGCCGAGGGCATCCACTTCGCTCACCGCGCCGGTCTCGACGTGGAGAAGCTGATCGCCACCATCTCCAAGGGCGCCGCTCAGTCCTGGCAGATGGAGAACCGCTGGAAGACCATGGACGAGGGCAAGTTCGACTTCGGCTTCGCCGTCGACTGGATGCGCAAGGACCTCGGCATCGTGCTCGGCGAGGCGCGCCGCAACGGCGCGAACCTGCCGGTGACCGCTCTGGTCGACCAGTTCTATTCCGAAGTCCAGAAGATGGGTGGCGCGCGCTGGGACACGTCGAGCCTGATCGCCCGGTTGGAACGCTGACCTCGACTCGCCGAAACGGTGCCGGCCATACGCCGATGTGAGAGCTCCCCAGGGGAGGTGCGCGAATTTTGCATTCCTCCCATGCGAGCTCGGTGCGTGTTGCGCCGTTCGCCGTTCCCGGGATCCCCGATATGGTCACCACGCCCGGTCGGGAACCGACACCGGCCGGATGCGACCAAGTCAGGGAGAGATTCGCATGAAGCGTCGTCAATTCTTGAAGAATTCGACCGTGGGCGCCGTCGGCGTCGCGGCCGCTTCCACGCTCGCCGCCCCGGCCATCGCCCAGAGCCAGCCGAAGGTCGCCTGGCGCCTGACCTCGAGCTTCCCGAAGTCTCTCGACACCATCTTCGGCGGCGCCGAAACGCTGTCCAAGGCGGTCGCCGAGGCCACCGACGGCAATTTCCAGATCCAGGTCTTCGCCGCCGGCGAGCTGGTTCCCGGTCTTCAGGCGGCCGACGCGGTGACCAACGGCACCCTCGAGATGTGCCACACCTGCTCGTACTACTATGTCGGCAAGGACCCGGCCTTCGCCTTCGGCACCGCCGCGCCCTTCGGCCTGAACGCTCGCCAGCTCAACGCGTGGTTCTATCACGGCGGCGGCAATGAACTGCTCAACCAGTTCTACGACAAGTACAACTACGTCGCCTTCCCGGCCGGCAACACCGGCACCCAGATGGGTGGCTGGTTCCGCAAGGAGATCAAGACCGTCGCCGACCTCAACGGCCTCAAGATGCGCATTGCCGGTCTCGCCGGCCGCGTCATGGCCAAACTCGGCGTGGTGCCGCAGGTGGTCGCCGGCGGCGACATCTACCCGGCGCTGGAGAAGGGCACCATCGACGCCGCCGAATGGGTCGGCCCCTACGACGACGAGAAGCTCGGCTTCTACAAGGTCGCGCCGCACTACTACTATCCGGGCTGGTGGGAAGGCGGCGCCGCGCTGCACTTCTTCATCAACAAGCAGAAGTGGGCCGAACTGCCGAAGAACTACCAGGCGATCCTGACCTCGACCGCGGCCATGGTCAACGTCGACATGCAGGCCAAGTACGACGCCCGCAACCCGGCGGCGTTGAAGCGCCTCGTCCAGGCCGGCGCCCAGCTCCATCCGTTCCCGGCCGAGGTGATGGACGCCTCCTTCAAGGCTGCGACCGAACTCTACGCCGATATCTCCAAGGAGAACGAGTGGTTCAAGAAGATCCACGACGCGGTCGTGAGCTTCCGCAGCGACGAGTATCTGTGGTGGCAGATCGCGGAGTTCGGCTTCGACGCCTTCATGATCCGCGCCCGTTCGCGCGGCTGATGCCGGCCGATTCGATCGTTTGATCGGATGTGCAAAGACGGCGGAGCGAGTTTGGCTCCGCCGTCCGCATCTCTCTCCCAACGCCGAAACATCCTTGTGCGGGAAGGGTTTTCCGCCGCACGAGGTGACTGGCGCATCCTCTCGAAATCGGCTTAGATGCGCCATCCGTCGCAGACGGAGGGGTTCGCACCCCGACGCTCGACCGATCGAGACGGCAGGATGGACGCTCCGGGAGGAAGCCCCGTCCGCCGATGCGGAAATCGCGGAGGCGTTCGCCGCCGCCGCGACCGGTTTCTCTGGGAGGAGAACGCGAATATGGAACGTCGCAAATTTCTGAAGACCGCCTCGGCGGGCACCGTAGCCGCCGCCGCGACCACTGCGCTCGCCGCGCCGGCGATCGCTCAAAGCGCCCCGAAGATCAACTGGCGCCTCACCTCGAGCTTCCCCAAGTCGCTCGACACCATCTACGGCGCGTCCGAAGTGATGGCCAAGGCGGTCTCCGAGGCCACCGACGGCAACTTCCAGATCCAGGTCTTCGCCGCCGGCGAACTGGTCCCCGGCCTGCAGGCCGCCGACGCGGTGACCAACGGCACCCTCGAGATGTGCCACACCGCTCCCTACTACTACGTCGGCAAGGACCCGACCTTCGCCTTCGCCACGGCGGTCCCGTTCGGCCTCAACTCCCGCCAGCAGAACGCTTGGTTCTACCATGGCGGTGGCATGGACATCCTCAACGAGTTCTTCGCCAAGCACAACATCTACTCGCTCCCCGGCGGCAATACCGGCACTCAGATGGGCGGCTGGCTCCGTAAGGAGATCAAGACCGTCGCCGACATGTCCGGCCTCAAGATGCGCATCGGCGGTCTCGCCGGCCGCGTCCTGACCAAGCTCGGCGCCGTGCCGCAGCAGATCGCCGGCGGCGACATCTACCCGGCGCTGGAGAAGGGCACCATCGACGCCGCCGAATGGGTCGGCCCCTTCGACGACGAGAAGCTCGGCTTCTACAAGGTCGCGCCGCACTACTACTATCCCGGCTGGTGGGAAGGCGGCGCCGCGCTGCACTTCTTCATCAACAAGGCCAAGTGGGCCGAACTGCCGAAGTCCTATCAGGCGATCCTGACTTCGGCCGCGGCCATGGCCAACGGCGACATGCAGGCCAAGTACGACGCCCGCAACCCGGCGGCGCTGAAGCGCCTCGTCCAGGCCGGCGCCCAGCTCCATCCCTACCCGGCGGAAGTGATGGACGCGGCCTACAAGGCCTCGGTCGAGCTCTATGCCGAGATCTCCAAGGACAACGCCGAGTTCAAGAAGGTCCACGATGCGATGATGGCCTTCCGCGGCGACCAGTACCTGTGGTGGCAGATCGCCGAGTTCGGCTACGACGCCTACATGATCCGCGCCCGCTCCAAGGGCTGATCATCGATCGAACGAACGAAATGACGAAAGGCCCGGGGAGTGATCCCCGGGCCTTTCGGTCTTTTCGGAGCGATGGGACGCGGTCCCCCGATGTCCGCCCCGGCCGATTCCGACTCCGTCGCGGTTCGGTCGGCCGCGGACGGTGCGGCGCGGAGGAAAGCGCGCATGAAGAAGGGGGGCCGAAGCCCCCCTCGTCCGGTCGCAGCGGCGACGGCCCGCGTCAGAACTTCGGCGGTCCTCCCAGATCGAATCCGGGTATGTCGATCTGCGGGATGTTGTCGAGCTGCTGCAGCGCCTTCTGCTTGTCGGCGGCACTCACGGCTTCCTTGGCGTGGATGACCATGCCGGGCGTGTACATCACCAGTGTCACCATGACCAGCTGAATGACGACGAACGGCACCGCGCCCCAGTAGATTTCGCTGGTCTTCACCGGTGCCATGGTCTTGCCCGTCACTCGGTCTTTGTAGGGATTGCGCGGGGCGACCGAGCGCAGGAAGAACAGGGCGAAGCCGAAGGGCGGATGCATGAACGACGTCTGCATGTTGACGCCCATCATCACACCGAACCAGATGATCATCGTCTTGGCGATGTCCTCCGGCGTGGTCAGGTTGAACTGCGCCGCGATGGCCAGCGCCGTCGGATCGGTGGTGAAGATCTTCTCCACCGCCGGCTTCAGGAGCGGGATGACGATGAACGCCAGTTCGAAGAAGTCGAGGAAGAAGGCGAGCAGGAACACCGCGATGTTGACGATGATCAGGAAGCCGTAGAGGCCGCCCGGCAGCGACGACAGGATCTCCTCGACCCAGACGTGACCATTGACGCCATAGAAGGTGAGCGAGAAGACGCGCGCACCGACCAGGATGAACAGCACGAAGGCGGAGAGCTTGGCGGTCGATTCGGTCGCCTGCCGCACGATGGTGAAGTTGAAGCGGCTCGGGTCGTTGTCGATCGACCGCTTCATCCACGCCAGCAGCATGGCGCCCGAGGCGCCCATGGCGCCGCCTTCGGTCGGCGTCGCCACGCCGATGAAGATGGTGCCCAGCACCAGGAAGATCAGCGCCAGCGGCGGCACCATGACGAAGGTCACCTGCTGGGCGATCTTCGACAGGAAGCGGATGCCGAGGAAGCGGTCGGTCAGCCAGTTCACGCAAGCGACGACGAACGAGAAGCTGACGCCGACCGACATGGCCAAGATGACGAAGTCGGCGCCGCCCTTGATCTGGGTGCGGCTCATCACCCACCAACCGAAGACGCCGGAGACCACCACTAGGAAGGTGAGGGAGAGAATGCCGCGGTTCTCGTCGCCGCTCATGAACACGCGCACGAGCTTGACCAGGAAGCCGATCGCAGCGATCGCCACGAGGATCATGAACACCGCGAAGAAGATCTGCGAGAAAGAACCGGTCCCCAACGCGTCGGTGACGGCGTGTTTGAGGCTCGGCAGGAAGCCGACCGCGGCGGTGGCGAGGCCGGCCATCAGTAGCCCGGCGTTGATGCGGGCGAGCCGCGAGGCGGCGACCGGATTGGTCTCCTTGAAGCCGATCGCCTCCGGCGGCAGGCCCGGCGCCGCCTTGGGGAAGATGACCGTGACGAGGAAGACGTAGCCGGCATAGAGCGAGGCGAGCACGATGCCGGGCACGAAGGCGCCCTCGTACATGGCGCCGACGTCGGCGCCGAGCTGGTCGGCCATGATGATCAGCACCAGCGACGGCGGGATGATCTGGGCGAGCGTGCCCGACGCCGCGATGACGCCCGAGGCGACGCGCCGGTCGTAGCCGTAGCGCAGCATGATCGGCAGCGAGATCAGGCCCATCGAGATGACCGAAGCCGCGACCACGCCGGTGGTCGCGGCGAGCAGCGCGCCGACGAAGATCACCGCATAGGCGAGCCCGCCGCGGATGCCGCCGAACAACTGCCCGATGGTGTCGAGCAGGTCCTCCGCCATGCCCGACCGTTCCAACACCAACCCCATGAAGGTGAAGAACGGAATCGCCAGCAGCACGTCGTTGTTCATCACGCCGTAGATGCGTTCCGGCAGCGTCTGCAGGAGCACCCAGTCGAGATTGATGTTGCCGCTGGAATAGGGCGCCAGTTCCACGCCGATGACGAAGAAGAACAATCCGCATCCGGCGAGCGAGAAGGCCACCGGATAACCGAGGAGCAGGAACACCACCAACGATGCGAACATGATCGGGGCGATGTTGTGGGCGATGAACGCGGCCATGAGGTCGTTCCGAGCAGGAGGGGCGATGCCGACCCGCGCCCTCGTCGAGGGGGGTCGACCGTGCGAAATCGTCAGGAGGCGGACTTCGCCTTGTCGGCGGCGACCCGTTCGGCTTCGGCCAGAGCGAGCAGACGTTCGGCTTCCGCTTCCGCCGCGGCGTGATGACCACCGGCGGCGTGGGCGTCCTCGATAAGGCCCCGCATCACCGCGATGCGCTTGACGAGTTCAGAGAGTGCCTGGACGAAGAGAACGACGAACCCGGCGAGGACGAGGAACTTCGCCGGCCACTGCGGCAGACCGCCGGCCGAGAACGACTGCTCGTTCGCATTGTAGGAGGCGAGAGCGAAGGGCAGCGCCGTCCACACCATCACCGCCGCCATCGGCATCAGAAAGAACACGTGACCGACGAGTTCGATGACGTTGCGCGTCTTCTTCGACAGCGTGGTGTTCACGATGTCGATGCGGATGTGCTCGTTGGCCTGCAGCGTCCAAGAGGCGCACAGAAGGAACACCGCGCCGAACAACATCCACTGGGCCTCGAGCCAAGCGTTCGACGACATGTCGAAGACCTTGCGGATGACGGCGTTGACGGTCGAGATCAGGATCGCGGCGACCAGCAGCCAAGCGACGATCCGCCCGAGCCGCACGGTGACCGCATCCACCGATCGCGAGATGGCGATGAGGGCGTTCAAGCTGGCATCCTCCCAAACACGAGCTTTCTTCTGACCGGATTTATAGACTGGTCAGAAAATTTATCCAGTAGGTGTCGAGCACCCGATCTCGGGCGGCGTCCCACCCGCTCTCCCGGTCGGGTCGGACGTGATGGGTCACCTATAGCAAGCCGGAGACGAAAGTCCTAGCCGAGGAGCGGCCGGAAACGGTGATCGCGCACGCTCCGAACGGGACCGTACGCATCGCGAACGAATCGCGGAAACCGCGGTGAAGCGAGGGCGTTGCTCGTCTCGCGGAGCCGACCGCGGCGCTCGCGTGGAGCCCGGACCGGGCCGCGGAGCGCGCCCCGTCAACCGCCGTTGCGGCGTGCCTCTTCGTGGTTGAAGCGGATCGACGACCACCACGAGATGCCGATCAGCGTCGCCCCGCCGAGGCCGGTGATCACTTCCGGAATGTGGACGAGCGTCTGTGCGTACATGATCACCGAGAGGATGACGATGGCGTAGAAGGCACCGTGCTCGAGGTAGCGGTAGGCGGTGAGCGCACCCTTGTCGACCAGCATGATGGTCATCGAGCGGACGTACATGGCGCCGATGCCGAGGCCGATGGCGATGACGAAGAGGTTCTGGGTGAGCGCGAAGGCGCCGATCACGCCGTCGAAGGAGAAGCTGGCGTCGAGCACCTCGAGGTAGAGGAATGCGCCGACCCCGCCGCGCGCCGCTTGGCTCAGGGTCTCCTGCGAAGCGTCCAGAAGGGCGCCGATCACCTCCACCGCGAGGAAGGTGAGGAGCCCGTAGATCGCCGCGTAGACGAAGGTGACGGCGTCCTTCTCGTCGAGCAGGGCCGAGAAGCCCAGCATCAGACCGAGCACCACCGCGATCTCGATGCCCTTGATCGTCGCCGACCGTGCCATCAGCCGTTCCGGCAAGGCGATCCAGTGGATCTTCTTGTCGCGATCGAAGAAGTAGGTGAGGCCGACCATCATCAGGAAGGTGCCGCCGAAGGCGGCGATCGGCAGATGCGCGTCGAGCATGATGCGGGCGTATTCGTCGGGCCGGGTCGCGGCGAGCTCCAACGCCTCGATCGGCCCGATCCGCGCCGCCATGGCGACGATCGCCAGCGGAAAGACGATGCGCATGCCGAAGACGGCGATGACGATGCCCCAGGTGAGGAAACGGTGACGCCAGACCGGCGTCATCTCCTTCAGCTTGTTGGCGTTGACGATGGCGTTGTCGAAAGAGAGCGAGATCTCGAGCACCGCCAGCACGGCGCATACGAAGAACACCGTGGCGGTGCCGCCGACCGTTCCGGTCGTCCGCCATCCGAGCAGTGCCCCGAGCGCCAGACCCGCCGCGGTGACGATGAACGCCCATTTGAAGTAGCCGAGGGCGCCGCGCTGGGTCCCGGGCGCTCTCATCGCCCGCCCTCCCGGATCCCGCCGTGCTCGCCATCCCGCCGAATCCGGCCGGCGCGCCGAAGCGTCCGGGCGCGCCTGCGATCGAGGTCCGTCATGGTCGTCTCGAGAGTAGGGTCGGCAGGTCCACGGCGTCACCGACATCACGAGAGCGCCGACGTCTCTCGCCAGAGGGGCCCGGTGACGGTTTTCTCGAGGCGGCCGGGCGGCCGGGTCTCGGTGCAGAGGTCGTGAGCCGGGCGCCGGACTTCAAGGGGGGAAATCCCGATCGATCGTCTTTCGTCAGGTGCCGCGTCGCATCCGCGCGGCGCGCTCGCGATGGAAGGAATAGAGGCCGGTCGCCACCACGATCGTCGCGCCGACCAGGGTCGGCGTGTCCGGGTATTGGCCGAAGACGACGATGCCGGCGAGGAACGACCACACCAGCAGGGTGTAGCGGAACGGAGCGATCGCCGAAGTCTCGGCCAGCCGCGTGGCGAAGAGGAGGAAGACGTAGCCGCCGAGCATGGCCACCGCATTGACGGCGACGAGGCCGGCGACGAAAGGGTCCGGCACGATCCATTCGACGTTGCCGCCGACCAGATGTTCGAACGGCCGCATCACGAGGCCGAGCAGGGTCACGGCCGCCGCCGTGGTGAAGGTGACGAGCGAGGAAGGCGCGTCCGCGGGCAGTCGGGCGGTGGCGATGTCGCGCAGCGCGACGAAGGCGACCGAGGTCAGCACCGCGAGCGACCAGACGTCGAACCCCTCGAGGCCGGGGCGCACGATGATCATCACGCCGACGAGCCCGACGGCGATCGCCGCCCACCGGCGCGGCCCCACCTTCTCGCCGAGGAAGAGCGCCGCGCTCGCCGTCATCGCCAGCGGGGTGGCCTGGAACACCGCCGTCACGTTGGCGATCGGCATGTGGACGAGGGCGAGGAGATAGAACAGTGTCGCGCCGATCTCCCCGACGAGGCGCAGCCCCATTCGCGGCTCGACCATCGTCCGCCAGTCGCGCCACGAGCCATCGCGAGCGACGACCATCGCGACCAGCAAGGTCGCGATCGCGCCGCGCAGGAAGATCGCCTCGCCGAGCGGCAGCGAACGGGTGACGTACTTCACCAGCGTGTCGGAGCTGATGAAGCAGAACATCGCGAGGTTCATCGCGACGATGCCACGCGAATTGTCCCGGGGCGGAGCCATGTCGAATCCGAATGGGAGGAGGATGCGAAACGATTGATCCCGCATAGACGATCGACCGGCCCGCGACCATTCACGGCTGCGCGACCCGGCCGTGCGCCGGACGCCGGGCTCGCTTCAGCCGCCGGTGGTGCTCATGTGGCGCAGGATCGAAGGCCCGGTGCCGGACCGCTCGATGACGAAGTCGTGGCCCCGGGGCTTGCGGTCGATCGCCGCCTCGATCGCCGTCTCGACGGCGCGGTCGTCCTCGCTCTCGCGCAGCACCCGGCGCAGGTCGGCGGCATCGTTCTGGCCGAGGCACATGTAGAGCGTGCCGGTGCAGGTGAGACGGACGCGATTGCAACTTTCGCAGAAATTGTGGCTCATCGGCGTGATGAACCCGAGCCGCCCACCGGTCTCCGCCACCCGCACGTAGCGTGCCGGCCCGCCGGAGCGGTGGTCGACGTCGCTCAGCGTGAAGCGGGCTTCCAGGTCGGCGCGGACGCGGTCGAGCGGCAGATACTGATCGACGCGGTCACCGCCGATCTCGCCGAGCGGCATGGTCTCGATCAACGTCATGTCCATGCCCCGCTCGTGGGCGAAGCGCATGAGGTGTTCGATCTCGCTCTCGTTGAAATCCTTGACCGCCACCGTGTTGAGCTTCACCGCGAGCCCCGCCTCCAGCGCCGCGTCGATGCCGGCCAACACCGGTGCGATCTCGCCCCATCGGGTGATGCGGCGGAATTTCTCGGCGTCGAGCGTGTCGAGCGAGACGTTGAGGCGGCGGATGCCGATCTCGGCGAGTTGGCGAGCGTGTTTCGCCAGTTGCGAGCCGTTGGTTGTCAGCGTCAGCTCGTCGAGCCCGTCGCCGAGATGGCGGGCGAGCGAGGCGATGAGCGTCATCACGCCCTTGCGCACCAACGGCTCGCCGCCGGTCAGCCGGATCTTGCGGGTGCCGAGCCGCACGAAGGCGGAACACAGCCGGTCGAGTTCCTCGAGGCTCAGCACGTCCTTCTTGGGCAGGAAGGTCATGTCCTCCGACATGCAATAGTGGCAGCGGAAGTCGCAGCGATCGGTGACCGAGACGCGCAGGTAGCTGATCCCCCGCCCGTAGGGATCGACCAGTCGCGACCGTCCGTCTTCCCCGACCACGAATGCCATCTTCTCGCTCCAGCCGTCGCGACGCGGGATCGCGCATGCGGTGAACCATATGTCGCGGGACGCCGTCGTCAACCGGCGGGGTCCGAGACTTGCGCGATCCCGCCCCCCGACCTATGTCCCACGGACCCCGAGGACGCGAGGAGAGACGCCGCGATGACCACCGAAACTGTTCGCCCGACCGAGATCCGTCTGACCAAGGATCGGCGGACCCTGATCGTCTCTTTCGAAGGGGGCGAGCGTCACGAACTCACCGCCGAATTTCTCCGCGTCATGAGTCCCTCGGCCGAAGTTCAGGGGCATTCGCCGGCGGAACGTCGGACGGTCGGCGGCAAGCGGGACGTCGAGATCATCGGCGTCGAGCCGGTCGGCAACTACGCCGTCCGCCTGAAGTTCGACGATCTCCACGACACCGGCATCTACACCTGGAGCCACTTCGCCGAACTCGGCCGCGATCACGACGCGCTCTGGGCGCGCCATCTCGAAGAACTCGCCGCCAAAGGGCTGAAGCGCGAGAAGTGAAGGCGATGCGCCGGCCGGAAACGAAGAAGGCCGGAGGTCGCCCTCCGGCCTTCTTCGATGGCGCGTCCGGTCACCCGGTCAGTTGACCACCACGACCCGGGCGCCCACCTTGACGCGCTCGTAGAGGTCGGTGACGTCGTCGTTGGTCATGCGGAAGCAGCCCGACGACACCGCCTGACCGATGGTCCAGGGCTCGTTGGAGCCGTGGATGCGGTAGAAGGTCGAGCCGATGTACATGGCGCGGGCGCCGAGCGGATTTTCCGGGCCGCCCGGCATGTAGGCAGGGAGGTGCGGCTGGCGGCGGCGCATCTGCGGCGGCGGGGTCCAGCCCGGCCATTCGGCCTTGCGGGTCACCGAATGGGCGCCGGCCCAAGCGAAACCCGGGCGTCCGACGCCGATGCCGTACCTCAGCGCCTTGCCGTCGCCGAGCACAAGATAGAGGCGGCGCTCGGCGGTGTTCACCACGATGGTGCCCTTGCCGTAGTTGCCGGAGAAACCGACGACCTCACGCGCGATCGGCGTGTAAGACGGGCCGCCCGACGAATAGCCGTTGGCACCGGGGCCCTCGACGAGGTTGCCCATCGCATCGTAGCGAACCTGAACTCCCGGATTGTATTCCGCGTCGGCCTGCATCGGGAAAGCGGTCATCCCGACCGCCACCGCCGCCGCCACAAGCATGGTCCTGCTCATGAGGTCCTCGTCGATTTTTGCATTTTGAAACGACAACATGTCCCGCGTGACGACGCCACGCCGGATCTCCCCGTCATAATGGCCGCCCGATGGGAGTGGAACAAGCGCCACGAGTGTCGGGCGTCGCGCGGATCGGGTGTCCTTGCGTGATTTTCCCGACCCTGTGTTCCCACTGCAACGCCCGCCGCGGCCGCTGCGCGGAAATCCGGTGATGCCGCGCGAATGTCGATGTGCGCATTAAACAATACCTAATGAAGATCGCCGAAGATCAACGCCGAGACACCGCTCCGAGTCCCACCCCGGAACGGCCCCGAGGGACGTAGATGGCATTGAACTCCGCTCATCTCGACCTGCTTGCACGCGATACGAGCACCGCCGGCCGCGGACGCCTGCTCGGCGATCTGACGCGCCTGATTCTCGTCGAACGCGATGCTGACGAGACCGAGCTCGAGATCTTCTTCGACATCGTCCGCGCCATTCTCTCGACCGCCGCCGCCAGCGACCGCCGGGAATTCGCCGAAGTCGCCGCCGGCAGCCGTCACGTGCCGCACGATGTCATCCTCATCCTCGCGGAGGACGAGATCCGCGTCGCCGAACCGGTGCTGCAGCGCTCCGTCGACCTCACCGATCTCGACCTCATCGCGCTCGCCGAGACCAAGGGCGACGAACACCGGTTGGCGATCGCCGCGCGCGTCAGCCTGTCCGGCGCGGTGACGGAAGTGCTGGTTCGCAACGGATCCGATGCGGTTCTGCATCGGCTGGGTGCCAATCAGGGGGCCGAGTTCACCATCGAGGCCGTCCGCGAGATGCAGCATCGCGCCGAGCGCGACGAGGAACTGTTCCGCATCCTCATCGAACGGCCAGATCTCGCCGACGTCCTGGCGCGCTGCATGCGCGACACCCTGAGGCGCATCGTAGAGAAGTCCCGCACCTGTCACGAGACCGCCGTCGCCGCTGCCCGCAGCGGTGCCGCCGGCGGCCCGAAGGTCATCGAGGTTCCGGCGGCGGCGGAGGCCGCTCCCCCGCCGGCCAAGGCGCGCCTCGATGAACGCCCCGACGTCGCCCGTTTCGTCTCCCGCATCCGTGCCGGAGAGACGACACTCGACGCGGCGGTGAGCGAGCTCGCCGACTCCGATCATCACGCCGATCTCGCCTGCCTCCTCGGCGAGGTCTCCCGCATCGACGAGAGCCAGATCCTGCGCGTCCTGGTGCGTGCCGACAGCGTCGGCATCGCCACCGTCGCTCGCGGCCTCGACATCGGCGAGGCGGCCTACAACCGCATCATCGAGTTGCGGCAGCGACGCCTGAAGTTCTCGGCCGGTCAGGCTCGCTTCGAACGCGAGCACTATGGCCGCGTCGACGTCGAAGAGGCCCGCGCCATGATCACTCAACACGGCGGCCGTCGCGCCCGGGCGTGATCGAACCTTCGATCGTGAATGGAAAGCCCCGCTCCGAGCGATCGACGCGGGGCTCTCGCTTCGTCCGCCGTATAGGCTCTCGCCGACACGGGAAGGCGGAGGGCGCGGCGAGCGGCGATCCCCACCTCAGCCGAGGTTCAGTTCCTTGAAGAAGTCGTTGCCCTTGTCGTCGCAGACGATGAAGGCGGGGAAGTCGACCACGTCGATGCGCCAGATCGCTTCCATGCCGAGTTCGGGGTACTCGACGCACTCCACCTTCTTGATGCAGTCCTGGGCGAGGCGCGCCGCCGGGCCGCCGATCGAGCCGAGGTAGAAGCCGCCGTGCCTCTTGCAGGCGTCGCGCACCGCCGCCGAGCGGTTGCCCTTGGCGAGCATCACCATCGACCCGCCGAAGGACTGGAACTGATCGACGTAGGAGTCCATCCGCCCAGCGGTGGTCGGCCCGAAGGAGCCCGAAGGCATGCCTTCCGGCGTCTTGGCCGGGCCGGCGTAGTAGATCGGATGGTTCTTGAAATACTCCGGCATGCCCTCGCCCTTCTCCAGCCGTTCGCGGATCTTGGCATGGGCGAGGTCGCGGGCGACGATCAGCGGGCCGGTCAGCGACAGGCGGGTCTTGATCGGATACCTGGTCAGTTCGCCGAGCACCTCGGCCATCGGCCGGTTCAGGTCGATCTTGACCACGCCGTCGTCGAGATGCTCGTCGGTGATCTCGGGCAGGTACTGCGCCGGATCGTGCTCGAGTTGCTCGATGAAGACGCCGTCCTTGGTGATCTTGCCGAGGCACTGGCGGTCGGCCGAGCAGGAGACGCCCATGCCGATCGGCAGCGAGGCGCCGTGACGCGGCAGGCGGATGACGCGGACGTCGTGGCAGAAGTACTTGCCGCCGAACTGCGCGCCGACGCCCGAGGCCTGCGTCAGCTTCAGCACCTTCTCCTCCATGTCGAGGTCGCGGAAGGCGTGGCCGGTTTCCGAACCGGCGGTCGGCAGGCCGTCGAGGTAGCGCGCCGAGGCGAGCTTGACCGTCTTGAGGTTCAGCTCGGCCGAGGTGCCGCCGATGACGATGGCGAGGTGGTAGGGCGGGCAGGCGGCGGTGCCGAGGGTGAGGATCTTCTCGGCGATGAAGGCGAGCATCCGGTCCTCGGTCAGCATCGAGGGCGTCTGCTGGAAGAGGTAGGTCTTGTTGGCCGACCCGCCGCCCTTGGCCATGAACAGGAACTTGTAGGCGTCCTCGCCCTCCTGCGCGATGTCGATCTGCGCCGGCAGGTTGTTGCGGGTGTTCTTCTCCTCGAACATCGAGATCGGCGCCAACTGCGAATAGCGCAGATTGCGGCGCAGGTAGGCGTCGCGGACGCCCTCGGCCAGCGCCTGCTCGTCACCGCCCCTGGTGAAGACGCGGCGGCCCTTCTTGGCGCTGACGATGGCCGTGCCGGTGTCCTGACACATCGGCAGGACACCGCCGGCCGAGATCGAGGCGTTCTTCAGGAGATCGAGCGCGACGAACTTGTCGTTCTCGGTCGCCTCCGGATCCTTCAGGATCTTGGCGAGCTGGGCGAGATGCCCGGGGCGCAGGAAATGGTTGATCTCGCCCATCGCCGCTTCCGACAGCAGCTTGAGCGCGTCGGGTTCGACCACCAGCATCTCCTCGCCGAGGAAGCTCTCGACGCGCACGTGCTCGGAGGTCAGCCTGCGCCAGGGGGTCGTGTCCTTGGCGAGCGGGAACATCTCGGAATACTGGAACGCGGGCGTCTCGGTGGTCATCGGAGCGATCTCCCGGGGAGCGCAGCGGACTGCGCGGGCCTGCGGCGCGATGCCGCGACGATGGCCGCGTTCTAGACCTCTTCCGGAAGATCGCCAAGGCGTCGATTGGTCGGACGCCGCCGCGCCCGCGGTCGGTTCAGGCCAGATAGGCCTCGTGCACCCAGCCGGTGCGGCGCGGAGCGCCGTCGGCGCCGAGCACTCCGACCGACAACCAACGACCGTCGCGCTCGTGCGGGATCACCCGCGTCCCCAGCGTCAACAATTCGACCACCGACCAGCCGGTGCCCGGTCCGCTCCGCAGGTTGAGGCCGTCCGCCGGTGTCACGACGAGCGCCGGATCGCCGTCCTCCCGCCGGGCCGCCCCCAGCACCGCGGCGCGGAACCGCGCCATGTCGAAGGCCGGGCCGGGGTCGCATTTGCGGGTCGGGGCGATGTCGTCGTGACCGAGGATCTCTGTGATGCCGTAGGCGGCGACCAACCGGCGGGCGATCTCGGTCGTCGCTTCGATCTGCGCCGCCGGATAGGGCTCCCAGCCGATCGGCGTACGCGATCCGTCGGGGTTGCCGTCGCGGTGGATGGCCAGAACCGGATCGGCGACGGCGACGCCGCTCGGCGTCGTCCAGCCGCCGCCGCGCCGGGTGAGCGCCCCCCAGTTCGCCAGCTCGAGGCCGATCGAACGGGAGTTGAGCCCGGCGACGCCCTTCCACTGCGATCGGCCGGCGTGCCAGGCGACGGTGTCGAGGGCGACGCACTGGATCGGCGTACCGTCGCGGTCGATCACCAGATGCGCCGACGAGGAGCGATTGTCGGGCGAACGGAACCACTCGGCCGAGGATCGCGCGCTCGCGCCCGCCGTGAAATGGACGACGAGGAAACGCGGCGTCTCGGCGAAGGCGCCGCCCGTATTGGGCGAGGGGAGGGTTTCGACGTGACGCCCGTCGCGCCAGAGGCGGTGGTTGCGGATGGTGAAAGTCATCGTCGGGGTCCGGATGAGGGAGTTCGTCCGACGATCATGGGCCCGTGCCGGGCGGCGGGGAGAACTCCGCGCCGCTCCCCGCAGCGCCGCCCCCGCCCGCCGGCGTCGAAGCCTCACCCTTCCACCGCGCCCTCCCAGCGGTCGAGGAAGGCCTCCACCGAAAGCGATCGGAAGTCCGGTACGGCGCGGCGCAGGTCGCGGTGCGACCAGTTCCACCAGGCGAGCCGGTCGAGCCGCTCGGCGATCGGTTCGGCGAAGCGGCGGCGGATGATCTTCGCCGGATTGCCGGCGACGATCGTGTAGGGCGCGACATCCTTCGTCACCACCGCCCCGGCGCCGACGATCGCGCCGTTGCCGATCGATCGGCCCGGCAGCACGATCGCCGCCCGCCCGATCCACACGTCGTGGCCGATGACGACGCGTTGCGCCCGGCGCTTCTCGAATTCCTCGACCTCGTCGGCGAGTTCCTCGAAATACTGCCAGGAGCGGTAGGTGAAATGCGCCTGCGCCGCCCGCTCCATCGGATGGTTGGCCGGGTTCAGACCCACCAGTGCTCCGATCGAGACGAAGCGGCCGATGTCGGAATAGACGATCTCGCAGTCGTTGACCGCGTAGGAATAGTCTCCGAAGACGCTCTCGATCACCGTCGTGCGCGCGCCGACCTTGCAGAATTTGCCGAAGCGGCTGTCGCGCACCACCGAAGTCTCGTGCACCAGCGGCTTGGCGCCGAGCCGTTTCCTGCGCAGGTGAGGGGCGAGTTTCTCCTCGCCGTGCGCCGCCGCGGAGGGTGTCGTCTCGTTGGGATTCATGGCTCGTCCGGCATTTCTTGCGCCAAGAGTGGGCGGGTCGACTGCGACTCTACGGGATCGCACGTTCCGTATGTTCACCTGTCGGTCGTCTTCTTCGGCGAATACCGACGAATTGTCGAGATGGACCGGTTGCGGCGGCCGGGGTTTCGAGGCAATTGAAGTGAGTGCGCCGCAGCGCCGCCGTCGCGCCGACCTCGCCCCCCGGCTCGACGGAAGAAATCGACAGACGATACGGGGACATGTCCGATGAAGAACGAAAGCTTGTGGGCCTTCCTGGAAAAGTGGGCGGGCCGCGACCGGATGCGGCGCGACATCGCCGCGACCGTCAACGCGTTGGCGGACGCCGGCCGTGACATCGCCGCGCTGGTCTCCGATGGCCCGCTCGCCGGCGAACTCGCCGCCGCGACCTCCGAGAACGTCCAGGGCGAGGTGCAGAAATTCCTCGACCTGCATTCCAACGAATTGCTGGTCGCGGCCTGCAAGCACGCGCCGGTGGCGGCGATCGCCTCGGAGGAACTCGACCACCCGGTTCCCATCTACGACGATGGCTCGCTGCTCGTCGCCGTCGATCCCCTCGACGGCTCGTCCAACATCGACACCAACGTCTCGATCGGCACCATCTTCTCGATCCTGCCGGCCCCCGACCACGTCGACGCCTCCACCCACGACGCCTTCCTGCAGAAGGGGCGCGACCAGCTCGCCGCCGGCTACATTCTCTACGGACCGCAGACGACGCTGGTGATGACCTTGGGCGAAGGCACCCAGATGTTCACCCTCGACCGTCGTCGCGGCACCTTCATCCTCACCGACCGGTCGATGAAGATCCCGGAGAGGACCCGGGAATTCGCCATCAACTCGTCGAACCAGCGTCACTGGAACGAGCCGACCAAGCGCTACATCGAGGAATGCATCCACGGCAAGGAGGGCGCTCGCGGCGAGGACACCAACATGCGTTGGGTCGGCAGCCTCGTCGCCGACGGCCACCGCATCCTGGTGCGCGGCGGCGTCTATCTCTACCCGGCCGACAAGCGCAAGGGCTATCAGGAGGGTCGGCTCCGGCTCATCTACGAGTCGAATCCGATCGGCTGGGTGGTCGAGCAGGCCGGCGGCGCCGTCTCCACCGGCAGCGAGAATCTCCTCGATCTCGAACCCCGCGTCCTGCACCAGCGCATCCCGCTGGTCTTCGGCTCGAAGCTCGAAGTGGAACGCATCGAGAGCCACCACATCCTCGACGAGGACGTCGACACCGACGAGGTGGAAGTCGCGGCCGAGTGAGCCCGAGGGCGCGGCGTTTCCCGCGGGGGGCGCCGCGCACGACCGCCGCGTCGCCGCGCGCCGACCGCCGTCTCCGAGGCACACCGTCATCCGAGGTGAACTCCCTCCGGGCCCCCTCTCCGAGGCACCCCCTCTCCACCGTCATCGCCGGGCTCGACCCAGCGACCCATCGGCACCGCCGGATCGGAGATGCCGGATGGATCCCCGGGTCGGGCCCGGGGATGACGGGGCGGAGAGGCGTGCGAGGCGGGACCAATCGACGCGCGACGGGGGACGGGCGCGCGTTTTTCCGTTTCCGCCGTTGACATTCCGCCCGCGGTCTGGCGCTTGACCCTCTCCGGTCGCGCGTTCCGTGGCCGCGCGACCGAGTTCAGTTGACCGCCGGCCTTCGAGGGAAGGGCCGACGCCGAGGAGAGCCGACATGACCGTGATCCCGACCGATGGACTGACTTGGAAGGTCTCCGCCGCGATCCGCGCCCTGGCGATGGACGCCGTCGAGAAGGCCAAGTCCGGCCACCCCGGCGCGCCGATGGGCATGGCCGACATCGCCTCCATCCTGTGGCTGAACCACCTGCGCTTCGACCCGAAGAACCCGACCTGGGCCGACCGTGACCGCTTCGTCCTGTCGAACGGCCACGGCTCGATGCTGATCTATGCGCTGCTCCACCTGACCGGCTTCGATCTGACCATCGAGGATCTGAAGAACTTCCGGCAGCTCCATTCCAAGACCCCGGGCCATCCCGAGTTCGGCTGGACCGTCGGCGTCGAGACCACCACCGGTCCGCTCGGTCAGGGCATCGCCAACGCCGTCGGCATGGCCATCGCCGAGCGCACTCTGGCCGCCCAGTTCAACCGTCCCGGCCACGACATCGTCGATCACCGCACCTGGGTCTTCGTCGGCGACGGCTGCCTGATGGAGGGCGTCTCCCACGAGGTCTCCTCGCTCGCCGGCACGCTGGGTCTCGGCAAGCTCAAGGTGATCTGGGACGACAACGGCATCTCGATCGACGGCAAGGTCGGCGAATGGTTCGGCGAGGACGTCTGCGCTCGCTACGAGGCCTACGGCTGGCACGTGATCCGCGACGTGAACGGACACGACCCGCAGGCGATCGACGCGGCGCTGGCCGCCGCCGTCGCGGTGACGACGAAGCCGGTGCTGATTCAGGCCAAGACCGTCATCGGCAAGGGTGCGCCGAAGAAGCAGGGCACCGAGGGCTGCCACGGCGCGCCGCTCGGCGTCGAAGAGATCGAGGGCGTGCGCGTCGCCATGGGCTGGAACCATGCGCCCTTCGAGATCCCCGACGACGTCCGGGCCGCCTGGGATCGCACCACCCGCGGTGGCGAGCTCTCCGGCAACTGGGCGAGCCGCTTCGAGACCTATGGGCGCGCCCATCCGGACCTCGCCGCCGAGTTCACCCGCCGCATGTCGCACGCGCTGCCGGCCGACTTCGGCTCCTTCGCCGAGGCGACCCTCGCCGCCGTCGCCGCGACCGGCGAGACCATCGCCACCCGCAAGGCCAGCCAGAACGCGCTCAACCATCTCGCGCCGAAGCTCCCCGAGTTCCTCGGCGGCTCGGCCGACCTCACCCATTCCAACCTGACCAACTACAAGGGCCAGACCCCGATCACCCGCGATGCCGCCGGCGACGCCGTGCTCTACGGGGTGCGCGAGTTCGGCATGACCGCGATCGCCAACGGCGCGGCGCTGCACGGCGGCTTCCTGCCCTATGTCGCCACCTTCCTCGTCTTCTCCGACTACGCCCGCAACGCGGTGCGCATGTCGGCGCTGATGAAGCAGAAGGTCGTCCACGTCTACACCCACGACAGCGTCGGCCTCGGCGAGGACGGCCCGACCCACCAGCCGGTGGAGCACGCCGAGAGCCTGCGTCTCATCCCCGGCCTCGACGTCTGGCGGCCCTGCGACGCGGTCGAGACCGAGGGCGCCTGGCTCTCGGCCGTCTCGCGCGCCGATGGTCCCTCCGCCCTTCTGCTGTCGCGCCAGAACCTCCCCCATCAGCCGCGCTCGGCCGAGCAACTCGCCGAGATCGCTCGCGGCGGCTACGTCTTGGTCGACGTCGCCGCGCCGAAGGCGGTGATCGTCGCCACCGGCTCGGAAGTGGCGCTGGCGGTCGGCGCGGCGAAGGCGCTGGCGGAAGAGGGCGTCGCGGTGCGCGTCGTCTCCATGCCTTGTGTCGAGGCCTTCGAGCGCCGGCCGAAGGCCGAACGTGACGTCATTCTGCCGAACCTGCCCACCGTGGTGGTCGAGGCCGGTTCGACCCGCGGCTGGTGGAAGATCGCCGGCCGCGACGGCGCGGTGATCGGCATCGACCGCTTCGGCGAGAGCGCGCCCGAAAAGGCCCTGTGGCCGCTCTTCGGCTTCACCGTCGACAACGTCGTCGCCACCGTGAAGGGCGTGATCGGCTGATCGCGCCC
>JAOTSD010000038.1 GCA_030247555.1 Siculibacillus sp. | reverse complement strand
TCGCGCCTGCTGCATCTCATGGTGCATTCGGTCTATTCCAATCGTGACATCTTCCTGCGCGAGCTGGTCTCCAATGCGGCGGATGCCTGCGAGAAGCTGCGCTATCTGGCGCTGGAGACGCCGGAGCTGATCGGCGAGGACGCCGATCTCGCCATCACCATCGCCGCCGACCCCGAGGCCAAGACGCTCACCATCGCCGACAACGGCATCGGCATGAGCCGCGACGAGCTGATCGAGAACCTCGGCACCATCGCCAAGTCGGGCACACGTGCCTTCCTGGAAGCGGCGGGGCAGGCCGGCGGCAAGGCCTCCAACCTGATCGGCCAGTTCGGCGTCGGCTTCTATTCAGCCTTCATGGTGGCGAGCCGCGTCGTCGTCACCTCGCGCCGCGCCGGCCACCCCGAGGCCTGGACCTGGATCTCCGACGGCATGAACGGCTACGAGGTGATGCCGGCGAAGGACGAGGACGCGCCGGCGCGCGGCACCGTCATCCGGCTGGAGCTCAACGACGAGAGCCTCGACTACGCCAAGGAAGAAGCCGTCGAGCGCATCGTCGAAACCTATTCGGCGCACGTGCCGGTGCCGGTGAACTTCGTGAAACTCGGCGAAGAGGCGAAGGCGCTCTCCGACGGCTCGGCCCTGTGGGCGAAGCCGAAGTCCGAGATCACGGCCGAAGCCTACAAGGAGTTCTACGGCAACGTCTCGGGCCAGTGGGACGAGCCGGCGATGACCGTGCACTACAAGGCGGAGGGCCGCCACGAGTACACTGTGCTGCTCTTCACCCCGTCGATGAAGCCGTTCGATCTCTTCGATCCGGCGCGCAAGGGCCACATCAAGCTCTACGTCCGCCGCGTCTTCATCGCCGACGACGTCGATCTCCTGCCGCATTGGCTGCGCTTCGTGCGCGGCGTCGTCGATAGTGAGGACCTGCCGCTCAACCTGTCGCGCGAGATGTTGCAGCACAATCCGGTGCTGGAGGCGATCCGCAAGGCGGTGACCTCGCGCATCCTCTCCGAGCTCGCCAAGCTCGCCGAGGCCGACGCCGAGAAGTTCGCCGGTGTGTGGGAGGCCTTCGGCCCGGTGATCAAGGAGGGCCTCTACGAGGACGCCGACCGGCGCGACGAGCTCTTCAAGATCGCGCGCTTCAAGACGACGACGAGCGGCGAGGCCACCCGGACGCTCGAGGACTATGTCGCCGGGCTCAAGGACAACCAGACCAAGATCTTCTATCTGCTGGCCGACGATCTCGCCCGGGCGGAAGCGAGCCCGCATCTCGAGGGCTTCAAGGCGCGCGGCATCGAAGTGATGCTGCTCACCGATCCGGTCGACGCCTTCTGGGTCAGGACCGCGCTCGGCTACGAGGGCAAGCCCTTCCAGTCGGTGACGCAGGGGGCGAGCGATCTCGACTCGATCCCGGTGACCGAGGAGACGCCGAAGTCGGAGGCGAGCGATGCGGCGAGCGTCGCGGCGCTGGTGGAGAAGCTGAAGGCCATACTCGGCGACAAGGTGTCGGAGGTGCGCACCTCGGCGCGGCTGGCCTCCTCGCCCGCCTGTCTGGTGGCGCCGGAGTTCGGGCCCGACAAGCAGTTCGAGAAGCTGATGGCCCGCCATCAGAGTGGCGCGCCCTTCGGCCGGCCGGTGTTGGAGATCAACCCGACCCATCATCTGGTGACGGCCATCGCCGCCAGGGTCGGCACCGACGACGCGCTGGTCGAGGACGCCGGCCATCTGCTCTTCGGCCAGGCCAAGGTGGCGGAAGGCGAAGCGCCCGACGATCCGGCCGATTTCGGCCGGCGGCTCGCCCGGGTGCTGGAGAAGGCGCTCGGCGCCTGACGACGGGCGGTATGTGGCGAATCGCGGCGGCGGGCTTGGGCCCGCCGTCTTCGCTTCAGCTCTTGCGTTCGGCGATGAACCGGGCGGTGGCGAGGAGGGTCGCGGCGGCCGGGCCGAAGGGGGCGAGCTCGCCGCTCGCCGCCTCGATCAGCCGGGCGAGTTCGGCCTTCATCACGGCGACGCCGTGGAGAGCGACGAGCGTGCCTTTGCCGCGCGCCGCGTCCTTGCCGGTGGCCTTGCCCATGGCCTCGGTCGAGGCTTCGACGTCGAGCAGGTCGTCGGCGATCTGGAAAGCGAGGCCGACGATGGCGCCGAAACGGCCGAGCCGGGCGACGTCGTCGCCCGAGGCTCCGGCGAAGATCGCCCCGGCCTCGAGCGGGAAGCGCAGCAGGGCGCCGGTCTTCATCGCCTGCAGGCGGCGGATGTCGGCGTCGCCGAGTGCCTCGGGGCGGCCGTCGGCGGTCCAGCGACCCTCGGCGGCGAGATCGAGCATCTGACCGCCGACCATGCCGCCGATGCCGGCGCCACGGGCGAGCCGCAGTACGAGCTCGGCCCGGATCGCCGGGTCGGGGTGGGTCGCAGGATCGGCGAGGAGATCGAAGGCCAGCGTCTGCAGGCCGTCGCCGACGAGGATGGCGGTGGCCTCGTCGAAGGCGCGGTGGACGGTCGGGCGGCCGCGGCGCAGGTCGTCGTCGTCCATCTGCGGCAGGTCGTCGTGGACGAGGCTGTAGCAATGGACGAGTTCGACGGCGCAGGCGGCGCGCACCACGGCTTCGCCCTCGACCTCGAAGAGCCGCGCGGCCTCGATCATCAGGAACGGGCGAATGCGCTTGCCGCCACCGAGCACCGCATGGCGCATGGCGGAGAGGAGGCGTGGTGGCCGGCAGGTCTCGCCGGCGAGGGCCGCGTCGACGAGCAGGCGGGCGAGCATGGCCTCGACCACGGCGGCGGTGGCGGCGAGACGGGTCTCGAAGGCGGTCGGGGCGGCGGTCATCGGCGTGACGGTTCCGGAAGCGGCGGCGTCGCGCGCCGGCGGTCCGGAGCTAACGCGAAACGGGGCGCATTCCAAGAGGCGGCGGGGCGTCGTCGCGGCGGGTGGTACGGAAAAAGCACGGTCGAGCACTGGTCAAAGCGGCGAGAGGTGTGTATAAGCCCGCCCATCCACCGAAATCGTCCGTCGTCGGCCGGTCCTCCGGACCGATGGGCATCGGGATGACGGTGCACCCCGCCGAGTTCTCGCGTCGCCGCAACGGCGGACGCATCTGATCTGGAGTTCGAACGATGGCCGTTCCGAAGAGAAAGACCTCGCCGTCGAAGCGCGGCATGCGCCGCTCCGCCGACGCGCTCAAGGCCCCGACCTATGTCGAGGACAAGGATTCCGGCGAGCTGCGCCGTCCGCACCACGTCGATCTGAAGACCGGCATGTATCGCGGTCGTCAGATCCTGGAGCCCAAGGGCGAGTGATCTTCCGCTCGAGAACGTCGAGAAAGGCCGGCCATGCGCCGGCCTTTCTTCTTTTCGGCCGCATTTCTCAGTATCGAGGAGCGAGGCGATTCCCCCGGCCGGGGCGCCGTCGTTCAGAACCCGTTCGCAGGACCGCCCGATGCTCTTCAACATCCCGCTGACGCTCGCGCCGCTCCTCGTCTACAACCTGCAGATCCTCGGCGTCTTCGGCGCCACGGCCGGCGATCCGTGGGTGCAGCCGGTCTTCACCGTGTCGATGGTGTCGGACGCGCGCTTCACCCTGCTGTTCGGCGACGTTCTGATCGTGGCGGCACTCGTCTGCCTCTTCGTCGAGATCGTCAAGGCGACGCGCACCTCGGCGCCGACCATCGTCGACCATTCGATGTCGCTCGCCGTCTTCGTCCTGCACCTGATCGAATTCCTCACCGTCGTCGGTGCGGCGACCTCGGTGTTCTTCATCCTGATGATGATCGCGCTCATCGACGTGGTCGGCGGCTTCACCATCACCATCCGCGGCGCGCGGCGCGACTTCGGCTTCGATCGCGAGTGAGGCGGGCGGCCTCAGCGCGCCACGTCGACGAGATAACCCGGGATCAGCAACCCCGGCCCCTCCATCGCCTCGTCGTAGAGGCGGGCGGCGCGCGCCGGTTCGGCGCGGCGACGCCGGCGGGTGTCGGGCACGTCCTCGCGGGTGGCGATCAGCTGGGCGAGGAAAGGGGCGTGGGCGAAGCGGCGAACGAGCCGGTCGCCGTCGGTCTCCGCCCGACGCGCCACGGTGGTGGCCACCAGGGCGCGGCCGTGACCCGGAACGGGATCGTGTTCCGCTTCGGGACGCGGGCGGGGCGCATCGCCGATCGGCTCGACGCGACGATCGAGCGCCCGGCGTTCGATGCCGAAGCCGCTCCCGATCCCGCTCGTTTCCCCGATCCGCATGGCTTCCGCCTCTCATCGGGATCGACGAGTGTCCCGAAACGGAACGGTTCGTCGATCTTTCGGTGAGAAATCCGCAAAGGGCGGGCCAGGATGGACGGAGGGACCGGCGTCGGGCGGCGCGAAACGCGCGGGATGGTTATCGTCAGCCGTGGAAGCGCCAGACGACGGTGCGCTTGACCTCGGCGTCCTCGAGCGCGCGGGTCACGGGGACCCGGTATTCGGCCAACCGCACCAGACGCTCTTTCGGCAGGTAGGAGCGACCGGGATCGCCGACGAGGGCGGTCGCACCGCACGCGGTGGCCTCGGCCGCGAAGGTGGCGACACGGGTCGCCAGCGGCTTCTCGAAGAAGACGTCGCCGAGGAGCACCGTCTCGGGGCGGAAGGGCAGCCCGGCGAAGCCGAGATCGAGGACGTCGAAGTCGGCGATCTCGAAGCGGACGCCGTTCATGCCGGCGTTGAGCTCCATGGCGACGAGGGCGAAGGGGTCGATCTCGGTGGCGAGAACCCGCGCCGCGCCGCATTTCACCGCGGCGATCGCCTCGAGGCCGGAGCCGCCGGCGAAGACCAGCACGTTCTTGCCGGCGACCGTTTCGGGGTGGTCGAGAACGTATCGGGCGAGCGCCTGCCCTCCGGCCCAGGCGAAGGCCCAGAAGGGCAGCGGCAGGCCGAGCGTGTCGAGCTCCTCCTCGGTCAACTTCCACAGGTCCATCGCCTCGTCGGCGAGGTGGAGCGAGATCTCGGGGACGTGCGGCGGCGCCTGGAGACGGGTATTCGAGCGGATGAATTCGCTCGGGTCGCCGATCGGCCGGCGGGTCAACCGCCGAGCCCTCCGAGTTCCCGGACGATGGTCCATTCCTCGTCCGTCACCGGCTGGACCGAGAGGCGCGAGTTCTTGACCAACACCATCTCGGAAAGGCGCGGATCGGCCTTGATGGTGGCGAGGCTCACCGGAGTCGGCAAACGCTCGACCGCCCGGATCGTCACCGCGCCGAAGGTGCCCTTGGGGTCGGCGAGATCGGGCGCCCAGGCGGCGACCACCTCGACCACCCCGACGACGGCCTTGCCCTCGTTAGAATGGTAGAAGAAGCCGCGCTCGCCGACCTCCATCGTCTTCATGTGCTTGTTGGCGAGGTGGTTGCGCACCCCTTCCCAATAGGTACCGGCCTCACCGGCCGCCACCTGATCGTCCCAGGACCACACCTCGGGTTCGGATTTGTAGAGCCAATGCGTCATGTCGGGCCTCACGCGGTCGGGGCGCCGACGACCCAGCGCCAGGGGCGGATCTCGACCTTCTCGAACAGACCGGCGGCGGCGTAGGGATCGGCGGCGAAGGTGGCCTTCGCCTCGTCGAGCGTCTGCGCTTCGATCACCACGATCGAGCCCTGCATGATCTCGCCCGTCTCGTCGAGGAACGGTCCGGCGATGCGGACCTTCGCGCCCATGCCCTTCAGCCAGGCGACATGGGCGTCGCGAGTGGCGAGGCGGACGGCGAGGTGGTCGGGTTTGTCGTGGCACATGGCGGCGAAGAGCATGCGGGAGGGTCTCCGTGGAAGTCGGCGGCAGACTAGGGGGCGGGAGGCGGCGGGTCCAGAGCGAGACGTGACCGCTCACGCCGTCTCGCGCTTCAACGGGCGGCTCATCAGGCGGTCGATGGCGCCGGCGACGTCGATCCTCTCCGAAACGAGGTCGGCGACGGCCGCGGTGACCGGCAGTTCGACTCCGTGCATCGCGGCGAACTCGACCGCGACGGAGGCGGTGTGGGCGCCTTCGGCGAGCTTGGTGCCGTGGCGGGTGAGGTCGGCGACCGAGCCGCCGGCGCCGATGGCCAGACCCAGCGAGAAATTGCGCGATTGCGGCGAGGTGGCGGTCAAGACCAGATCGCCGAGGCCGGAGAGACCCATCATGGTCTCGGGTTCGGCGCCGAGCGCCCGGCCGAGGCGGGTCAGTTCGGCGAAGCCGCGCGCCGTGAGCGCCGCCTGCGCGCTCGCTCCGAGGCCGCGGCCGGCGACGATGCCGGAGGCGATGGCCAGCACGTTCTTCAGTGCGCCGCCGATCTCCACCCCGACGAGATCGTGGGTGGCGTAGGGGCGGAAGCTCGACGAGGACAGCGCCCGGCAGATCCGCGCCGCGACGGCGTCGTCGGCGGCCGCGACGGTGACGGCGGTCGGCAGCCGACGCGCCACGTCGGTGGCGAAGCTGGGGCCGGAGAGGACGGCGGGGATCGTTCCGGGCAGTTCCTCGGCGATGATCCCGGTCATGGTGGCGTGGGTGCCGTGCTCGAGGCCCTTGGCGGCGGAGACGACCGGAATGCCCTTCGGCACGAGATGGGCGAACTCGCGCGCCACCTCGCGGCTGGCCTGGGCGGGAACGGCGAGGATCACCATGTCGGCACCGGCCAGCGCCGTAGCGGCATCCGTCGTGGCGAAGAGGCCGGGATCGAGGCGAATGTCGCCGAGGAAGGCGGAATTGGTGCCGCGATCGCCGATCTCGGCGACGGTCTCGGGGTCGCGCGACCACAGGCGCACGGTTCGCCCGGCGCGGGCGGCGACCAACGCCAGCGCCGTGCCCCAGGCGCCGGCACCGAGGACGGCGACGGTCGTGATCGCAGGGACGGGGATGGGGTCGGTCATGCCTTGGCTCCCAACTGGCCGGATCCGAGCTTCGGGGCGGCGTCGGGGTCGAGCGGCCAGCGGGCGCGGGCCTGCGCGTCGAGCCCGTCGACGAGCCCGGCGGCCAACCGTTCCGCCCCGGCCCAGGCGATCATCGCGCCGTTGTCGGTGCAGAGCTCGCCCGGCGGCACGACGACGCGGCCGCCGACATCTGCGGCGGCTTCACTCAGCGCCGCGGCGACGGCCTTGTTGGCCGCCACCCCGCCGGCGGTGACCAACGTCGGCTTCGCCACGCCGGTGAGTTCGCCGAAGCGCTTCAACGCCAGTTTCGCCTTGAAGCGGATGACGTCGGTGACGGCGGCCTGGAACGAGGCGCAGAGGTCGGCGATGGTCCGGTCGTCGAGCGGCTGTAGCGCTTCGGCCTCGAGCCGCAGCGCCGTCTTCAACCCCGAGAACGAGAAATCGAGGCTGTCGCGGCGCATCAAGGGGCGCGGCAGATCGAAGCGGGCGGGATCGCCGTCGCGGGCGAGGCGCTCGACCGCCGGGCCGCCGGGATAGGGCAGGCCGAGCAGTTTCGCCGTCTTGTCGAAGGCCTCGCCCAGCGCGTCGTCGATGGTGGTGCCGATGCGGGTGTAGCGTCCGAGGCCCTCGACCGCGACGAACTGGGTGTGGCCGCCGGAGACCAGCAGCAGAAGGTAGGGGAACGCGACCGAGTCGGTCAGTCGCGGGGTGAGAGCGTGGCCCTCGAGATGATTGACGGCGATCAGCGGCAGACGATGGACGTCGGCGATCGCCTTGGCGGTCATCAGGCCGACGATGACGCCACCGATCAGGCCGGGGCCGGCGGTCGCGGCGACGCCGGAGAGGTCGGTGAAGCCGACGCCGGCCTCGCGCATCGCCCGCTCGATCAGGTGATCGAGGATCTCGACGTGGGCGCGCGCGGCGATCTCGGGGACGACGCCGCCGTAGGGCGCGTGGTCGGCGAGTTGCGAGTGTACGACGTCGGCGAGGATGCGGCCACGGCCGTCGGCCTCGCGCTCCACCACGGCGGCGGCGGTCTCGTCGCAACTCGTCTCGATGCCGAGGATCAGCACGCGTCCACTCGTCGGTTGCCGGCGGGCGGCGCCACCCATCCGGAATTTCCCGTCCTCGCGCCCCATGGCGGGGCGCTTCGACTTCCTCTAGAGAGGGACTTCACCAGAACCGAGGCCCGGGCGGCTCCGCTCGCGGCCCTGCCGTATCATCGGGTGGGAAGGACGCGCAATCGAGATGTCGACCGAGATCGTCAAAATCGGCACCCGGGGCAGCCCGCTCGCCCTCGCCCAGGCCCACGAGACCCGCGCCCGGCTGGCGGCGGCGACCGGCAGGCCCGAGAGCGATTTCGAGATCGTGGTGATCAAGACCTCCGGCGACATGATCCTCGACCGGCCGCTCTCCGAGGTCGGCGGCAAGGGGCTCTTCACCAAGGAGATCGAGACGGCGCTCCTCGACCGCTCGATCGACCTGGCGGTGCATTCCTCCAAGGACATGCCGACGCAGTTGCCCGACGGTCTCTTCATCTCGGCCTTCCTGCCGCGCGAGGACGTCCGCGACGCCTTCCTGTCGCCGCGGGCGAAGAGCCTCGCCGAGCTGCCGGCAGGCGCGAAGGTCGGGACCTCGTCGCTCAGGCGCCGGGCGATGGTCAAGCGCCTGCGCCCCGATCTCGAGGTGGTGGAGTTCCGCGGCAACGTCCAGACGCGGTTGAAGAAGCTCGGCGACGGCGTCGCCGACGCCACGCTGCTGGCCTTCGCCGGCCTGAAGCGGCTCGGCCGCGAGGACGTTGCGACGTCGCTCATCACGACGGAAGACTTTCTGCCGGCCGTCGGACAGGGGGCGATCTGCATCGAGAGCCGCCTCGGCGACGACGTCATCAATGCGATGGTCGCGAAGATCCATCATGCCGAGACGGCGGTGGCGCTGACGCTGGAGCGCGCCTTCCTCGCCGAGCTCGACGGCTCCTGCCGCACTCCGATCGCCGGGCTCGCCCGCGTCGAGGGCGACACGGTGCGTTTCGAGGGGCTGATCCTGAGGCCCGACGGATCGGAGGCGCACGCCACCACCCGCGCCGGACCGATCACGCGAGCCGAGGCGCTCGGTCGCGACGCCGGGCGCGAACTCAAGGCGCTCGGCGGTCCCGATTTCTTCGTGGTCGGAGCCTGATCCGATGCGGGTGCTGGTGACGCGGGCGGAGAAGGAGGGTCGGGCGACCGCGGCGCGGCTCGAGGCCCTCGGTCACATCGCCCTCGTCGAGCCCCTGACCACCATCGTCGCCGTCGAGGCCCTCGAATTGCCGGCGGCGGAGAGCCTGCAGGCGGTGACGGCGACCAGCCTCAACGCGGTCGAGGTCCTCGCCGGGCGGCCGGAGATCGCGCCGCTGCTCGCGCTGCCGTTCCTCGCCGTCGGAGCACGGACGGCGGAGGCGGCGCGGGCGGTCGGGTTCACCGACGTTCATTCCGCCGACGGCGATCGCCGCGACCTGACGAAAGCGATCACCTCGGAACTCGATCCGGCGAAAGGCGCGATCCTCTGGCTCGTCGGCCGCGATCGGGCCGGGGATCTCGTCGGCGATCTGGCGCCCGCCGGGTTCGCCGTGGTGCCGGTCGAAGTCTATAGGGCCGAACCGGTCGAACGTTTGAGCGAGACGGCGCGGACCGCGATCGCGGCGGGTGAGGTCGACGCGGCTCTGGTGTTCTCGCCGCGTTCGGGAGCGATCCTGATTCGGCGGCTGGCGGAATGCGGCTTTTCTCCCGGTTCGCTCACCTTCCCCGTCCATGTTATATCCGAGGCCACCGCAAGACCCTTCCGAGAGGTGGGGTGGCGCGAGGTCGTCGTCGCGACCTCGCCCGATACCGAGGCGATGCTGGCCACGCTTCGCACCCCACCGACGCCCGCCGACCCGATCGGCGATGAGATCAGGAGTTCGCCGATGCCGCCGAGGTCGAGGAAGGACAGCCGCGCCGCTCCCGCGACGGAAGCCGAGGTCGGGGCCGCCGAGACGGCGGCGCCGGTGGAGCCGAGCGAGGCCGCGGTCGATCCCGACCGCGCCGAGGAGGATGCGTTCCGGGCTCGGGTCGAGGCGGCCGCGAAAGCCGAAACGGCGCCGCGCGTCGAACCCGAAACTGTCACCGCTCCGCCCGCTGTTCCGCCGCAGGCGCCGCGCGCGCGGGGTATGGGATTCGGTGGCGTACTGGTCGCGACCCTGCTCGGCGGCGCTCTCGGCGTCGGCGGCAGCTACGGCCTCGCTCTCCAGGGGTATTTTCCGACGACCGGCGGCGACGGGGGACGCGTCGCGGCGCTCGAGGCGGCGATCGCCGGCCTGAAGACGCAGAAACCGGCGACGGATCCGGTCATCGCCGACAGGCTGACGGCACTCGAGAAGCGGGCCGCGGCGCCGGCGACCGATACGGCGGTGCTGGAGCGGCTCGGCGCGCTCGAACAGTACGTCCGGCAGATGGCCGCGGCACCGGCCGCAGCACCGGCTCCCGCTCCGGTGGCGGCGACGGGTTCGCCGGCGTCCGTCGATCTCTCGGGGATCGAAGGGCGGCTCGCCCGCCTCGAGGCGGCGAAACCGGCCGCGCCGGATCTCTCCGGTCTCGAGGCTCGCCTCGGCAAACTCGAGGGTGCGCCGAAGCCCGCGGCGGATCTCACCGCGCTCGAGGAACGATTGGGACGGCTCGAGGGCGTGCCGCAGGTGCGCCTGCCGGTCGATCTCGCCGACCGCGTCGCCGGACTCGAGGCGGCGGCCAAGGCGCGGGCCGAATCGGCGGCGGCATCGGTCGCCGGCGCGCTCTCCGGCATCGCGGCGGAAGGCGCGTCGCGTCAGGCGCTGGCCGAGATGGCCGGTCAGGTCGACCGCGCCCTCGGGTCGCTGCGGGAGAACGCCGGGGCCGAGATCGCGGCACTCAAGGCGCGCATCGAGCGGCTGGGCAGCGGCATCGACGCCGAGAGCCGGGCGCTGGTCGATCGTGCCGGCGCCGACGCCAAGGCGCTCGCGGCACGCCTGGGGATCGAGACCCAGGGCGTCGCCGACCGTCTCGCCGCCCAGACCGCGGCGACCGTCGAGGATCTGCGCAAGCGCAACGATGAACTCTCCCGGGCCCTGACCGAGCGGATGAACGCGCTGGTCGCGGCGAGCGACGTCGAAGGCCGGCGCCGCATCGAGGATCTGGCACGCGGCTTCTCCGAGAAGACGGCGGCGCTCGCCGCCGCGGTCGAGGCGGAGGCGGCGAAGCGCGCCGCCGAGACGGCCGAGGCCCTGAAGAAGCTGCGCGGCGACGTCGACGCCGCCCTCGGACGCGTCGCGACGCTGGAGACGGCGACCCGCGAGGTCGGCAATTCCGGGCAGAAGTTGGTGGAGAAGGTCGGCGAAGCCGCCGCGGCGGCCGAGACCAAGGTGGGGGCGCTGGAGAACCGGCTCGCCGGCATCGAGGCGGAAGCCGAGGCGGCGCGTCGGGCGCGCGGCGAAGCGATGGTGGCCATCGCGCTCTCCGACCTCAAGGCGGCGGCGGAGACCGGCCGCCCCTTCGCCACCGAACTCTCCGTGGTCGAGGCGGCCTCCAAGGGCGGGCTCGATCTCTCGGCGCTGAAGCTCTTCGCCGACAAGGGGATGCCGACCGCGGCGAGCCTGCGCGCCGGCTGGGCCAAGGTGAGCCGCGCCGCGGTCGCGGCGGGCGAGACGCGCGACGGCGGCGGCGGCGTGCTCGACCGGCTGCTGTCGAACGCCGGCAGCATGGTCAAGGTGCGCCAGCCCGGCGACGCGAAGGGCGACGACGTCGTCGGCCTCGCCGGACGGGTCGACACCAAGCTCGCCGCCGGTGATCTCGCCGGCGCCCTCGCCGCCTGGAAGGCACTGCCCGAAGCCTCGCGCAAGGCTTCGGCGGCGTGGAGCGACACTCTCGCGGCGCGGGTCGCGGCCGACGCCGCCCTCGCCGATCGAATCGCGGCGGTCAACGCCAAGCTCGCGCAGCCGAAGTGAGGTCCCGTCGATGATCCGGCTTCTCGTCTTCTTCGCCGTCCTCGTCGCCCTCGCCTTCGGCTTCGCCTGGCTCGCCGATCGGCCGGGTGAGGTGATCTTCGACTGGCAGGGCTGGCACGTCGAGACCGACGTGATGACCGCCGCCATCGGCGCCGTCGCGGCGATCGTGACGGTGATCTTCTTCGTCGGCATCGTCCGGGCGATCTGGAACACACCCGGCGCCATCGGCTCCTTCTTCGGCCGCCGCCGGCGGGAGAAGGGCTGGGCGGCGCTGTCGCGCGGCATGATCGCGGTCGGAGCGGGCGATCTCGCCTCGGCGATGAAGGCGAGCGGCGAGGCCCGGCAGATCCTCGGCGAGGAACCGCTGGCGCTGTTGCTCGAGGCACAGTCGGCGCAGCTCGTCGGCGACCGCACCGGGGCGAAGAAGGCCTTCGAGCGGATGCTCGAGACGCCGGCGACCCGCCTGCTCGGCATGCGCGGTCTCTATGTCGAGGCGGTGCGTTGGGGCGACGGTGCCGCCGCGGCGCGCTGGGCTGGAGCCGCCAACGCGGCGGCGCCGAAGCTGTCCTGGGCCGGTCAGGCGCTGGTCGAGTACCGCTCGCAGGGACGGGACTGGATGGGAGCGCTCGAGACCATCGACCGCAACCGTCGCAACGGCATCGTCGACAAACCGACCGCCAAGCGCCAGCGCGCCGTGATCCTCACCGGCGACGGACTGGAACGGGAGCAGACCCACCCCGAGGTGGTGCGCGCCAATGCGCTCGAAGCGCACGGACTCGCCCCGGATCTGGTGCCGGCGGCGTGTCTGGCCGCGCGACTGCTGGGTCGGGCCGGCGACGTCAAGAAAGCGGCGCGGGTGTTGGAAGCGACCTGGAAGCTCGATCCGCATCCCGAGGTCGCCGAGACCTATGCCCATCTGCGTTCCGGCGACAGCGCCAAAGACCGTCTCACCCGCATCCGCGACCTGATCAAGGTACGGGCCCATCATCCCGAATGCGCCTTGGCGCTCGCCCGGGCGGAGATCGATGCGCGCGAGTTCGCGGCGTCGCGGCGGACGCTCGAGCCATTCATGGTCGAGGCGCCGTCGCGGCGGGTCTGCCTGTTGATGGCCGAACTCGAGCAGGCCGAGCACGGGTCGGCCGGTGCATCTCGCGCCTGGCTCGCCCGAGCCGTCTCGGCGCCGCGCGACAAGGCCTGGGTCGCCGACGGCTGGGTCTCGGACCACTGGATGCCGGTGTCGCCGATCTCCGGTAGGCTCGACGCCTTCGAATGGAAGCTGCCGCCGGAGGACGTCTCCACGGCGCCGGTCGCCGATCTCTTCGACGAGCCGACGGAAAGCCTCGCGGCATCGGGCAGCGTCGTGCCGCTCGAAGCGCCGAAGGCGGTGCGCGAGGCGATCGCGGCGAAGGCCGAGGTGGTCGAGGCCGAGGTGATCGAGCCGGCCGTCGCACCGGCGGCCGAGCCGAAGGCGGTCGAAGCGGTCGCTCCGGTGGACGCGAAAGCGGCGACGGCGAGGCCGATCGAGGTGCCGGCGGCGACGCCCGCGCCGGTCGTGGCCGACACGCCGGTCGGCGCCACCGTGCCGACGGCGCACGCCAACGGATCGAGGCCGGCCGAACCGGTGATCCCGCCGCCGCCCGACGATCCGGGAACCGAGGGCGAGGCGCCGCCGGTGAAGAAGAAGTTCAAGCTCTTCAGCTGACCGGCCGAGGTCGACGAGAGAGACGGATTCGGTCGCGCCGGGCGGAGAATCGCGGTCCGCCGCCGGCGCGACCGCATCATCGGCTTTGAATTACCTCGCTCTTCGCTTATGAACGGCGCGGTTGAGAATACGAGCGGATGGCCAGGCCATGACCGAGACGATCGATCCGGCCCAGCGCCTCGCCGGGCTCCGACGCGAAATCGACACGATCGACGAGGAGATCCACCGTCTCCTGGTGGCGCGCTCGGCCATCATCGACGAGCTGATCAAGGTCAAGGGCACCGCCGTCTCCGGCGCCGCCTTCCGTCCGGCGCGCGAGGCCGACATGATGCGACGGCTGGTGACGCGTCATCGCGGCATCCTGCCTCTGTCCACGGTCGAGCACATCTGGCGCGAGATCGTATCGACCTTCACCTTCCTGCAGGCCCACTATGAGGTCTACATGGACGGCGGGCGCGATCCCGTCGCCATGCGCGACCTCGCCCGCTTCTACTTCGGCTTCACCGTGCCGGCGCATCTCGTCTCCGGCCCGGACGAGGTGATCGACGCGGTGGCCCGCTCGGTTTCCGATCTCGGCATCGTCCGCCAATCGCAGCCCTCCTGGGTCGGCGCTTGGTGGAACCGGCTCGGCGGCGACGGGCCGCGCATCATCGCGCGGCTCCCCTACATCCTGTTCGAGGGCCGCGTCGCCGATCTGCCGGCGCTGGTGGTTTCCAATCCGATCTCGGAAGCCATCGGGCCGGAGGTGCTGATCCACGCCTTCACCGGCGTCGGCGATCGCGACCCGTCCGAGGCGCTGGAGGCCGCCGGATTCGAGTTGCTCGCCCGCTTCGATCGGGAGCCGCGCACCGAGTATCTGGTGGCGAGCCCCGCCGCCTCACCTGTCGAGGCGGTCGCCGCCGCCTTCGCGGCGGCCGGCGTCGAGACGCGCGAGCCGCGACTCGTCGGCGGCTATCCGGCGCCGATCCGACACGCCGGGCCGGGCGGTGTCGCGCCGATCACGGTCGCCTGACCGAAGCGGTCGCCCGACGCCTCCCGGCGGTCACACGCGAGCCAAAGACACCATTCCTCTCGACGAGAGACCGAAGATGACGATCGATACCTCCCCGCGTCCCCAGCGCCCGACGCCGCGCGCCGGCGTGCTCGACATCGCGCCCTACGTGCCCGGCAAGTCCAAGGCGACCGGCGGCTCCAAGCTGCACAAGCTCTCCTCCAACGAAACGCCGCTCGGGCCGAGCCCGAAGGCGGTCGCCGCCTTCCACGCGGCGGCCGAGAAGCTCGAACTCTACCCGGACGGTTCGGCCACGGCGCTGCGCGAGGCGATCGGGCGAGCGACCGGCCTCTCGCCCGACCGCATCGTCTGCGGTGCGGGCTCCGACGAGGTGCTGAACCTCGTCACCCACGCCTATGTCGGGCCCGGCGACGAGGGCATCTATTCCGAGCACGGCTTCCTGGTCTACCCGATCGCCATCACCGCCGCCGGCGGCGAGCCGGTGAAGGTCGCCGAGAAGAATCTGACCGCCGACGTCGACGCCATGCTGGCGGCGGTGACGGCGCGCACCAAGATCGTCTTCCTGGCCAATCCCAACAACCCGACCGGCACCTACCTGCCGTTCGACGAGGTCAAGCGGCTCGCCAACGGATTGCCGAAGACGGTGATCCTGGTGCTCGACGCGGCCTATGCCGAATATGTCCGGCGCAACGACTACGAGGCCGGCATCGAGTTGGTGTCGTCGTCCGACAACGTCGTCATGACCCGGACGTTCTCGAAGATATACGGCCTCGCCGGGGTGCGCCTCGGCTGGCTCTACGGGCCGGACCACATCGTCGATGCGTTGAATCGCATCCGCGGCCCCTTCAACGTGTCGGGGCCGGCGATCGCCGCCGGCATCGCCGCGATCGAGGACCGCGACTTCACCCGCGCCGCCGCCGATCACAACGAGATGTGGCTGCCGAAGGTCACCGAGGCGCTGACCGCGCTGGGACTCACCGTCACGCCCTCCGTCGGCAACTTCGTACTGGTGCACTTCCCCACCGCGGCGGGGAAGCGGGCGCCGGACGCCGACGCCTTCCTGCTCGACCGCGGCATCGTGGTCCGGCGCATGGAGGCCTACGGCTTTCCCGACGCGCTGAGGATCACCATAGGCTCGGCCGAGGCCAACGAGGCCCTGATCGCGGCGCTCGCCGCCTTCCTGGGGAAATGAGGTTCGCGATGTCCACGGACGGCAAGACCCCGATGTTCGAGCGCGTCGCGCTCGTCGGCATCGGCCTCATCGGCTCCTCCCTCGCCCGGGTGATCCGGCGCGAGGGCCTGGCGCGCGAGATCGTCGTTTCGACCCGCCGGGCCGAGACGCTGGCGCGGGCCCGCGAACTCGGCCTCGGCGACGCCTACGAACAGGATGCCGGCAAGGCGGTCGAGGGCGCCGATCTCGTCGTCGTCTCGGTGCCGGTCGGCTCCTCGGGGGCGGTGGCGCAGGCGATCGGCCCGCATCTGGCGCCCGGCGCCATCGTCTCCGACGTCGGCTCGGTCAAGGCCGACGTGGTCCGCCAGATGGCGCCCCATCTGCCCCCCCACGTCCACTTCGTCCCCGCCCATCCGGTCGCCGGCACCGAGCATTCCGGCCCGGACGCAGGCTTCGCCGAACTGTTCGAGAACAAGTGGTGCATCCTCACCCCGCCGACGGGCACCGACGAGGCGGCGGTCGAGAAGCTCCTCGCCTTCTGGCGGGCCTGCGGCTCGAAGGTCGAGACGATGACGCCGGAGCACCACGACCTGGTGCTCGCCATCACCTCGCACATCCCGCATCTGATGGCCTACAACATCGTCGGCACCGCCGCCGATCTCGAGATGGTGACGGCTTCGGAGGTGATCAAGTTCTCCGCCGGCGGCTTCCGCGACTTCACCCGCATCGCCGCCTCCGATCCGACGATGTGGCGCGACGTCTTCCTCCACAACAAGGAGGCGGTGCTGGAGATGCTCGGCCGTTTCATCGAGGATCTCTTCGTCTTGCAGCGGGCGATCCGCTTCGGCGACGGCGACACCTTGTTCGAGCACTTCACCGAGACCCGCGCCATCCGCCGCGGCATTCTCGACATCGGCCAGGACACGGCGGCGCCGGACTTCGGCCGCGGGCCGAAGAAGAGCTGATCGGAAAGGGGCGCGGCGGCCTCAGCCGCGGTTCGCGTCCTTGCGGCCGGCTTCCTCGTAGCGGTGGCGAAGTTCCGCCGCCGCCCAGTCGGCGCGGGCCTGCTCGACCGGCGGGATGCCACGGGCTTGGCAGTAGAACAGGAAGGACGGCAGGTCGAAGCGGATGCGGATGACCTTGCCGCCCTGGGCGGCCACGTCCGCCTCGATCTTCTTGGCCGCCTTGAGCCATTCCGCGTAGGTGTCGAACAGCACCTCCGGGTCCGCCATCGCCGCACGCGCCTCGTCGTAGTCGTCGCGCAGGAACCAGCAGAAGCCGTAGACGCGCAGCGTGGTTTCGGGGGCTTTCGGCAAGGACATGGACGATCTCGCTCGGCGTTGGGGTCGGCCGGCTTGGTACGCCGATCGGCGGCGGAAGGCAACGGCCGGGGCGGCCGTCACTTCGTCCCGTAGTCGGCGAACTTGGCGGCGGCCTCGGCGATCTCGGCGTCGGAGAGGATCAGCGGACCGCCGATCGTGAGCGCCTGGTGATACTGGAAGGCCAGCGTTTCCATCTCCACCGCCAGCCACAGCGCGCGGGCGAGCGTCGGGGCGACGGTGATGCCGCCGTGATTGGCCAGAATGCAGCCGTTGCGACCGTCGAGGGCGGTGAGCGCCTCGCGCGACAGTTCTTCGGTGCCGAAGGTGGCGTAGCCGGAGCAGCGGATGGTCGGGCCGCCGAAGCCGGCGATCATGTAGTGCACCGCCGGGATCTGGCGGCGGGCGACGGCGAGAACGGTGACGAAGGGCGAATGGGTGTGGACGACGGCGTTCACGTCGCCGCGAGCCCGCAGGATGTCGCGGTGGAAGCGCCATTCGGTCGACGGCCGACGTGGGCCTTCCCAGGCGCCGGCGTCGTCGGCGAGGTCGATCCGCGCCACCAGATCGGGCGTCAGGTCCGCGGGTGCGACGGCGCTGGGCGTGATCAGCAGGGCATCGCCGAAGCGCAGCGAGACGTTGCCCGAAGCACCACGGTTGAGGCCGGCCGCGTCGAGCCGGCGCATCGCCGCGACGATCGCCTCGCGCGCTTCCGCCTCCTTCGCCGGCATCTCGGTCACAGCCGCCCCGCCTCGATGATGCGCTCGAGGAAGGCGCGGGTGCGCTCGTTCTTCGGCTCGGAGAAGATCTCGCTCGGCGGTCCCTCCTCGTGGACCACGCCGCCGTAGAGGAAGCAGACCTTGGAGGCGACCTCGCGGGCGAAGCCCATCTCGTGGGTGGCGAGCACCATGGTCATGCCCTCGCGGGAGAGGTCGCGGACGATGTTGAGCACCTCGGAGACCAGTTCCGGGTCGAGCGCCGAGGTGATCTCGTCGAGGAGGAGCACGATCGGGTCCATGGCCAGCGCCCGGACGATGGCGACGCGCTGCTGTTGGCCGCCGGAGAGACGATCGGGATATTCGAGCGCCTTCTGGTCGAGTTGGATGCGAGCGAGGAGTTCCATCGCCCGGTCCTTGGCCTCGGCCCGCCCCTGGCCGAGAACCTTGATCGGCGCGGCGGTGATGTTGTCGAGCACACTCATGTGCGGGAAGAGGTTGAACGACTGGAAGACGATGCCGACGTCGCGGCGCAGCGCGTCGAGGTCGACGCCGGGGCCGGAGACGCGGTCGCCGTGCAGGCGGATCTCGCCGGCGTCGATGGTCTCGAGGCCGTTGATGCACCGCAGCAGGGTGGACTTGCCGCAGCCCGAGGGGCCGATCAGGCAGACCACCTGATGTTCCTCGATGTCGAGAGTGACGCCGTTCAACACCGGCACGATTCCGCCGTAGGCCTTTCGGACGTCGCGGATTTCGACGAGAGCCATGGTTCTTCTCCGAGATCCGCCGGTCAGCTGCCGGTCCGCATCCGCTTCTGGTCGCGCTCGATCAGCTTGTCGACGAGGCGCCCCTGGGGGATGGTGATGAGCACGAAGAGCACCGCCACCACCGTCACCGCCGAAAGCGAGAAGTGATTGGCGGCGATGATCTTCGATTGGTTGAAGGCGTCGATCGTGCCGAGCACCAGCACGAGCGAAGTGTCCTTCTGCAGCGAGATGAAGTCGTTGAGGAGCGGCGGGATGATCCGCCTCAGCGCCTGAGGCACGACGACGAAGCGCAGCGTCTGGCCATGGGTGAAGCCGAGCGAGCGCGCCGCCGCCGTCTGGCTCCAGTGCACGCTCTCGATACCGGAGCGGTAGACCTCGGAGACGTAGGCGCCGTAGGTCAGGGTCAGCGCCAGAATCGCGAACATCGTCGGCGTCATGTCGCGCAGGAGCGGCAGATCGGCGCTCGGCAGGCCGAAACCGACGAGATAGATCGAGATGATGGCGGGCAGGCCGCGGAAGAGATCGACGTAGGCGGTGGCGATGAGGCGCACCGGCGCACCGGCCCGCCCCGGGGCGAGCCGCGCCACGGCGATGAGCAGGCCCCAGATCAGCACCAGGATCTCGGCGATGACGAAGATCTGGATGTTCTGCCAGAAGGCGATGACGACGAGGTGGAACGTTTCGCCCATCACCTCGAAGTCGAGGAAGATGCGGCCGACCGCGATGTCGTTGGAGACGACGAAGAGGCCGAAGAGGAAGACGATGGTCGTCGCCACCGCGTAGCCGATGGCGATCCAGGACTTCTCCTTGGCGTCGGCGGTGGTGGCACGAGCCTCGGCGATGTCGGTCGTGATCAGGGCGCGGGCGCGCCGGGCCGCCGCGAAGCCGCGGCCGGCCGGCACGAACAACGCGGCCGTCGCGGCGGCGGTCCCGTAGAGTGCGGCATCGACCAGGGCCGAGGTGAACTCGAGCGTGGCCAGCGCCTCGTGGATCGCCCAAGCGGTGAAGAAGCCGAGCACCGTGGTCGCCGCGGCGACGACAAGGGCGGCGATCGCCAGCCCGACGGTCGATTTCGGGGGCGCCGGTTGCCATTTGCGGGTGGCGCGCGGCGCCGGCGTTCGGTCGACGGGAGCGGCGGCGGGGGTGTCGTCCATCGGTGTCGTCTCGTGGTTCCGAGGCCCGGCGCCGGACCCGTCGGTGGTGACCGGTGGGTCTCATGCGACGGCGGACGGCGCGTGTCGGCACCGTCCGCCGGAGGATCCGACCTCGAGGCCCGGTCTCAGGGCTTGAAGTAGGGGATCTTGGTCGGGTCGGCACCCCAGGTGGCGGCGAGGTACTTGGCGGCCAGCTTCTTGGTGGTGCCGTCGGCGATCAGCGCCTGGATCACCTTGTCGATGGTGGCGGCGTTGGCCGAGTTCTTCGGGAAGAGCGCGCCGTACTGCTCGCCGGTCTTGTACTGGCCGATGACCTCCATCTTGCCCTTCGATTCGGCCGCCTGACCGAGAACGATGGCGGTGTCGGTCATGGCGACGTCGATCTGGTTGGCCATCAGTGCGGTGAACATCGACGGAGTGTCCGGGAACACCTTGGCCGTGGTCTTGGGCTTCAGCGTGTCGTTGACGAAGTCGGTGCCGGTGGTGCCCTGCTGGACGCCGATCCGGAGACCCTTCATGTCGCCGGAGCCGATCTTCTTGCCCTTCTTGGCGAGAACGCCGACGTCGCTGTCGAAGTAGGCCGCCGAGAACTTGACCACTTCCTTGCGCTTCTCGGTGATCGAGATCTGCGACAGGGCGATGTCGAAGTCCTTGGTGTTGCCGGCGACCAGCGCGTCGAAGTCGACGTTGACCAACTTCACCTTGGTGAGCCCGAGGCGCCAGGCGATGTTGGCGGCGAGGCAGTACTCGTAGCCGTCCTTGATGGTATCGGGCGTGTCGCCGTTGTTCCAACCGGGAGCCGGCAGGTTCGATTGGTAGGTCAACTGGCCGGCGACGGCGGGGGTGATCGAGAACTCACCCTTCTTGCCGGTCACTTCGCAGTTGTCGATCTTGTCGGCGGCGAGAGCGGATCCGGTGATCGCAGCAAGAGCCGTGAACGCGGCGGCGGCGACGCCGGTGCGAAACTTCGACGTGAGAATCATGAGAGAATGCCCCGTGTGGCGAAAGGCTTCGTCCCCGGCGGACGCCGGGACCGTGGGGGGCATGTTAACGCCGAATTCGGAGATGGGAACCGGGAAAAATCTTTCTCGGTGCGGAAGAGACGGGCGGTCTTCTTCCGCCTCTTCCGCTCCGCTCAACCTTTCGCCGCCCGTCCGCGCCGGAAGTCGCGTAAGATTTCACGTGCCGCGTTGTGCCCCGGGGCGCCGGTGACGCCGCCGCCGGGGTGAGTGCCGGAGCCGCACATGTAGAGCCCGGCGAGGGGCGCGCGATAGTCGGCGTGGCCCATCACCGGACGGGCCGAGAACATCTGATCGAGCCCCAACGCGCCGTGGAAGATGTCGCCGCCGACGAGGCCGAACTTGCGCTCGAGGTCGAGCGGCGAATGGATCTGGCGGGCGATCACCGACGCGGCGAAGCCGGGGGCGTGGGCGTCGACGGTGGCGATCATCAGGTCGGCGACTTCCTCGCGCACCGCGTCCCAGGATCGGCCGTCGGGCAGTTCCGGCGCCGCGTGCTGGCAGAACAGCGAGGCGACGTGCCGCCCGGGCGGAGCGAGGCTCGGATCGAGGGTGGAGGGGATCAGCATCTCGACGATCGGCTCCTTCGACCAGCCGGTACGGCGCGCGTCGATCCAAGCGTCCTCCATGTAGCTCAGCGACGGGGCGATCACGATGCCGGCGGTGTGGTGCTCGGCTCGCTCGCGGCCGGGGAGCGCGGTGAAGGACGGCAGTTCGGAGAGCGCCACGTTCATGCGGAAGGTGCCGGAGCCGGAGCGCCAGGAGGCGATGCGCGAGCGGAAGTCGGCGGGCAGCACGCCCGGGTCCATCAACCGCTCGAAGGTGAGTTTGGGATGCAGGTTGGAGACGACGGCGCGGGCGCGGATGGTCTCGCCGGCCACGGTCACCACGCCGACGGCGCGGCCGCGCTCGACGATGATCTCGCGAACGCCCGTGCCGACGCGGATCTCGGCGCCGCGCGAGGTGGCCGAACTCGCCATCGCCCGCGTGATCGCGCCCATGCCGCCGATGGCGTGGCCCCAGACGCCGCGGCGGCCGTTGACCTCGCCGAAACAGTGATGGAGCAGCACGTAGGCCGATCCGGCGGCATAGGGCGAGGCGAAGTTGCCGACGATGCCGTCGAAGCCGTAGATCGCCTTGATCGGGTCGCTCTCGAACCACTGGTCGAGATAGTCACCGGCGGAGCGGGTGAAGATCTCGAGCAGGTCGCGCTGGCCCTCGAGGTCGAGCCGGCGGAAGCGGTTGGCGACCTTGCCGGCCGCCAGCAGCTCGCCGAGCATGGCGAGGAGGCCCCGTCCGGAGACGACGTTGGGCGGCGTTTCCAGCACGACGTCGCGGATGACGTCGGCCATGCGGTCGAGGCGATCGCCGTAGGCGTCGAGCCGTTCGGCGTCGCGGGTGGAGAACTTCGCCACCTCCGCTTTCGTCCGTCCGGGGCCGACCTTCAGATGGCGGCCGTCGGGCAGCGGCAGGAAGTTGGACAGCTCGCGCTCGACGACGGTGAGGCCGTGCTTCGCCAGATCGAGATCGGCGATGACCCTGGGGTTGAGCAACGAGACGGTGTAGGCGGCGACCGAATTGCGGAAGCCGGGGTGGAACTCCTCGGTGACGGCGCAACCGCCGACCACTCCGCGGGCCTCCAGCACCGTCACCTTCAGTCCGCTCTTCGCCAGATAGGCCGCCGTCACCAGTCCGTTGTGGCCGCCGCCGATCACGATCACGTCACGCATGGGTTCACCCGATCTCGTCGTCTCGCCGCCTCTCCGAAGGCCGGCTCTTCGTCATCCCGCGCGGCCGAGGCGCCGCTCATCGATTTCCCGCCCGCCTCAGGCTCCAGCCGCGTGGCGGGGCGCGGTCGAGCCGCGCCTCGGGCACCAGCCGGCGCATCTTGGCGGCGAAGTGCCTCAGACACACTTCCTCGGCGCCGAGCGGGCCGACCTCGTAGGATCGCGAACCCATGCCCGCCTGTACCCGGTTGATGAGGTCGGTGTCCTCGGCGTTGACCCGGCGGTTGATGCGCCAGTTGAGGCGGCGGGCGGCCTTCATCTCGCGGCGCTCGTCGGGCAGGACGTAGGCGATCTCGCGGATCATCGTCTCGGTCGCCGAGACGGGGACGAACTGCATGAAGTCGACCTGATCGGGGTAGATGTCGAAGGCGACGTTCGGCCACAGCCGGAAATAGGTCCACAGCCGCTTGCGCTCGGGCGGCAGGTGCGGGACGTCGGGCAGCAAGCGCTGATAGAGCCGTTCGGAGAGGTTCTCGGACGGCTCGTCGCGGAGCTGTCCCCACATCTTGTCGGCCCATTCGGTCGCCTCGATGCGGTAGCCCTTGCCGAAGAGCCGGGTGAGACCGGGGTGGGCGACCGGAATGTGCAGCGAGTCCGAATAATTGTCGGCGACGTTCTTCCAGTTGACGGCCCGCGGCCGGAGCGTCACCCGGCCGTGAGGGATGAGATCCTCGAAACGGTAGGGTACGATCTCGTGGTCGTAGGGGGCCATCATCTCGGCGACCGAGGGGCCGCCGGGCTCCAGCCGGACGAAGACGAAGCCGTGCCAGATCTCCATCTCCACCGGCTTCAGCCCGAGGTCGGCGGGATCGACGTCGAAGCTGCGGCGGAAGGGCAGGCCGACGAGCCGCCCCTCGAGGTCGTAGCTCCATGCGTGGTAGGGGCACATCATCGTGCGCCCGCAGTTGCCGTGGGTGCCGTCGAGGATGCGGGCGGCGCGGTGACGGCAGACGTTGTGGAAGGCGCGCACGGCGAGATCTTCGCCGCGCACCACCACGATGTGCTCGCCGATGAAGTCGAAGGTCTGGAAGTCGCCGGGGTTCGGAACGTCGGCGAGATGGCAGACCACCTGCCAGGACGGCCTCAGCACCTCGTCGCATTCGACGGCGAAGTACTCCGGATCGCGGTAGATCCACGCCGGCAGGCTGACGGCCCGCGTGATCGACGCCTCGTCGTCCGCGATCTCCCGGTCGCCCACCATGCCGCCTCCATCGTCGATCACGCCCGCCCCCTTCGGTGGGTTCGCTTGTGATACAGTCGTAAAATTGGATGATCGCGTCAAGCGCCGGGTGGGCGCGGCCCGTGACGGTCGTTCCGTTCACATCGGTCCGCGGTCGTCGTCGGGCTTCACGCCGACGCGCCTCGGCGGCCCCGATCATCCGGCGCCGGCCGGAGCATGGCGGGGCAGGGTGAGGCGGAAGACGGCGCCGCCTTCGGGGCGGTTGGCGGCGGTCAGCGTGCCGCCGTGGTCGCGGGCGATGGCATAGGAGATCCACAGCCCGAGGCCGGTGCCCTCGCCCACCACCTTGGTGGTGAAGAAGGGCTCGAAGATCTTGTCGGCGACCTCGTCGCGGATGCCCTCGCCGTTGTCGGTGACTTCGATCGTCACCTCGCCGTCGTGGGAGCGGGTGGTGACGGTGACGTGCGGATCGGCGCGACCGCGCACCGCGTCGAGGGCGTTGTCGATCAGATTGATCAGCACCTGATGGATCTGGCCCTCCTGGCCCTCCACCGTCAGGCCGGGTTCGAAATCGGTGTCGAGGCGGGCGCGGACGTTCTTGGCGCGCGCCGCCCAGTGCGCCGCCGTGCCGGTCAGGCGGTTGAGATCGACCACCTGACGCTGGTTGGAGCGGGAGAACGACAGCCGGCGCAGGTTCTTGACGATCTCGGAGATGCGCATGGCGCCCTCGAGGGTGCCCTCGATGAGCGGTGCGAGATCGGCGAGGACGGCGTCGACCTTGGTCTCGCGCTTGAGACGGACGACGGCCCGCTCGTCGGCGACGGCCTCGAGATCGTGGACGTAGTCGTCGAGTTTGCGGCGGTAGCGCTCGAGCGTGTGGATGTTGCCGTAGACGAAGCTGATCGGATTGTTGAGTTCGTGGGCGACGCCGGCGACCAGTCGGCCGAGGCTGGCCATCTTCTCCTGTTCCACCAGTTTGCGTTGCGCCTGCTGCAGTTCGAGGTGGGCCTTGTGCAGCGCTTCGTAGGCGCGACGCAGCTCGCCGATCGGTCGACCGGTCAGCACCGTGCCGACGCGCTGGCCGTTGTGGTCGAAGCGGGCGGAGCAGTTGACCGCCATCAGGTCGGAGGGGCCGCCGGGCGCGCGGAAGGACAGCTCGAGTTCGCGCACTTCGCCCTCGACGCCGGAGACCAGTGCGGCCCGGGCGCGCGAGGCGTCGCTCTCGACCACCAGTTCGGCCAGCGTCCGGCCTAGGACCTCACCGGTCGGGCGCGCGGCGAGGCGGACGAAGGCCGGGTTGACCTGCACCACGACGCCACGCTCGTCGACGACCACGAGGATGTCGGAGACCGAGGCGATCACCGAGGAGATGAAGCCCTCCGCCGCCTCGAGCTCGGCGTTCTTGGCCTCGAGGTCGGATTCGTACCGGATGAGATCGGAGTAGACCGCGTCCATCTTGGCGATGACGTCGATCCACATCGCCTCTCCCTCGCCGTCGAGCGTCGGCTCCTCGCCGCGCATGACGTGGTCGAGGAGGTTGTCGGGACGGCGCTGGTCAGTCGCGATCGTCATCCTCGAGGCCCCGCTTCAGGTCGTAGCGCTGGATCTTGGCACGCAGGCCGACGCGTGACAGGCCGAGTTCGGCCGCGACGCGCGAGATGTTGCCGCCGAGCCGGTCGAGCGTCTCGGCGATCACCTCGCGTTCGAGCGCTTCGACCCGGTCCTTGAGCTGAAGGCGTTCACCGACGAACGCCGGTCTCGGTGTCGACGTCACCGGGGTGGCGATGCGGGGCGACAGGAGATGAGCGTCGAGCGGACCGTCCCCGTCGGCGAGGGTCACCATGCGCTGGATCTCGTTGTAGAGCTCGCGCACGTTGCCCGGCCATTCGTAGGCGGTGAGGGCGGCGATGGTCGCCGGGGCGAAGCCGGTGATCTCGCGGCGGAAGGAGTGGTTGACCTCGTCGAGGATGCGGGCGGCGATCGGCGGGATGTCCATCGGCCGTTCGGCGAGCGAGGGCAGGTGGATGGGAAAGGCGGCCAACCGATAGTAGAGGTCGCGGCGGAACCGACCGGCGTCGACGTCGGCGAGGAGGTCGCGATTGGTCGCCGACACCACTCGGACGTTGACCTTGCGGGTGCGCTGGGCGCCGAGCGGGCGGATCTCACCCTCCTGGAGGACGCGCAGCAGTTTGACCTGGAAGGCGGGCGAGGTCTCGCCGATCTCGTCGAGGAAGATGGTACCGCCGTCGGCGACCTCGAAGAGGCCGATGCGATCCTGATAGGCTCCGGTGAAGGCGCCCTTCTTGCAGCCGAAGAGTTCACTCTCGAGGAGTTCGTCCGGCAGAGCGCCGCAGTTCTCCACCACGAACGCCTGTTCGGCACGGGCCGAGCCGTGGTGGATGGCGCGGGCGAGCAGCTCCTTGCCGGTGCCGGAAGCGCCGGTGATCAGGACCGATATGTCGTATTCGGTGGCACGGCGACCGAGCGCCAGGACGGCGGCGACCGGGCTCGTCGGCTCGTGGACGATGCGGTCGAACTCCCAGATGCGGCGCTCGGCCTTGCGCTTGTCGGCGACGGCACGCGTCAGGCGCTGCTGGTTCGGCTTCACCTCGACCGGGGCGGCACCGGTCTCGCGCTGGAGTCGGTAGAGGTCGGCGGCCTCGCGCACCGAGGCGATGAGCTTCTCCGGGTGCCAGGGCTTGGTGATGTAGTGGTAGATGCCGGCCTCGTTGACGCCGGCGATGATGTCGTCGCTGTCGGTGTAGCCGGAGATGATCATCCGGACCGGGTCGGGCCAGAGGTCGCGGACGCGTTTGAGGAAGTCGACGCCGTTCTCGCCGGGCATGCGCTGGTCGCAGAGGATGACCTGCACCATCTCGCCGGTGAGCACCTCGGCGGCCTCCTCGGCACCGCGCACCGAGATGACCTCGAACTCTTCGGCGAGCACACGGCGGATCGCCTCGAGGCTGCGGATCTCATCGTCGATGACGAGGACGGTCGCGCCGCCGCTTCGGGTCGGCGTTTCTTGGCGATGGGCACGGGGTTCGCGGAACGGATCGTGGGGCATGGTTCCGCCTCAGCAGATGCGCGGCAGTTGTTCGCCGGAGAGCCAGTCGACGATGCGGCCGCCGCCGAAGGCGGTGGTCATCTGGACGAAGTGTTGGTCGTCCTCGATCACCTCGCCGATGATCGCGGCGTCGCGGCCGAGCGGATGGGCCCGCATGGCGGCGACGATCGCCTCCGCGGCCGATGCGTCGACGACGGCGATGAGCTTGCCCTCGTTGGCGACGTTGAGCGGGTCGAGCCCGAGGAATTCGCAGGCCGCGAGCACTTCCGCCTTGATCGGGAGCCGGTCCTCCTCGATGCGGATGCCGACCTTCGACTGGTTCGCCACTTCGTTCAGCGTCGCCGCGAGTCCGCCACGCGTCGGATCGCGCATCAGCCGCAGCGACGGGCCGCCGGCGGCGATCATCACCTCGGTGAGGCGGTGGAGGGCGGCGGAATCCGACAGGATGGCGGTGTCGAAGGTGAGGTTCTCCCGGCTGGACATGATGGCGACGCCGTGGTCGCCGATCGAACCGGAGACGATCACCCTGTCGCCGGGGCGGGCGAGATGACCGCCGAGTTCGAGACCGTCGGCGACGACGCCGATGCCGGCGGTGGAGATGAAGACGCCGTCGGCCTTGCCCCGCTCGACCACCTTGGTGTCGCCGGTGACGATCGGCACGCCGGCCTCGCGCGCCGCCGCGCCCATCGAGCGGGCGATGCGTTGCAGGTCGGCGAGCGGGAACCCCTCCTCGATGATGAACGAGGCCGACAGCGCCACCGGTCGGGCGCCGCCCATGGCGACGTCGTTGATGGTGCCGTGGACGGCGAGCGAGCCGATGTCGCCGCCGGGGAAGAACAGCGGGGAGACGACGTAGCCGTCGGTGGTCATCACCATGCGGCCGCCGGGGCCGGCGGGCGCCGGAAAGGTCGCCTGATCGTTGCCCTGGTCGAGCCATTCGTTGGAGAAGGCCTCGTGGAAGATCTCGGCGATGAGTTGCGCCATGGCGCGGCCGCCCGAGCCGTGGGAGAGGTCGACGCGACCGGTCTTCACGTCCATCTTGCGGTGGCGCAGGCGGGTTTCGGTCGGGGCGTTCACGAGGCGATCCTCCGCTCGTCTTGTCTCTTGGCCTTGTCGCGGAAGCGGCCGTAGGTCCAGTGCGCCGCGCAGGCGCCTTCCGAGGACACCATGCAGGAGCCCATCGGCGTCTCGGGGGTGCAGACCGTGCCGAAGAGCTTGCAGTCGGCCGGCTGCTTGGCGCCGATCAGGATCACGCCGCATTCGCAGGCGGGATTGTCCGAGGCGTGGATACGGGGGACGACGAAGCGCTTCTCGGCGTCGAAGCGGGCCCATTCGTCGCGGAGCTTCAGCGCCGAGCGCTCCATGTGGCCGAGGCCGCGCCACTCGAAGGTGTCGCGAAGGTCGAAGACCTCGTCGACGAGTTTCTGGGCGGCGAGGTTGCCCCCGGGCACGACGGCGCGGATGTACTGGTTCTCGACCGCCGCGCGGCCTTCGTTGACCTGACGGATCAGCATCAGGATCGATTGCATGACGTCGAGCGGTTCGAAGCCGGAAACGACGATGCGCTGACCGAATTCCTCGACGAAGACCCGGTAGGGTTTCGAGCCGATCACCACCGAGACGTGGGCCGGGCCGATGAAACCCTGGATCTTGACCGGCGGCAACTTGCCCGTCTTCGGCGCCTCGAGAATGGCGCGGATCGCCGAGGGGGTGAGCACGTGGTTGCAGAAGACCGAGAAGTTGGCGAGCCCCTTCTTCGCCGCCGCCTTGATCGCCAGCGCGGTCGCCGGGGTCGTCGTCTCGAAGCCGATGGCGAAGAACACCACCTCACGATCCGGGTTCTCCTCGGCGATGCGCAGGGCGTCGAGGGTCGAGTAGATCATGCGGATGTCGGCGCCGGCCGCCTTGGCCTTGATCAGGCTCCGGCCCTTCGATCCCGGCACCCGCATCAGGTCGGCGTAGGTCAGCAGCGTGACCTTCGGGTTCTTGGCCAGTTCGATCGCCTCGTCGATGCGGCCGATCGGCAGGACGCAGACGGGGCAGCCGGGGCCGTGGATCATGCGAACGTTCGCCGGCAGTAGGTCCTCGAGCCCGTAGCGCGAGATCGCGTGGGTATGGCCGCCGCAGAACTCCATGAAATGGTAGGTCTTCGCCGGATCGGCTTCCTGCGCGATGGTGGCGGCGATGGCGCGCGCCAGCTTGCCGTCGCGATATTCGTCGACGTACTTCATTCGGCCGCCCCCGCGAGTGCCCCGGCCTCGGCCAGGAGTGCCAACGTCTTCGCCGCCTCTTCCGCGTCGATCTTGGAGAGGGCGTAGCCGACGTGGATGATGACGTAGTCGCCGGGCTTCACGTCCTCGACCATGGCGATCGAGATCTCCTTGGTGACGCCGTCGAGGCTCACCTTGGCCATGTCGCCGGGGAGCAGTTCGCTCACCAGAGCGGGTATCGCGAGGCACATGGGCGGACGTCTCCTCTTCAAGGGATCTTCGTGGTCTTCGGTCGCCGATCCGCATCGCGCAGATGGGCGAGGGCGAGGGCCGCCTGACCGAGCGACAGGCCGCCATCGTTGGCCGGCACGCGTCGGGCGAGGAGCGGCCGCAGCCCGCGAGCCGTCAGCGCGGTGACGAGGCCCTCGGCCAGCACGCGGTTCATCAGGCAGCCGCCGCCGAGTGCCACCGCGTCCCCTCGGCGCGCCCGTGTGGTGACCAGCATGGCGAGGCCGTCGATCAGCGTGCCGTGGAAGAACTCGGCGGCGCAGCGGCGACCCACTCCGGGTCGGGCGAGTTCGGCGATGAGCGGGGCGAAATCGAGCACGCCGTTCGCCAGTCGGAAGAGTCCGCTGCCGTGTTTCGCCTCGACGACGAGCGCCTCCAGCTCCATCGCCGCCTGACCTTCGTGGTCCTGGCGGCGGCGCAGGCCGATCAGGCCGGCGACGGCGTCGAAGAGGCGGCCGGCCGAGGTGGTGGTCGCTTCGCGACCGGCGGCGAGGCGGGCGAGCAGCGCCGGCAGCATCGGTTCGTCGGGGAAGAGGTTCTTCGCCCGGCCGGCCTCGCCGATGGCGGCGAGCGCCGCCACCGCCATGCGCCAGGGTTCGCGTGCCGCCTTGTCGCCGCCGGGCAGCGCCAGAGGGGCGAGATGGCCGAGACGCTCCCAGCGCGGGCCGTCGAGGCGGATCAGTTCGCCCCCCCAGGCGGCGCCGTCGTCACCGTGGCCGATCCCGTCGAGGGCGAGACCGAGGATCGGGCCGTCGATACCGTGCTCGGCGGCGATCGCCGCGACATGGGCGGCGTGGTGCTGGACCGGGAGGACGGGCGCGTCGAACTCCAGCGCGAAATGCGACGAGCGGAAGTCGGGATGGAGGTCGCAGGCGACGATCTCGGGCGTGACGTCGAGCAGCGAGAGGAGGTGAGCCGCCGTCTCGCGATAGAACTTCACCGTCTCGACCGTGTCGAGGTCGCCGACGTGCTGGGAGACGAAGGCCTCGCGGCCGCGGGTGACGGTCACCGTCGCCTTGAGATGGGCGCCGGTCGCCAAAACCACCGGACCGTCGACGCCGAGATCGATCGGCTCGGGAACGTATCCCTTGGCGCGGCGGATGACGCTCGGGGCTCCGGCGATCACCTGGGCGACCGAATCGTCGGCCCGGATGACGATCGGCCGGTCGTGACCGACGATCAGATCGGCGATGCCGGCGAGGCGGCGGCGGGCGTCGTCATCGTCGATCACCAGCGGCTCGCCGCCGGGATTGGCCGAAGTGGCCACCAGCACGAAGTCGTTCGGCCGCGTGTGTCGATCGATGCCCGCGTCGCCGCCGGCGGCTTCCCGGAAGATCAGATGATGGAGCGGCGCATGGGCGCGCATCACGCCGATGCGATCGAGGTTCGGCGCGATGGAGGAGGCCAACATCCCCGGCACGGCGTCCATCACCACGATCGGCGCGGCGGGGGAGAGGAAGAGTTCGCGCTCCCTCTCGCCGGCGAGGGCGACGAGGTCGAGCGAGACGTCGTCGGCCACCATGACGGCGAAGGGCTTGGCGTCGCGGATCTTGCGGCGGCGGAGTTCGGCGACGACGGCCTCGGATCGGGCGTCGCACATCAGGTGAAAACCGCCGATGCCCTTGACCGCGACGATCTTCCCCGCCCGGATCGCCGCGACGATCTCGGCGATCGGATGCGTCAGCCCGGGTCCACACGCCGGGCAGGCGATCGGTTCGGCGTGGAAACGGCGGTTCGTCGGATCGCGGTAGTCGCGCTCGCAGGCGGCGCACATCGGGAAGCCGGCCATCGCGGTCTGCGGCCGGTCGTAGGGCAGACGGGCGGTGATGGTCCAGCGCGGGCCGCAATGGGTGCAGTTGACGAAGGGGTATAGGTGGAAGCGGCTCGCCGGATCGAAGAGGTCGTCGAGACAGGCCTCGCAGGTCGCCGCGTCCGCCGGCACCCGGGTGCGGGCCTTCGACGCCACACTCTCGACGATGCGGAAGCCGGTCTCGCCGGTCGGGGTCATCGCCTCGGATTCGACCTCGTCGATGGCGGCGAGAGGCGGCTTCTCGGCGGTCAGAGCCGCGACGAAGGCGGCGAGACCGACGCCTTCCGCCTCGATCACCACCCCGTCGCCGTCGTTGAGGACGAAGCCGGCGAGGCGGTGCCGGGCGGCGAGCCCGTGGACGAAGGGACGCATGCCGACCCCTTGGACCGCCCCGCGGAGGCGGACGCGCAGCCGTTCGACCTCTTCGCCGCGGGCGAAGAGCCGATCGAGTGCGTCGCCGGCGTGGCGGAAGTCCATGGCTCGGTGACCTCGTTCAGTCGTGGGCGCGGGCGGCGAGCGCGGCGCGAGCCTCGACCCAGGCGTAGAAGACGCTCATGCCCTCTCCCGAACGGGCCGAGACGGTCATCACCTGCAGGCGGGGATTGACCTTCAGCGCATTGGCGACACAGGCGTTCACGTCGAAGTCGAGATGCGGCAGCAGGTCCGACTTGTTGAGCAGCATCAGGTCGGCGGCGGCGAACATGTCCGGATACTTGAGCGGCTTGTCCTCGCCCTCGGTCACGGACAGAACCACCACCTTGTGGGCCTCGCCGAGGTCGAAGGCGGCGGGGCAGACGAGGTTGCCGACGTTCTCGATGAAGAGGATCGAATTCGCGGCGAGATCGAGATCGTCGAGGGCGTGGCCGACCATCGAGGCGTCGAGGTGGCAGCCCTTGCCGGTGTTGACCTGGATCGCCGTGACGCCGGTGGCGCGGATGCGCTCGGCGTCGTTGGAGGTCTGTTGGTCGCCCTCGACCACGGCGATCGCATGTTTCGCCTTCAGGTCGGTGATCGCCTTGACCAGCAGCGTCGTCTTGCCCGAGCCGGGGGAGGAGACGAAATTCAGCGCGAAGACGCCCTTCTCGGCCATGCGGCGGCGGTTGGCGCGGGCGAGGCCGTCGTTCTTGCCGAGGATGTCGCGCTCGATCTTGACTATGCGCTCCTGGGCGAGACCCGGGACGTGCACCCCGGCGATGCCGGCGCCGTAGTGGATCGCCCCTTCCGTGCGCGCCACATGGGAATGGTCGTGGTCGTGGGAATGATCGTGATCGTGCCCATGGTCGTGATCATGGGAATGATCATGGCCGCAGCCCGGGCCGTGGACATGGCCGTGATCGTGGTCGTGCCCATGATCATGATCGTGATCGTGCGTGTGCACGTGGTCATGACCGCCGCCGTGCGCATGGTCGTGGCCGTGATCGTGGCCGTGCACGTGATCGTGGGAATGGACATGCCCGTCGCCGTGGTCGTGGGTATGGGAATGGGCATGCACGTGCCCATGGTCGTGGGCATGGGCGTGACCGGCGTCGTGGACGTGGTCGTGGTCGTGGTGATGGTGGTCGTGATCGTGGGAGTGGTCGTGCGCGTCGACCTTCTTGCCCTCGACCGTCGCCTGACCGCAGCCGCAGACCGTGCACATCACTCCACCTCCAACTCGGCGACCCGCATGTCGTCGCCACTCGTCATCTGAACTCTGTGCCCGCCGCATTTCGGGCAGGCTCCGAAGCGCTCCGAGAGCGCCACCGTCTCGCAGCAGTCGATGCACCAGCCCTCGCCGGGTACCCGGACGATCTCGAGCACCGCCTCGCCGGCGATGGTGCCGCGGACGACCGCATCGAAGCAGAAGCGCATCGCCTCGGGCTCGACGTGGGAAAGCTCGCCGATGTCGAGGCGGACCGCCTTGACCCGTTTCGCCCCGGCCTTCCGCGCCTCTTCCTCGACGATCTCGAGCACGCTCTCCATGAGCGACATCTCATGCACGTTGGCGTTCCTCCACCGTCACGGCGAAGCCGACGCAGGGGTCGAAGGCCGCGGCGATCCGCTCGACCCGCGCCCGTCCCGCCTCGTCCGCCGTCGGCCGATTGGCCCGGATCGTGGCGGCGAAGGGTCCGTCGGGACCGAAATTCCACTCCGTCGGCGCGAGGATGGCATAGAAGGCCACCCGCCCGATACCGTCGAGACGGACGAGATGATGGAGCCGGCCGCGCGGACTTTCCACGGCGGCACAACCCGTATGTCCGTCGATCGCGACGGCGTCGACCCAGTCGGCGAGGGCGCGCCGGCGCGCCGCGGCGGGTGCCGCGAGCAGGTCGACGGCGGCGGCGATCTCGGCCAGACGGGCGTCGAGACGTCGCCCGGCCTCGATCGGGCCACGAGCGGCGGCGCGCGCCAGCGGGCCGGTCTCGGGCCTGCGACCGGAAAAGCGGGGATGGGCGGCGAAGCCGGTCGGGTCGGCGGCGAGCGCGGCGACGATCGTCGTGTCGTCGGCGCCGGTCAGCGGGTCGGCGTCGAGATGGACGTCGCCGCTCGCCGGGCCGAATCGCTCGGCGACCCCGGCCGCCCAGGAGGCGGGCGGCAGGCGCAGCGCTCCCGTCGCGTCGAGCGCCGGGCCGAGGCGTGAGACCGCGGCGCGGGCGCGCTCGATCGCGTCGCGATGCGGTTCGTTCGCCGGCGTTCGCCCGGCGGCGGTGACGAGCTCGCGGGTGGCGGCGAGGACGACGCGCAGGTCGGCGAGCATGTCGCGCGGCACTTCGCCCGGCGGGGCGCCGGCCGGGCCGAGGAAGGTGGAACGCAGGTGTTCGCCGAGACGTTCGGCGAGGAGCCCGTCGAAGCGGGCCGCCGCCTCGGCCGAAGCGTCCCGGCCGCGTGCCGCGGCGATCGCCATGGCGGCGGCGGCGGTGTGCGACAGGCCGCAGAGCGCATGGAGGCGGCCGACGAGCGCCGGGATCTCGTCGGCGGGGCGATTGACGAAGAGGGCGGTGGAGAAGCCGACCGGCCGAGTCGAGGCGACCTTCACGTCGATGACGCCGCCGCCCTCGTCCGGCGGGGCGACGGCGACGGAGAGGGCGATGGCGCCGGGGCCGAAGGCGGCGGTGGAGGTCATGGACCGGGTGCCTCGTCGCGGGCCGGGCGGCCGAAGAGCAGGGCGCGACGATCGAGGACGGGTTTCTCCTTGGGCGCGGGCGGCTGCGGCTCGGGGGCGCGGCGGAGCTCGGCCATGGCGGCTTCCGCCGTGGCGCGGGCCACCTCCGGGTCGTCGAACTCGAACATCGGCGAGAACAGCGACAGGCTGTCGAGGCGGCCGAAGTCGGCGATCTCGCCGACGACGAAATCGTAGGTGCCGCTCGGCAGGTCATGGGTGGCGGTCGAACCGGGCGGCGCCGCCACCGGTGCCGGCCCGAGCGGCGAGGCGGCGATCACCACGTTCATGAACCACGGCGTGACGACGATGCCGACCACCCGGACCCCGTCGTCGTGGAATCCCACCGCCTCGACGCGGAGCTTCGGGTTGGAGACCGGGAGGTCGCGCATCGAGCGTTCGGCGATGTCGCCGTAGAGGCGCGCCAGACGCTCGCCGACGGCGATCGCCGCGGCAGTGCGGGCCTCTTCCACGATCTCAGTCGCCATGACCGGTCCCTTCGGTTCCGATCGCCATGAACTTCGCGCGCGGCGCGTCGCAGTTCGGGCAACGCCAGTCCTCGGGCAGTTCGGCGAAGGCTGTGCCGGGCGGAACCTGCCAGACGGCGTCGCCCTCGGCCGGGTCGTAGACGTGCCAGCAGATGCCGCATTCCATGCGGGCATCCGCCGCCACGTCGCCGACGACGCCGAAGTTCTCGAAGGAATTCATCGGAAATAGGCCTCCTCGATCTCCCTCAGGCGCTCGGCCGAATCGCGGAAGTCCTCGACCGCGGCGCAGGCGGTCACCGGCACGTCGCCGATTTCCAGGGTGTCGAGGACGATCGTGTCCATGGCGTTGAAGAACTGCACCGACCAGACGTTGCGGGCTCCCGTCGCGACGATCCGGCAGGTGCCGTAACCGCGCGACAGGATGCGGATCGGACCCGGGCCGAGACTGTCCTGGAGGAAGGCCATGTCGGCGTCCGACATGGGGAAGAGCGAGAAGGTGACGGTGTGGGCCGGGGCTCCCTTGACGTGGCCGCGGGCGCGGTCGCGGATCTCGGTGAGCAGCGGCATGACGTTCATGGCGCCGGCCGGCGGTTCGCCGACGGTCTCGAGCGACGGCACCATCAGGGCGGCGCGTTCCACCGCGGCGGGGATGGCGGCGACCTCGGCGTAGTCGGCGACGAGCCGACCGTCGCGGTCGGTGAAGCGCACCCGCCAGAGGCCGGCCATCACCGATTCCTGCACTTGGGCGACGATTCCGTCGGGCAACGCCACGGTGGCGGAAACCTCGCCCTCGCCCAGGACCTGACCGATCAGAGTCAGGTCGTCGGCGCCGTAACCGGTGAGATCGAACAGCCGGCTCGCCGCCCCTGCCTCCTGCGTCTCCAACGCCTCGACCAGTTGCGGCAACAGCGCCGCCACCTGCGGGCAGCGCTCGATCAGCTCCGCCGCGCTCGCCGTCGCCAGGAAGGAGATGGTGCCGGCGCCGGTCAGACCGGACCGGCCGGCGAAACCCGAGGCGGTCGCGTCGATGCCGATCGGCATCATCGAAACGCCGCCGTCCTCGCCCTCCGGGGCGACCCAGAAACCCGCTTTCATGGTCATTCTCCCCCGTGGGCGGTGGTGTGGGTGAATTCGGTGCGCGGCCGGCTCTCCGCCGGCAGAACGGGTGCGTCCGGCGCCAGAGCGGCGTCGATCCGGGCCATGTATTCCGACCAGTCGCGGATCTTGGGGAAGACCGCCACCGGATCGCCTCGACGGGTCACGACGAGGCTCGGATGGACGACGACGCGGAAGCGGCCGGCGAGGGCGATCTCCGCGGCGCGCGCCACCACCGCACCGCGCAGGCGATGCTGGAAGGTGGCCAGGATCTCCGGCAGGACCACCGCGACGTCGAGCGTCTCGCCGCGCGTCGCCGGATCGCCGGTGAAGAACAGCAGCGTGTGCTCGGCCTCTCCGGCGGCCGGGGCCAGGAAGGCGTCGATCGTGGTCTCGTCGACGGTGGGTAGTCCGTAGCGCGCGGTGAGCGCGGCGATGAGTGGCGACGTCATCGGTCCTCCCTCGGAATTCTTCTGATTTCGCCCTGCTACGCAACGCGCGTGCCAGTCCGTATTCCACCCGGGGGAAAGAAGGACCCCGGGGAATCCGCCGGTTCCTCGGTGTCGGAAGCCTTCGAACACGGGCGTTCATGATCATCCGATTTCCAGAAGATGGAAGTCACAGTTCCATGACCGGCACCGCCGCGCCGGTATCGGCCTCTGTGATCTCGGCGGAGGATCGCTATGCTCCGACGTCGTCGCATCGCATCGGCCGCGGGACGCGGGGGAAGGGTCCGGAATGTCGAAACTGGGTGACGCGATCATCGCGGCGCTGGAGAAGCTCAGTGGTCGCAGGATCATCGAGCCGGGGTTCGTCGGTCTCGTCTTCGAGGAGGAGCACCTGCGGCGGTTCTTCGAACGTTTCCGGGTCGACTGCGTCTTCGACGTGGGCGCCAACGCCGGCCAGTACGTCGACATGCTGCGCAGCCGCGTCGGGTATCGCGGCCCGGTCGTCTCCTTCGAGCCGATCCCGGAACTGGCGGCGAAGCTGCGGGAGCGGGCGCGGGGGGCGTCGAACTGGTTCATCGAGGAGGCGGCGCTCGACGCCGAGGTGCGGGTCACCTCGTTCAACGTCATGGCGGCCGACCAGTTCAGCTCGCTCTGCGAACCGTCGCATCGCGACGTCGACGAATTCCGACATCTCAATGTCCCGGTGCGGCGGATCGAGTTGACGACCTCGACGCTCGCCACCCACGTCCGGGCCCACGCCGAGCGGCTCGGATTCACCCGACCGTTCCTCAAACTCGACACCCAGGGGCGTGACACGGCGATCGTCGCCGGGGCCGGGGAGGAGATCCACCGCTTCGTCGGTCTGCAGAGCGAGCTCGCCGTACGGCGGCTCTACGATGACACGCCCGATTTCGCCGAGGCGCTCGCCTACTATCGATCGCTCGGCTTCGTGGCGAGCGCCTTCGTGCCCAACAACGCCGGCCATTTCCCG
>JAOTSD010000037.1 GCA_030247555.1 Siculibacillus sp. | reverse complement strand
ACAGGACCTGGAACGAGAACAACCCGGCCTGGTTGAAGGATCTGCCGCGCGAGGACCGCGCCCGGTGGATCGATCGCCACGTCGGTGAGGTGATGGAGCGCTTCGCCGGCCGCATCCACTCCTGGGACGTGGTCAACGAGCCCTTCTGGCCCGACCACGGCAACGAGGGCGGATTCCGCGGCGGTCCCTGGTTCGACGCCCTCGGCCCCGGCCACGTCGTCGCCGCCTTTCGCGCCGCGGCCGCGGCCGATCCGGGAGCGAAGCTGGTGTTGAACGAGGCCTTCACCGAATCGGGCGACCGGCTCGGCCTCGCGGTCCGCGCCGGCCTCCTGCGCCTCGTCGATGCGATCCGCGCCGCCGGCCTGCGCCTCGACGCCGTCGGCCTCCAGGGGCACATCACCCGCGGCCGCTCCTTCGACCCGGCCGGCTGGCGCCGTTTCCTCGCCGATCTCGCCGCCCGCGACGTCGAGATCTGGATCACCGAACTCGATGTCGACGACCACATCTTCCCCGGGCCGGCCGACGAGCGCGACGCCCGCGTCGCCGAGGTCTACCGCGCCGTGCTCGACACCGCCCTCGACGAGCCGAAGGTGACCACCGTCATCACCTGGGAACTCGCCGACGGCTTCAGCCACCACCGCGACGTCCACGGCGCCGACGCCCGGCCGTTGCCCTTCGACCGTGCCCTGCGGCCGAAGCCGGCCCGCGACGCGATGATCGCCGCCTTCCGGGCGCGCCGGACGTTCTGATCCCGGCGATCGTTCGAAGAGCCACCCTCGGGAGCCGGTCAGCCGAGCCCGTGGCGCAACGCCACCACCGCCACCACCCCGGTGACGATCGTCGCGAGCATCGGTGCGCGGAGCGCGACGACGATGGCCGCCGCCCCGGCGAGCGTCTCCGGCCAGCCGGTCGCCAGAACGGTCGGCGCGATCACCGCGGTCAGCACCGCCGGCGGGATGGCGTCGAAGGCGGTCCGCAACCGTCCCGTCGGCCGGAAGCGCGGTCCGAGCAGCAGCCCGGAGATCCGGCACCCGAAGGTCACAGCCGCCATGCCGAGAATGGCGAGGAGGGTCGCGGTCTCCTCGCTCATGCCGCCGTCTCCTCGGGCGTTCCGAACACCGCCGCCACCGTGATGCCGGTGAGCGCGCCGGCGAGCACGTGCCAGGGCGCGCCGATCGTCAGATGTGCCCCCGTCGCCGCCGCCGCCGCCGCGACGATGACCGCGACCGAGGTCCGCGACCGGGCGAAGCCGGCGGTGAGCGCGATGAACATGGCGGTGAAGGCGAAATCGGCACCCCAACGGGTCGGATCGCCGATCAGCGGCCCGGTCGACGCCCCGAGCGCCGAGAAGCTCATCCAGTTGATCCAGAACACCGTTCCCATGCCGAAGAAGTAGGGAGCGGAGATGCGCCCGCCGCCGGCTCGCCGCTCCGACATCGCCCAGTTCTCGTCGGCGAGCACGTGGAAGCCGAGGATGCGACCGAGGAGCGGCAGATGTGCGACCTTCGGAGCGAGCGAGGCGCTCATCAGGATGTAGCGGGCGTTGATCAGCAGGGTGGAAAAGAGCAACGCCGCGATCGGCACCGGCCGATCCCAGATCTGCACCGCAGCGAGCTGCGCCCCCCCGGCGAAGATCAGGCCCGAGGCGAGGAGCACGTCGACGACGTCCATCCCCTTGGCGGTGGCGAGGGCCCCGTAGAGCAGGCCGATCGGCGCGGCGGCGACCATCGCCGGAGCGATGTCGACGATCGCCTGCCGGATCTCGGCGGTGGCAGTGGGAGAGGTTGCCGTGGTCATGCCGGAAAGACTGCCGTCCCCGGCGCCGGTGGTCTTGAACGAAATCGGCTCGTCTCGAACACCGCCCGCCGGTAGGCTCCCGGCGGCACGCCGATGCGCGCCTTGAAGGCACGGGTCAGATGCGCCTGATCCGAAAAGCCCACCGCCGAGGCCACCGCCGCCGGCGTCTCGCCGAGGCGCAACAGGTCGCGCGCCCGCCGCACTCTGACGCCGATCAGATGGGCGTGCGGCGTCGAGCCCACCTCGCGGCGGAAGGCGCGGATCAGATGATGGGTGGAGAGGCCGGCGAGCCGGGCGAGATCCGCCAACCGCAGGTCCTCGGCATATCGCTCGTCGATCGCCCGCGCCACCCGCGCCACCGGCCCCGGCTCACGGCCGAGGTCGAGCATGCCGATCCGGGTATGGAGCGACAGAACCCGACCGTAGGCCGCGACCAGCATCTCCTCGGCCGCCAGTCCGTCGTGGCCGCTCTCCAGCAGCCGATGCGCCGTCTCGAACAGCGCCGCACCCTCCGGGTCGCGGACGACGTTGTCGCGGAAGAACGGCGTCGTCGCCCGCCCACCGGAGATGTCGGTGGCGAGGTCGCGCAGGAAGGCCTCGCTCGGATAGGTCATGCGATAGGAGTAGCCGCCGTCCTGCGGCATGCCGTCGTGGACGTCGAGCGGCAGGTTGAACAGCAGGTCGCCGGGGCCGGCGTGATGCTTGCGGCCGCGAGCGTTCCACACTTCGACCCCCGCCCCGACCGCCCCCATGACGTAGGTGTCGTGGGTGTGGGGCGCGTAGGTGTGGGTGGTGAAGGTCGCGGTCAGGCAGTCGAGATCGGGAAACCGGGGCGACACGAAATAGCGCGCCGACTCGCCCGGGGCGAGCGGCGGCACGTCATGGAGATCGGTCGACGGAGCCGAATTCATCATCGCCGCCGATGCTGCCACGTCCGACCGCCGGCGTCTTGAAGGAAATCGTCGTCGCGAGCACCCGCCCATCGGGGGTCAGGCGCCGACGTCACGCTTCCGCCAACCGGTGATGCGTGGCCGCCGGCCGAGGCGCACCGAGCGGTGGAAGAAGTCGCCGAGGTCCTCCGAACGGGTCAGCGACACCACGGTGGTGCCGGTGAGCGGTTCGAGTGCCTCGAACACGCGACGGGTCTGGGTCAGGTCGAGATCGCTGGTGGCGTCGTCCATCACCACCCAGGCCGGCTTGTGCAGCAGCACGCGGGCGAAGGCGAGCATCTGCTGCTCGTCGCCCGCCAGTCGCTTGTCCCAGCGCTCGACGTCGTCGAGGCAGTTCACCAGCCGCCGCAGCCCGACGGCATCGAGCACGTTCTGCATGGTACGTGTGTCGAAACCGTCGCCCTGTTCCGGATAGGCCAGAGCTTCCCGCAGCGAGCCCAGCGGGAAGTAGGGTCGCTCGGGCAGGAAGGCGATGCGATCGCGTGGCGGCAGCCGGATGCGGCCGTTGCCGCGCGACCACAGCCCCGCGATGGTCAGGAACAGCGTCGACTTGCCCGCCGACGGCTCTCCGAAGATCTGGACCCGCTCACCGGCGGCGATCGACAGCGAAGGCTTCTCGAAAGAAGCGCGGCCGCTCGGCAAAGCCAACTCGAAGTCCTCGAACACCAGCCCGTCGTCGGGGTCGACGACGAAATCGATGTGGCCGTGGACGCCGTTCGGCCGGTCGAGCGCCGCCAACGCTTCGTGCAGGGCTTCGATGCGCCGGAAGGTCGCACGCCAGTCGGCCAGTCGCGAGAAGTTGTCGACGAACCACCTGAGCGACGACTGCACCTGATTGAAGGCGTTGACCACCATCATCAGCCCGCCGAGCGACATGGCGCCGACGAAATAGCCGGGCGAGGCGACGATCACCGGCACCACGAGGGCGAGCCAACCGTAGCCCGACGTGACCCAAGTGAGGCGGGCGAGATCGTCGGCGAGGCGGCGCATCGCCCGGACGACGTTGTCGAAGAGAACCGCCAGAGTGCGCCGCTCGTCGGCCTCGCCGCCGTAGAGAGTGATGCCTTCCGCCGATTCGCCGATGCGCACGAGAGCGAAGCGCATCTCGGCCTCGCGGGCGTAGCGCGCCGCGTTGTCCTCCACCATCGGCTGTCCGACCCACCAGGTCAGCGTCGAGCCGGCCAGTGCGAATCCGATGGCGCACCACACCATGTAGCCGGGGATGCCGACGAGCTTGCCGCCGATCTCGAACTTCACCTGTTCGGAGAGCATCCACAGAACCCCGACGAAGGAGACGAGCAGCAGCGTCGCCTGCAGGAGGGAGGCGCCGAGATCGGCAGTGAGTTCGGCGAAATGGCGCGTGTCCTCGTGGATGCGCTGGTCGGGATTCGCCCCCGCCTCGCCGGCGAAGGTGAGCAGATAGGCGCGCTTGTTCACCAGCCAGTCGTCGAGCAGGTTCTCCGTCAGCCAGGACCTGAGCCGGATCTTGATCATCTCGGTGAACCAGGTCTGGGCCACGACGAGCACCAGGAGCGTGCCGGCGATCTTCAGGAAGTTCAGCGATTCGGCGACGAAGCTCGGCCAGTCGCGCCGCTCCAGCGCATCGTAGAACCGGCCCTGCCATTCGTTGAGCCAGAGCTGGCCGCCCATGTTGGAGACGATGACGACGACGAGGCCGACCACCAGCCAGAACAGGGCGCGCCGATCGGGCGAGGCGCCCATCCGCCGCAGCACCTGACGGACGTGGCCGAAGATCCCGTAGGGCATCGGCAACGGTGCGACGCCGGTCCGGTCGGTCGGACCGGGCGGGGAGGCGGAGGTCGATGGCGATGCCTTCATGACGATCCCGGTGTTCCGGGCACAGGGCGGATCGCCCGGACGCCACGGAAGCGTTGGTCCCGACTTTGCCCGTCCCGCACCGTCGTTTCAACCGGCCCGAGGCGTTCCGCCGCGTCGCCGAGGGAACTTCGGACGATTCACCGAAAATCGACCCTTCTCTGTCAAGATCGGCGAGTGCGATCACGCGAAGACGGGAGGCCCTCCATGTCGAGGATCGACGACCTCATCTCCACCATGACGCTCGACGAGAAGATCGGGCAATTGATCATGATCTCGCTCGGCGCCGACACCATCGTCACCGGGCCGAAGGCGGCCGCCGACCCGAGCGTCGCCGACGTGCGTGCCGGACGTTGCGGCTCGGTCCTCAACCTCGTCGGCCGCGACCGCATCCACGCCCTGCAGAAACTCGCGATCGAGGAGACGAGGCTCGGAATCCCGCTGATCTTCGGCCTCGACGTCATTCACGGCTATCACACCGCCTTCCCCGTGCCGCTCGGCGAGACCGCCGCCTTCCGCCCCGACGTGTGGCGCGAGAGCGCCCGCATCGCGGCCGAGGAGGCGGCCGACGACGGTCTCCATCTCACCTTCGCGCCGATGCTCGACCTCGCCCGCGATCCGCGTTGGGGCCGCATCATCGAAGGCCCGGGCGAAGATCCCCACGTCGGCCGCATGCTCGCGCGCGCCAAGGTCGAAGGCTTCCAGTCGGCCGACCTCGCCCGCCGCGATGCCATCGCCGCCACCGCGAAGCACTTCGTCGCCTATGGCGCCTGCACGGCGGGGCGCGACTACGCCGCCGTCGACATCTCCGAGCGCATGCTGCACGAAGCCTATCTGCCCGCCTTCGAGGCCGCGGTGAGGGCCGGCACCCTCGCCATCATGCCCGCCTTCATCGACATCGCCGGCCGGCCGCTGTCGGGCGACAAGGGCTTCCTCACCGATCTCGTCCGTACGAAATGGGGTTGGGAGGGCATCTACGTCTCCGACTACGACGCCATCGGCGAGCTGATCGCCCACGGTGTCGCCGCCGACTTCGCCGAGGCCGCGGCGCTGGCGCTGAAGGCCGGCATGGACATCGACATGCAGAGCCGTGCCTATCCCGAAGGGCTGAAACCGGCGCTCGAGCGCGGCCTGATCGCCATGGACGACATCGACGCCGCGGTCCGCCGCGTCCTCGCCGCCAAGGAGCGCCTCGGCCTCTTCGACGACCCCTACGGCCGGGGTTCGGTCGCCGGCGGAGCCGCCCGGCCCCTCGCCGCGCGCCGCGCCGCCGCGCGCGACGCGGCGGTCGTCTCGATGGTGCTGGCCAAGAACGACGGACTGCTGCCGCTGGCGAAGAGCGGCGGACCGATCGCCCTCATCGGCCACGCCTCGGTCAAGGACGACGAGGCGCTCGGCTCGTGGTTCGCCCTCGGCGACATGAATCCGATCACCGGGCTCGCCGATGGCATCCGCGCCGCCTTCCCCGATCGCGACGTGATCGTCGAGAGGGGTTGTGACCTCGCGCTCGACGGCCCGTCGCCCGAGAGCGACGACGCCGACATCGCCCGCGCCGTCGAGGCGGCGAAGAAGGCCGAGGTGGTGCTCCTCGCCATCGGCGAGCCGGCGCTGCTCACCGGCGAGGCGGCGAGCCGCACCCGCATCCGCCTGACCGGCCGCCAGGAGGAGCTGGCGCGCGCCGTGCTCGCCACCGGAAAGCCGGTCGTCCTGCTGCTCGGTTGCGGTCGGCCGTTGACCGAGACCTGGCTCTACGACGCGGTCGGCGCGGTGCTGATCACCTGGTATCTCGGCTCGGAAGCCGGCGCGGCGATCGGCGACGTCGTCTCCGGCGCCCGCTCGCCCTCCGGTCGCCTACCGGTCTCCTGGCCGCGCCACGTCGGCCAGATCCCGATCTTCTACAACGAGCGGCCGAGCGGCCGGCCCTGGGCGCCGGGCGAGCACTTCACCACCCGGTGGGTCGACAGTCCCAACACGCCGCTCTGGCCCTTCGGCCACGGTCTCTCCTACACCTCCTTCGAGATCTCCGCGCCGCGTGCGCCGGCGACCTTCCGGCCCGGCGAGAGCCTGACGGTCGAGGTCGACGTCGCCGATGTCGGAGATCGCGACGGGGCGACCACGGTGTTCCTGTTCCTGCGCGACCGGGTGGCCTCCACCACCCGGCCGATCATGGAACTGAAGCGCTTCGAGACCGTCGACCTCGCCGTCGGCGAGCGCCGCACTCTCCGCCTGACGCTGGAGCCCGAGGACTTCTTCTGCCTCGGCCCCGACATGGTGGCGCGCGCCGAGCCCGGCGTCTTCGATCTCCTCGTCGGCGAGAGCGCCGATCGGGAGAAGTTGAAGGGAATCGCGGTGACGCTTCTCGACGAGGCGGCGGTGGCGTGAGCCTCAGCGGGGCTTCGGCGGCGGAGTGAAGACGGCGGCGGTGAAGAGCGCCGCCCCGAACGCCATGGTCAGCGGGATCGCCAGCCCGCCGCCGAAATGCGCGGCGACGAGCGACAGGGCGATGCCGCCGATCTGCTGGAAGAGGCCGAGCCAGGCGGAAGCTTGGCCCGCCATCTCCGGGAAGGGCCGCATGGTGATGGCGATCGCCATCGGCTGACCGACGCCCCAGCCCAGATAGAACGGGAAGACCGAGGCGAGGATCACCGTCCAGTGATCGTGGCCGAGCCACAGCACGAGGGCCGGCGCCGTCGTGCCGAGGAGGAGCAGCGCCGCCGCGGTCCGCAGGATGTGGCGCGGCATCAGGCGCTGGGCCAGTCGCATCGACACGAGGCTGCCGGAGACGAACCCGGCCGAGCCGACGGTGTAGACCGCGGAGGCCTCGAGCTTGCTCATGCCGAGCGTGCCGATCAACAGGAACCCGGATGTGGTGAGCCAGGTGAGCAGGATGCCGTAGCCGGCGGCGAGCGCCGCCACGCCGATCAGGAACACCCGGTGGCGCACCAGCCGGCCGAGGGCGGTGAGGATCGAGATCTCGTCGCCGACGCCGACCGACGCCGGCCGCGTTTCCGGCAGCCGCCGCCACAGGATCGCCCAGAGCACCGCCCCGTAGAGGACGAGCACCACGATCGCCGCGCGCCAGCCGCCGAGGTGAGCGGCGAAGGTGCCGAGGAGCGGCGCGGTCAGCGGCGCGATGCCGACGAAGGCCCCCATCTTGGAAAGCGCGCGCCCGGCCCCCTCGGCGGAAACGGTGTCGCGGACGAGAGTGCGCGAGATGATCGGTCCCGTCGCCGCCGCCATGCCCTGGACGAACCGCGCCGTCACCAGAAGCTCGAGGCTCGGCGCCGCCGAGGCCAGGATCGAGGCGACGGTGTAGATCGCGAGGCCGAAGAGCGCCGTCGGCCGCCGGCCGATGCGATCGGCGAAACGGCCGATGAACAGATGGGCGAGGCCGAATCCGAGGGTGAAGGCCAGCATCGTCCGCTGCACCCCGGCGATGTCGACGCCGAAGTCGCGGCCGAGGTCGACCATCGCCGTGAGATAGATGTCGGTCGACATCGGCAGCACGGCGAAGAGCGCCGCGGCGAGGGGAACGATCGGCGCATCGCTTCCGGCGGGGCGGGTGCCGGGTTGCGGCGCGGACGGCGATGTCATCGGGACGGTCTCGGCGGAGGGCGGGGCGAAGCGGGCACCTTACCCCCGCGCGCGCTCCGGGCGAACCACCGAACGCGAACATCCGGATCGGAACTTCGCCTCGCTCATCGAGTTTGGCTATGGATGCGTCCGACCCTCGCACCGACCGCGCCGGGATCACGCGGCGAGCGCGATCACCACACCCTCGTCGGGTCCGAGACGCAGCACCTCACCCACCGGCTCGCCGTCGCGGTCGAGCCCGGTGGAGATCGCGATGCGTCCGCCCGCCGCTTCCGGCAGCGACACCTCGCGGGCCGTGCCGGAGAGATTGAGGGCGATGCAGAAGCATGCCTCGCCTCGGCAGCGCATGTAGACGAGCACGTCGTTCGCCCCGGTCAACACCAGGACGTCGCCGACGGCCAGCGCCGGATGGGCGCGCCGGAGGGCGATCAGCCGGCGATGCAGACGGAGCATCGAACGCGCGTCGGCGGTTTCGACCTCGACGTTGCAGCGCTCGTGGCCCGGGACCAGCGGCAGCCACGGCTCGACCGTGGAGAAGCCGGCGAACGTCGAGGCGTCCCACTGCATCGGGGTGCGGGCGATGTCGCGATCGTGGCCGGGCAGGCCCGGTTCGTTCTTCTCCTGCGGGTCGCGCACCCGGTCGGGCGGGATGACCCCGCTCTCGAGCCCGATCTCGTCGCCCTGGAAGATCGTCGGCGTACCGCGCGCGGTGAGCAGGAACATCGCGGCGATGCGCGCCTGTGCCGGCCCGAACCGCGAGGCGACGCGGCCGTTGTCGTGGTTGCCCAGCACCCAGTTCGGCCAGGCCCCCTTCGGCAGCGACGCCTCGTAGGTCTCGATCGCCCGCGCCACTCCGTCGGCCTTCCACGGATGCATGATCAGGTGGAAGTTGAACGGCAGATGGCACCCGTCGAGGGCCTCGCCGTAGTAGGTGCAGAGCCGTTCGAACTCGAGATAGAGCTCGCCGATCAGCACCTTCTCGGGGAACTCGTCGATCACCCGGCGGAAGCCCTTGACCAGATCGAGGATACCCGGTTGGTCGCAGGTGCGGATCTCCGAGAGCCGGCGCACCTCCGGTTCGCCCGGTCGGTAGTCCGGATTGGGCGGGTTGTCGCGCCAGGCCGGGTCCTTCAGCAGATGCCAGATGACGTCGACCCGGAAGCCGTCGACGCCGCGCTTCAGCCAGAAGCGCAGCACGTCGTGCATGGCGGCGACGACCGCCGGATTGCGCCAGTTGAGGTCGGGCTGCTCGGCGAGGAAGCCGTGGTACCAGTACTGGCCCCGCTCCTCGCACCACGCCCAGCCGCCGCCGCCGAACATCGAGCGCCAGTTGTTCGGCGGGCCCCCGCCGGGCGCGGGATCGCGCCACATGTACCAATCCGCCTTGGGGTTGTCGCGCGAGGTCCGGCTCTCGCGGAACCACGGATGCCGGTCGGAGGTGTGATTGGGCACGAAGTCGAGGATGATGCGGATGTCGCGGGCGTGGGCCTCGGCGAGGAGCGCGTCGAACTCGGCGAGCGAGCCGAAGATCGGGTCGATGTCGCAGTAGTCGGCGATGTCGTAGCCGAAGTCGCGCATCGGTGAGACGAAGATCGGCGACAGCCACAAGGCGTCGACACCGAGCGCGACGAAGTGGTCGAGGCGCGAGCGGATACCGGCGAGATCGCCGATGCCGTCGCCGTTCGAGTCCTGCAACGACCAGGGATAGACCTGATAGACGACCCCACGCTTCCACCAGGGTTCCGCGAGGGTCGAGGGATGGATGGACATGACGGTCTCCCGGCGACCGTTGCGATGCCGTACCGCGTCGCGCGGTCGTGGGCCCGATCTTCCGGCTTTCGCGGGGTCGCGTCCAGATCGGAACGAATCCGGAAGGCGGATCGGGTCGACGGTCACCTCCGAGCCCGCCGACCTCGCCCGGATCCGCCGCGGCGGGCTCAGTCGATCGGCGGTCGCGCCCCGCCGGCGGTGGGGCCGTTCCCGGAGACCGCCGCGAGCAGGGCCCGCAACTCCTCCTCGGCCTCTCCCGCCGCCGCGGTCCGCAGCCCCGGTAGGCGTGGGAGGCGGTGGCGGGCGACCGTGTCGTCGGAGACGAACAGAACCGGTCGTTCACACAGGGCCGCCGAGAAGGCGGTCGCTCGCACGTCGGTGACGATCAGGCGGCAGCGCTCGGCCGCTTCCGCGAGGGCGTGGGTGAGCCCGTCGGGTGTCCGCACCGCGGCGTCGTCGGCGAGGACGCAGACGAGGAGATCGTCGGCCCCGCCCACGGTCGCGACGATCGGCGCCCGCAGGGTCTCGACCCCGGCCGGCTCGGCTGCGACCAACAGGATCGCCTCCTTCGTCGCCGGCTCCGGGGAAGGCGCCGTGAGCGCCCGCCGCACCATCCGGTCCGCGTCGGCGTCGCTCCGCAGGACGGTGCGCCCCTCGGCGTTCGCCGCCGCCAGAGCCGACGTCGCCCGCATCCATGGCGCCAGTTCACGGGTGATGATCAGCCGCGCGAGGGCGCGCACCGCCGGATCGAGACCGGCCGCGGCGACGCGCCGCTCGACGTGGCGGGCGACCGCCGCCGTCCAGAGCTCGGTCGGGTCGGCACGGTCGGTGAGGAGCGTCACGCGGGGGCGCCCCTCGGCGTCGACGATCTCCGGCAGCAGGGTCGCGGCATTCCGACGCAGGACCGGGGTGTCCGACACACCGCGCGGCACGCCGGCACTCGCCCGGAAGAGATCCATCGAGCGCCGCGCCCGCTCGAGCGTGGCGAAGCCGAGCGCCGCACCGGCAACGGGGGCCGGCGGCTTGCGGCCGGCGCGGCCGAAGCGTTCCGGCGACGGCAGCCGGCCGGTCACGATCACCGCCGCGCCCGCCGGCAGGACCGTGGCGACGACCGCGTCGAGCGACCGGTCGAAACCGGCGACGACCTGCACCGCGCCACTCCGCCGCGCCGCTTCGATCGCCGCCGCCGTCCGCCGCATCCCGGCGACACGGACGGCGAGCGGGAAATCGGCCGCCGCCGCGACGTGGCGCTCGTCGGCCTCGATGCGAAGCAGCGCTTCGACCAGCGCCGCCCGCACCGTCGCCGCCGCGGCCTCGTCGCGGGTCGACGGTTCGGCCTCGGCGAAGGTCGGGCAGAGCGCGCCGTCGCGCGGCGTCCCGGACAGGGTCACCGCCGCCGACGGGCCACGGGCGCCGTCCGAAGGGCGGTGAGGCAGAAGGTCGTGGGCCCGATCGCGATGGGCCGAAAAATCTTCGCGCCCGACCAGCCGGTCGAACATCCCGGCCTCGATCCGCTCCAGATCGGCGGCGAGCGCCGCCGCCTTCACGGTCGGCCGCGCCGTCCGCTCCGCATGGGAGAGGGCGGCGGCGAGGAAGGCGGCGGCCCGTGGCTCGTCGCCGATCACCGCCGCGGCGACCGCCGTCGCCGCCGCCGTCGGTCCCGCCGCCGCGGCGTGTGGCGCGAGGCGGTCGAGGAGGTGGCGGGCCTCGTCGAGGCGACCGACGCGTACCGCGTCGCGCAACTCGGCGACGAGGGCCGGCGCGTCGATCCGGACCGGCGCCTGCGGCTTGCGCCCGCCGGTCCGCGCGCGGCGGGCGCGGCGTGCCGAGGGCTCCTCGAGCCCGCTGCGCACCGCGTCCATGAAGTCGGAGATGCTGCCGAAATCGAGCTCTTCTTCGATGTCGTCGTCGGTGGTGGCGGTGTCGGGCTCTCCGACGGCGTCGGCGACCGCAGGGGCGGGCGACGGCTCGACGGGGCGAGCGATCTCGGCGGCGTCCTCGCCGAACCGACGCATCTCCTCGAGCAGGTCGTCCTCCGAGATGTCTGCGATGCCGAAGGCCGAGTCGAATTCCGCCTGCTCCCGCCGCGACCGGAGCTCTTCCCGCGTCGGTCGCGCCGTCTCCCGGCGCGGCCCGAGCGGGTTCGCGGCATCCGAGGTGGCGGCGAGATCCCCCCCGGCGGCTCGTGACGGTCCGGCGGCCACCCGCGGCGCCGGCGTGACCCGCAGCCTGTCGATGTCCGCCGGTGCGTCGTGATCTCGCCGCAACCGCACCGGGCGTTCCGGTCGAGGCGGCCTCTCGGGGCGCACGGGCCTCTCCGGCCTCTCGGGACGTACGGGCCTCTCGGGGGGCGCCGGCCGCTCGGGTCTCTCGGCGCGCACCGGCCTCTCCGGCCTCTCCGGCCTCTCCGGCCTCTCCGGCCTCTCCGGCCTTTCGGGCCTCTCCGGCCGTGGCGCGCGAACCGGACGCTTGGGGCGCATGCGGGCCTCCGCCGCGGCCTCCTCGGCTCGACGGATCGCTGCCTCGAGCACCTCCGCCGGATCCCGTTCGGCGAGATCTTCGCGCAGCATCAGATCGGCCGCCCGCAGATGGGTCACGAGATCGTGCGCTTCGTCGCTCCGCCCGGCGCGTTCCAGCGCGGCGACCGTCATCCGCCAGCGCAGTCGCACCACCATGTCGGCCACCAACGGATTGCCGCCGCGGACGGCGTGTGCCGCTCCGGCGGCGAAGTCGGCGAGGGTGTCCGGCGACACCGCCGGCGGGGTACGGCGAAAGAACCTCATGCGGCCGATGCTCCCCGGAGCGCGTCGTCGATCGTGGTCAGTCCGACCAGTCGCCCGTCGGGACCGATCAGGCGGCAGTGAAGGCCGAAGAGCCCTGCGAAGAGTTCGTCGGCGTCCAGCTGCCGCGTCCGCCGGACGATGCGACCGCGATCGTCGGTGAGGCCGTAGCCGGCGAAGAAGGGTTGTCCGAAGACCGTCACCGCCGCCCCCCGCAGCACCGCGTCGACGGCGATCGGCGAGTTGACGGTGTAGACGTGGGCCGAGCGCGCCAGCGCGTCGCCGACCGCCTCGCTCGGGACGATCGCGACGTCGTCGGGAAGGCCGGCGGCGATCGACGCCACCCGGTCGGCCCGGGCCATGATCGCCACGTTCGCCCGCGCCTCGGGATGCTCTCGGCGGGCGATGGCGACGAGCTCGGCCGGTGAGGGCCGATCCGGCGGGGCATAGGCCATCGGCCGGTCCGACCGATCCTGGAGGATGACCGTGACCTCCGTCCCGGTGGGGGGCGGGAAGGCCGCCCGGCGCAGCCGGCCGGCGAGCGCCACCAGATCGGGACGAGCCCGGAAGTCGAAATGGTTGAGGATGAGCTCGAGATCGTTCGAGCGGCGCGGGTTGATGTAGAGCCCCGACCAGTCGACCGCGATGGTGCGATACTCGTTCCCTCCGACCCGCAGCGGCACCGGCCCCGACCAGCACGAGATCGTCGGCAGCGTACCGACGTCTCGGATCAGCCCCTGCAGCGACCGCGGGACGAATCCGCCCCACTGCAACACCGCCTCGCTGCCGCAGCGGCGGAATTCGTCGCGCACGATCTTCGCCCGCGCCTTGCGGGCGACGAAGTGCTTGGCCATCTCGGGAAGCGCGCGGTCGACGTCGACCTCCGCCTCGGGCGGGAAGCCGAATCCGAGGACGACCGGGCCGCCCCGCGCCACGCCCCAGACCTTCGAGCGGTGCACGCCGCCGGTGAGGAAGCGCAGCCGCGGCACGCGGCGCGCCACGGAACGCACCAACGCCGATCCGTGGGTTCGGCGCAACAGAGCGGTGAGGAGGGACCTCAAGGCGACCACCGTTCGACCTCGCGCGTGGTGACCGATCCGACGGTCCCTGAACGAACTTCGACCCGCGGCATCAGTAGGTCTGAGCCATGGCGAAACCGACGGCGAAGAGCGAGACCTTCACCCCCGGATCGGTCCTGACCGCGATCGTCTCCTCCGAGTTCGTGGCGATCTCGAAGATGAGCGTCTGCACGTCGCCCGGCCCTCGCGCCCGCCCGAGAAGGACGTCGCCTTCCCGCTGCGCCAGGGTGCGGACCATGGCCGCTCCGCCACTCTCCACGCCTGTGACGACGGCCTGGAGGCGAACGATGCGTGCGGTCTCCGGCATGAAGCGCTCCAACCGCACCCTTGTCCAGTCGGCCGATCGGAGGTCTTCCACCACCGCGAATTCGGGACGCGTCCCGGCCGAGGTGAAGACGCACATCGGTTGCGGCCAACCGTAGCAGACCTGCGGACGGAAGCCGGTTCGGGCGTCGTAGTGATAGGCGACCGGGGCGTGGCGGCGCAGCGTGAAACCCGGCGGCGGACGGGCGTCCCCGGGTCGATCGGCGCGCGTCGAGGAAAGCTGACGGGTGAGGATGGCCGAATCGATCCCGCTCACCGGATCGCGCAGGTAGACGACGTGGTACCAACCCGAAGCCGGACGACCTTCGACGCTGGCGCGCAGTCCATTCGGCATCGTCGGGTCCACGGTGAAACCTTCGGCGCGCCGGGCGGCGTCGACCGGGGTGGCGACGTCGTCGCGACCGCCGGCGCCGATCCGCCCGATGTCGAGCGTCAACAGCCGCTCGATGCGGATCAGGCTCCGCCCGGTGTTGTCCACCGCCGAACCGCGCGACACCACCAGTGTGTCGCGGCCCGTGCGCAGGATCTCGAGCCCGGCGATGTGGCGCAGCGGCAGATCCGCCGTCGACGGTGGGCGGTCACCGCGCGTCTCGGCGGTAGCCGGGGCCTGCGGGCGCTTCGCCGCAGGGGCCGCCGACGCGGGAGCGGCGATCACGACCGCCGCCAGCGCCACGGCGACGGATCGAAGTCCTCGCCGTGTCCTGCGTCGCGACATCGAAACGAGCATCGGGTCTCTCCCCGGCGGATTCGGCGACACGGAGGGTTCAGTCGGCGAGCGGTTCGGCGTCCGCCTTGCGATGGGCGGCGATGCGGGCGCGCGCCTCGAAGATCCTGCCGCGCGCCTCGAGCGCCTGGGCTTGGGCGACGACCGCCCGCGCCCGCGCCTCGTAGATCCGCGCCTCGAGTTCGGCGATCACGGCCTCTTCCTCGAGCTGCCGCCGATCCTTGCCTTCGTCCATCACGGCTCTCCCGCCTTGCCGGCCTCTCGGGCCTTTGAACCACCGAACCGTCCGTCGGACCGCATTTCCGCACCCCCCGTCCGTCTCTCGGGCAGCTCAGGCGTGGGTCTCGCGCACCATCGCCAGCACCATCGAGAGCACCCCGTAGATGAGCGCGCTCAGCACGAACACGGTCGGGACGATCTTCAACGTGGCCGGATGCGAAGGCCGCACCGCCACCGTCGGATTGGAGATGATCGAGATGTACTTCGTCTGACGCACCATCGCCAGCCGCGCCTGCTCGAGCGATTCGCGCGCCGAAGTCACCTGCTTGTTGGCGAATTCGAGCTCGAGGTTGAGCTTGTCGTAGTCGCGCAACAGGTTCGAGACCGAATCGGGACCGCCGGTCAGTTTGTCCTGTTCGGTGCGGATCTGTTCGCGCAGAGCGCCGAGACGCGCCTCGAGCTGTCGCCGCCGGGCGCTCTGGGCGTCGATCTGGGCGGGCAGCGAGGCGAGATCGGCTTGTACTTGCGAGGCGGCCTGCTCGAGCTGGCCGACCACCGTCTGGATCATCTGGATGGACTGCTTCGGATCGACGTTGCCGCGCGCCAGTCGCCACTCGTTGAGCGCCAGCTGGGCCGCCACCGCCCGCTGTTCCGCCCGCGTCAACTCCGTCTGCGCCAGCTCGAGCGCGTCGCGGCGCGAGCGCTCGTTGGCCCGGTTGGCGAAACTCTCGGCGATGGCGATGAGCCCGTCGGAGATGGCGCGCGCGTCCTCGGCCGAATAGGCGCCGACCGACATGGAGAGCATCTGCTCGGTGAGCGAATAGCGCACCGTCACCAGTCTGCGGAAAGCGGCGAGCCGCGTGTCCTGATCGGCCGACGACGAATAGGAATAGAGCGGGTCGATGCCCCGGTCGGCGGTTCGCCGTGCGAAGCCCGACGTCCTTTCGAGATGGTCGAGAGCGTCGGCCGACTGGATGAAGTCGCGCAGAGCGAAGCCGTCGAAGGCGATCTCGGCGCCGGCGATCCCGGCGAGCAGCCCGCCGCCGCCGCCGGCTTTGCCGCCGCCCGCCGAGGCGTCGGACTGGCGGATGGCGAACAACGTCTCGGAGAAATAGACGTTCGAAGCCAGCACGAAACAGTAGATCAGCGCCGCCAGCGTCGGCACCCCGATGAAGATCAGGGGCGCGAAACGGTACTTGCGCTTCCGCTTGAAGTTGGCCTGGGTCAACCGCAGCGTCGCTTGCGGTTGTTCGGGAGGACTAGTCAATGTCGTCTCCGTCGTCGGGCTCCGGGGCTTCGGCGGTCGCCGCGCGGGAAGGGTAGAGGTCGATCGCTTCCGCGACGTGTTCGGTGATGAACAGCCGGCCGTGGTCGGCGATCAGGGCGTAGTCGCAGAACATGCCGATCGCGGCCTTCTGCGTCGTCGACATGACGACGGTGCCCTTTCGACTGCGCTCGTGGAAGGCTTCGACCCATCGGCGCTGGAAGTTCGGATCGCCGACGAGAAGGCTACCATCGACGACGAAGATGTCGAAATCGGGCAGCAGCGCCAACCCCAATCCGAGCCGCAGGCTGGCCTGTCCGGGCCATGACGTCATCCGGCGTGCCAGCAGGCCGTCCAGATCGCAGAATTCGCGGACGAAGTCGAGTGTGCGGCGGCGATCGAGGGCATGGATGTCGGCGAAGAATTCGACCGTCGAATAGCCGTCGAGACCGCTGCGGAAATGCGTCAACCGGCCGATCGGCCAGGAGACACGGCCGTGGTGCACGATGCGGCCGACCTGCGGCTGCTTCAGGCCGCAGAAGAGGTCGACGAGTGCGATGCGGCTCTGCGGATCCTCGGTGAGCAGCACGTAGCGACCCCGCGGCAGCGCGCCGGTCATGTCGACGAGGATGCGAGTCTCGCCCTTCGCCGTCCTGATCCTGTAGTCGACCGCCGCGAATTCGATCACAGCTTGGGAACCTTCCGTCGGTTCGCCCTCTCGGCCGCCAAGCCGAAGATCAGCATCACCAGCGTGCACACGAGCAGGAATCCCGGGGAGGCGTCCACGGTCTCGTACTCGACGAAGAGCGCCGATCGCATGAGCTGGTTGGCGTGGATGATCGGGTTCCACAGGAAATAGATCTTGTAGCTCTCCGGCAACTGCTCGGTACACAGGACGACGCCCGAGAAATAGATCACCTTGCGCATCATCAGCGGGATGAACTTGCGCAGCGCCGGATAGGTGTCGATGAGCGCCATGTTGGACAGGCCGAAGCCGATGGCGAAGAGCCACAGCACCGTCCACCACCACAGGAAGAGCCCGACGTCGGTGACCGCGCTGCCCAGCCCCAGCGCCCACACCGCCCACAAGAAGAAGGCGGCGATCACCAGATAGAGCAGGCCGTAGTAGATCCCCCGGGTCAGGACCACGTCGATCCGGGTGATCACCGGGAAGTTCAGCAGGCGATCCTCCCGCCCGGCGCCCGTCGCCAGCACTCGCCCGACGTTGCGGAACATCAGCCAGCCGGCGATCCCGACGATGGCGAAGGAGAAGGCCGGCATGTCCAGTACGTAGGTCCGGTTCAGGAGCCAGTAGAGGACGACGACGAGACCGACCTGGACGATCGGCTCCAACAGCATCCACAGGAAGTGCAGCCGGTCGTGGGTGAGCGCCTCCTTGGTCTGGCGGCGCAACAGCGCATGCTGGACTCGGGCGCGGATGCCGATCCGGCGCACGAGATCCCGCAGGCGCTCCTTCGTCGAGCCGGGCGGCTTCGGCCGGATCCCGGCTTCGGTGCAGTTCGCCGGCAGGAGGTAGACGGCCATCGCCTCCGCTCCCGCGTCGCGCCCGACGGCGCGCTCGCGCCGTGACGGGCGGTAGCGCTCGATGCCGACGCGGCGCCATTCGGGTGCACGCCCCGGCGGGCGCTCGGGCGGGCGGCCGGGAGCCGGCAGGGCCGGCCGTCCGCCGGCAGGTGAACGCGCCGCGGCGGCCGAACGCGGATCGCGTTTCGGCGCGGCGCGCTTGGGTTCGTCCTTGGCGCGCTGCTTGAAGTCCGCCTCGATCCTGCGGATGCTCTGTTCGACCCGGCGGATGTGACCCATGCGGTCGCGTATGCCGAGCGGCGGGTCGAGCCGGTCGAGGTGGTCGATCAGAGCCTTGCGCACGCGATTGTAGAGTTCGACCCGGTTCGGACCGGAGGGGTCCTCGAGACGTCCGATCGCCTCCTGGATGAGTCGAACGAATCTCTCTTCCATGGACCGATCGCCTCCGGGTCCGGCGCGGTGGCGCGGATGGACCAGTTATACCGTCGCCCGACCCCGGGGCCAATCGTCGGCGGGCTGGTGCGGCGCACCCCTCACCATGTCGTCCAGCCGCCGTCGACGGCGAGGATCTGGCCGGTGACGTAGGCCGACAGGTCGGAGGCGAAATAGATCGCCGCTCCCTTGAAGTCCTCGAGCGTCGCCATGCGGCCGAGCGGCGTGCGTGCCACATAGGCGTCGAGGAAGGCGCCGCCGTGGCCGCGCTCGATCCCGCCCGGGCAGATGGCGTTGACACGGATCTTCGGCGCCAGCGTCGTGGCGAGGTAGCGGGTGAACTGCATCAGGCCGCCCTTCGAGGCGGCGTAGGCGGCCGGATTGCCGAGCGTGCTGCCCTCGTAGATCCGCCAGTCCGGCCCGACGAGGCCGTAGATCGAGCCGATGTTGAGGATCGCCGGCGCCGCCGCCGCCCGCATCGCCGGCAGGAGGCCGCGCACCAGCACGAAGGGAACGGTGAGGTTGATCTCCACCGCCTGCCGCCACAGGTCGGGCGACTGGGTCTCGAAGGCCGTCGCCCAGCCCTGCGAGGCCGCCGTGCCGACGAATGCGGCGTTGTTGATCAGGACGTCGATCACCGGGAACGAGGCGACGAGTTCGGCGATCAGCGCGTCGAGCGCCACCGGTTCGGAGAGATCGCAGGCGCGCCGATGGATCCGGTCGGGCGCACTCGCCTCGAGCGCCGCGAAGCGCTCGGGCACCGCCGGGACCTCACTGCGGTCGATCAGCACCACACTCGCGCCGTTCTCCGCCAGGGCCTCGGCCATGGCGATGCCGAGGTGGCCGAGCCCACCGGTGATGACGCAGGTCCGGCCGGTCATGTCGGCGAGTGCGGTCACTGTCCTCACGGCAATGGTCCTGATGAGATGGGGGGTCAGGGAAGCGGAACGCGGGGGCCGCCCGGCTCGGCGGCGGCGCCGGCCATCAGCGTTTCGATGACGCGAACGGTGTCGGCCGGCTCGATCGCCGGAACGCCGCTGCGCACCTGCTCGATGAATCTGGCGACGGTGCGGCGGAAGGCCGAGAAATTGTCCGAGATCTCGACCCGCTCGATCCGCCGTGCCCCGAAGATGTCGATGCCGAAGGTCTTGGGCACCGCCCCGAGCGCGTCGATGAGCAGCAACGTGCCGTCGTCGAGGGTGACGGCGACGCTTTCGTGTCGGGCGACGTGACGCTGCACCGCCACCGGACGGCGGCCGAGCGCCCCCATCACCGCCTCCAGCATGTGGATGCCGTAGCGCGCCCAGTCGACGACGACGCTCGCCCGGACGAGCGAGATGGTGCCGAAGTCGGCGAGGTTCGCCCGCACCTCGTCGAGCTCGCGGGCGTGACGCAGACCCGAGCACGACATCAGCCGGCCACTTTCGAGATGGGGCCGGAAGAAGGCGAGATCCTCCGCGGTCACGCACAGTGGCTTGTCGACGAAGACCGGCAGTCCATGGGCGAGGAACGGGGCGGCGAGCGGCCGGTGCGAGGCGGCGTCGTCGCGCAGGATCATCACCGCGTCGACCGCCCCGATCATCTCGGCCGGATCGTCCACAACCTCGGCGATGCGGCAAGCGGCGGCGATCGCCGCCGCCTGGGCCCGGTCGGGGCACCAGACGTGGGTGACGGTGGTGTCGGGGAAGCCGAACTCGTCGGCCTCGCGCCGTCCGAGATAGGCGTGGATCACCGGCCAGCCGGCGCGCCCGAAGGCCTCGTCGTCGTAACCGTTGACGATCGCCGAGAAGGACAGCGGGTGGCCGTTGCCCTCCGAGAAACCGAGAACGCCGATCTTCAGGGTCATGAGCCGATCACCACGCGGTCCAGCCGCCGTCGACGGAGATGTTCTGCCCGGTCATGTAGCTCGAGGCGTCGGAGCACAGCAGCGCCGCCGCGCCCTTCAGCTCGAAGGGTTTGCCGATGCGGTTCAGCGGGTTCTTGCCCGCCAGCCGCTCGATGAAGGCGGGGTTCTCGCGCTGCGTCGACTCGTAGGGGAACGGCCCCGGGCTGATGCAGTTGACCCGGATGCCGTGCGGCGACAGGAAGCTCGCCAGATAGCGGGTCAGTTGCAGCACGCCGGCCTTGGCCGATCCGTAGCTCGGCGGGTTGGCGTAGCGCTCGCCGTCGTAGAGCCGGTGGTCGGGTGCCACGATGCCGTACATCGAGGCGACGTTGACGATGACGCCGCGCGTCGCCTTCAGCGGTTCGAAGGCCGCCTTGACCATGCGGAAGACGCTGTTCAGCGAGATGTCGATGTCGTTCATCCAGTCCTCTTCGGTGATCGACTCGAAGGTGTTCTTCTTGCCCGACCAGGAGCAGTTGACCAGGATGTCGAGCCCGCCCGACGCCTCGGCGACCCGCGCCACCGCCGCCCGACATGACTCCGAGCGGGTGATGTCGAGGCCGAAGCCGGTGTGCGCGCCGCCGTATTCGCCGCGGAGATCGGCGGCGAAGGCTGCGCATTTGTCTCCGTCGCGACTGCCGACGTGGACCGTCGCGCCGAGTTCGGCGAGGGCGGCCGAGATCTGCGAGCCGAGCAGCCCGGCGCCGCCGGTCACCAGCGCCGTACGGCCGGAGAGGTTCATCAGGTCCCTAAGCGAGGGGGACGTATCCTTGTTCCAGGAGTGCATTGGCCACCGCGAAGTCGTTTGCGTCGTCGATGTCGAAGGAGCGTTCCCGCTCCATCGGTACCGCGCCCGCGCGGCCGAACAACAGTCCGACCGCGTCGGCGGGCAGGCGATCCATCACGAAGGCATAGACCGCCCCGTTGAGCTGGTAGGCCGGCGGCAGCTTCTGCCGCGGCAACCACGGGACGGCGCCGTCGATGAAGGGGCGAGGCGTCCCGTTCTCGATCCGCCAGGCGCGATGCGGATTGAGATGGGCGTCCATGAAGGTGGCGACCGAATCGAGACCCTCCTCGGCCAGCCGGGTGAGACAGGCGCGGATGTCGCGCGGCAGGCGGAAGGGCGCGGTCGCCTCGAGCAGGGTCATCCAGGTCGCGGTCTCGCCTTCGGCGCGCAGCTCACGGATGTGATGGCGCAGCACGTCGGCGACCAGCGCCGTGTCGGAGGCGAGTTCGTCGGGGCGCATCGCCACCTCGGCTCCGAGCGACCGGGCCACCTCGGCGATCTCGGGATGGTCGGTCGAGACGACCACCCGGTCGATCTCCGGCGTCGCTCGCGCCACGTCGATCGGCCACTGCAGCAAGGGCTTGCCGCCGAGCGGATGGAGGTTCTTGAGCTTGACGCTCTTCGAACCTCCACGAGCCGGGATGATGGCGACGACGCGCCGACCGTCGATCACGTCGGAATCTCCTGTAGGCCCCAGGGTCGATACATGGACTCGTAGATGGTGCGGACCCGCGCGAGGTGTTCGCCGATCGTCAGCAGCCGGCCGGCGTCCTCGCCGTCGAGGAACGCCGCCATCTGACGATGGAGGCCCGGCTTGAACCGGCGGTCGAGATCGTCGTCGATCGCCATCGGCTCGACGGTGAAGGCGCCGCGCTTCTGCACGTGCAACTGCTCCATCGGGCGCAGGATCAGGCGGCGCCGGCGGGTGTTGATCTCGATGCCCCAGCGCCCGGGCGCATCCCAGTCGGCATGGTAGACGAAGAGCACGCCGTTCTCGGTCAGGCCGGTGCCGGCGAAGCGGGCGGCGCGCGAGTGCCAGGCGATCTGCCCTTCCACCGCCGAGAACAGCCGCTTCGGCCGGCCGGCGAGGTGGAAGGCGGTGTCGATGACGTGGGTGGAGTTGGCCAAGAGCCAGTTCTCCTTGACCTCCGGCGCATAGGGCAGGCCGGCGACGACGTCGACGCTCTCGGTGAACTCGAAATTCATCGACACCGCCCCGCCGTCCTCGGCGATCGCCGCCTCGGCGGCGAGCACGGAGGCGTAGAAGCGGCGGTTGTAGCCGAGCCGCACGTCGGCGCCGCTCGCCGAGGTCGCCTCGGCGAGGGCGGCGATCTCCGCCGGCGTCACTCCGCCGGGCTTCTCGATCAGGATGCGGCGGCAGCCGGCGGCGAGCAGCGCCAGACCATTGTCGGCGAGGCTGTCGACGTCGGTGGCGACGATCGCCGCTTCCGGCGGGGCGAGTTCGGCGAGCGCCGCGTCGAGCCCGCCGGGGCGGCAGGGGTGGCCGGTCCGTTCGGTGAAACCGCGTGCCGTCTCTTCACCGCGCCCGACCACGAGGAAATCCACCCCGCCGGCCTCGAGGACCTTGCCGTAGGCTTCCGCCATCCGGCCCGCACCGACGATCCACACCGTCACCGTGACGCCTCCTGGAGATTCGGCCGCCCGGCGGCCGATTCGGCGGACGTGACCCACCTTGTCACGCCATCGGTTCACACGCACGCACGGCGGTGTCAACCGCCGTTTCCGCCGCCCGCGAGGCGTTCAGGCCGTCCAGTCCGCCGAAATAGTCGCGGATCTCGGCGAGGCCGCGCTCGACCTCGGCGCGATAGGCGTCCTCGTCGGTGAGGAGGCGCATCAGCAACGCCTTCATCGCGGCGAAGTCGTCGACCGGGGCGGCGATGGCGGAATAACGCGTCCAGCGCGCCTTCTCGTAGAGCAGGTTGACGTCGGGCCGCCAGATGTTGATCGAGACGCGTCCCATGATCAGCGCCTCGGCGAACATGGAGGTGACGGTCGAGACGAAGGCGTCGCAGGCCGCCAGGATCTCGACGTTGTGGAAGCCCATGTCGGAGGTGATCAACCGGACGTGGTCGCCACCCTCGCGGCGCACCAGATCGGCGATGAATTCGAGATCGTCGGCCGGATGCGGCTTGACCAGGACGAAGCCGTCGCCGAGATCGTGTGCCACTTCGACGAGGGCGCGGAAGCAGGCGACCCAGCTTTCTCGCGAGAAGCACGAACTGCCCCAGCGCACCCCCGGCCATTGGCCGTAACGGCTGCGATGGTTGGCGCCGTAGACGATCAATCGGGCATCCTCCGGAAGGCCGAGCAGGCGGCGCTGCGCCCGCGCGTCGATGGACGCCGCCTCGCGGACGAAGGTGTCGGAGCGGGCGCGACCGACGGCGCGGATGAGCCCGCGGTAGCCCGGCAACCGCTCGGCGAGATAGACGCGCTGTCGCTCCCCCCACACCAGGAAGGCGTCGGGATAGTCGCGGTGGGCGAAGTCGCCACGATGGTCGATCGCGATCATCGAGGGCATCATCTCCTCGCCGATGCCGAGCTTGATCGACATCGTCTGTCGGTCGAGGTCGTGGGCGGCGCGCGACACCCAGGGCTTGGCCTCGAGCCGGCCGCCGACGACGACGTCCGCCGGGTTGTGTTCGAGGAAGAACTTCCAAGCGTGGTACTGCGTTACCGCCAACGTCGACAGGTTGACGATGGAACGCTGAATGTAGTCGTGGAACTGCTCGAAGACGTCGATCCCGTCGAGGATGAAGGCGGCGGAGAATGCCGGATCGGCGAGGAGGGCACTCGTCGCCACCTCCGTCCGGGTGCGCACGTCGGCGCGCATGGCGGAGGCGATGGCGGCGAAGTCGTTGGTCGAGACTTCGCAGACCGTGCCCGGGTAGGTCGCCGCATAGGACGGCCGGACGGTCGAATGGCCGGGGAGTTCACCTTCGTAGACGATGGTCAGGCGCGCGCCCACCGCCCGGCAGCGCTCCACCAGCGCTTCCGGCATGCCTTCGGAGTACTCGTCGACGAGGGAGGTGCGCCGCGTCGTGCGGCTCCGCAGCCAAGCGGTGCCGCGCACGCCGCGCATCAGCAGCATCACGTGTCCGGTGAAGGGGCCCGGCGCGCGCCGGGCGAATTCCGCCCGGCGGTCGGCGAGAACCCGCGTCACCCGATCGGCGATCCGGTCGGGGATCTCGAAGTTCCACCGCGTCGGACCGTCCCGTGGACGCTGAGGAAGCGTCGCGGCCGCGCTCTCCGCCTCGTTCCGCATCGTCTCGGAGCGCGGAGTCCGGAAGGCCGCCGAGATGATCGGGCGCGTCCAGTCCGAGAGTTCGTCGCCGCCGAGGAGTTCGATCTCGGCCGGTGCCTCGACCTCGACGACGCGGCGGATGGTGCGCACGAGGCGCAGCGTCACGTGCCAGTAGGGCACCAGCGCCGGCAGCCAGGCCCACACCGTGGGAGGCAGGCCGAGGTCGGTCCCCCATTCGGCCACCGGGATGCCGGTGGACAGCACGATGGAGGGTAGCCGGCGTTGCATCCTGTCGAGATCGGCATAGATCTCGTCGATCGCCTCTTCCCCCAGATAGTCCATCGGCGAGCGGATCGTCGCGGCGGCCGGATGGTCGGGCAACGCCGTCTCGAACGTCGGACGCAGGAGAAGGGGCTTCACCCCGCGCGAGGCGCATCGCGCGAGGAAGTCGTCGATCGCCTCGGATTGCTCGCCGAGAACGACACCGAGCACCATCGTCCCATCGGGCATCTCAGGTCGTTCCTTCCCGGACGAGACGCGACGCTCACTTGGGGACGCGTTTCTGCACGGCTGGAGCCGCGGTCACCGAATCGATGCGCGGCCGATTGCCGGGATCGTACCCCTGCAGCGCGCGATTGAAATCGGCGACCGACCCGACGTCGATCCAGTCCTCGATCAGCGGGAAGGTGGCGACCTGCAACCCCTGGGGCAGCAGGGTGTCGATCAACTCCGGCATGTCGATCCGGCGATTGCGGGTCGTGTGCTCGAGCACGTGCTGCGAGATCACGTAGATCGCGGCGTTGATGTCGAAACGGATCTTCGGCTTCTCGCGGATGTGGGTGACGTAGCCGCCGATCGATTCGACCACGCCGTAGTGCACCTGCATGTGCTGTTGGCGGGTGCTCATGGTGAGGTCGGCGCCGAGGCGGTCGTGCATGTCGAGGATGCGGCCGAACTGGAGGTTGGTCAGCACGTCGCCGTTGACCATCAGCAGGGGCCCGGCGAGCGGCTCTTCGATCAGCGACAGGCAGCCGGCGGTGCCCAGCGGAATCGTCTCCTCGATGTAACGGATCCGGCATCCGAGCTTCGAGCCGTCGCCGAAATGCTCCTTCACCACACCGCCGAGATGGAAGATCGAGAAGTAGATGTCGGTGATGCCATTGTCGACCATGGCTTCGACGATGTGTTCGGCGATCGGCTTGCCGCAGACGCGCAGCATCGGCTTCGGTGTCGCCTTGGTCATCTCGCCGAGTCGCCGGCCGAAGCCGCCCGCCATGATCAGGCCGGATGCCCGCAACGCCGAGAGTTCGCGCTCGAGCGGGTGCGTCTGGACGACGCGCCCGCCCTCGTCGAGGACGATCGAGATGCGGGCGAAACGACGCGAGTTGATCCCGGAGGACTCGTGATTGAGCCGTGAGGCCAGAGCGCACAGATCGAAGTGGAAGAGCAGGTCCGCGATCGGCGATTCCGTGTCGGCATCGGTCGCCAAGAAAGATCGCCACGCCGGCTGCTGGATTTCGCGAACCAACTTCCCTTGTGCCGAGACGATGAACACGTTCTCGTAGATCGACTCGACGAAGAAGTTCGTCACGTAACGTCCGGGTAGGTCTTCCCGAATGATTCCGAGCATATTCGGACCTTCCCTCGCGAAAGTTCGCAATGCACGCCGCCGGCGAAACGAAAATGGGCTCGGAACCGGGACCTGCGAAAGTACATTTCGTCGAGCGAACCCGGCGCAAGAACTTCCGAGGATGTGCGGCCCACGCAACCGAAAACCAAGAGTTGTCCGTCGCCGACTTTCGTTATTGCGAAACCACCGATTCCCGTCAAGCTGCCCTCGAGTGTGATTCCTGTCAACCGGCCAACGCCTCAAGACCCGGGCGATGGAGCACTTCCGGTCCGAATGTCTCAATCGCGCATCATCCACGCGCTCGACGGAATGTTGACGAGCCGTTCCCAGATCGAGCGCGCGCCGCACAGGTCGTCGGCGCGTGGTGCGTTCGCATAGGGCGCGAGATCGCACATCAGCGTCCAGCAGGGTCGAGTTTCGAATCCGAGCGCCGCCGTTTCGTCGAGGAAGCGATCTCTCGTCGCCAGATCGTCGAAGAGCACCGCGGCGAGCCAGAAGTTCGAGCGCGTTCCCGACGGTTCGTCGACGAAGGTGACACCCTCGACTCCGGCGAAGAGGTCTCGGTAGCCCGCGGCGAGCCGACGCTTGGCGGCGAGGAAGCCCGGCAGCTGCTCCATCTGGGCGCAGCCGAGCGCCGCGTTGAGGTTCGGCAGCCGGTAATTGAAGCCGACCTCGTCGTGCTCGAAATGAACGCCGCGCTTCAGACGTGCCGTCGTCGTCAGGTGCTTCAGGCGGGCACCCAACTCCGGGTCGTCGGTGGTCACCATGCCGCCGCCGCCGGTGGTGATGATCTTGTTGCCGTTGAACGAGAAAGCGCCGCAACGGCCGAACCCGCCGATCGGGCGATCGTGGAGGGTCGAGCCGAGGGCCTCGGTGGCGTCGTCGACCACTTCGAGGTTCCATTCGGCGCACAAAGGCAACAGCCGGTCGAGGTCGACCGGATGGCCGAAGACGTGCACCGGCACGATCACCGAGACGCGCAGGTCGCCGTACCAGGCGGCGCCGTCTCGGCGGGTGCAGCGCGTCTCGAGGAAGGTGGCGAGGCGATCGACGTCGACCCCCAGCGTCGTCGGATCGGAATCGACGAAGATCGGCGTCGCGCCGGTGTAGGAGATGGCGTTGGCGGTCGCCACGAAGGTCAGGGCCGGGCAGAGCACCGCCTGGCCGCGACCGACACCGAGCGCGTGCAGCGCCACGTGCAGCGCCGCCGTGCCGTTGACGCAGGCGACGGCGTACCGCGTGCCGATCTGCCGCGCCATCATCTCCTCGAAGCGGGTGACGAAAGCGCCGACCGAGGACACGAAGGTCGTCTCGACGCATTCCGCCAGATAGGCCTTCTCGTTGCCGCGGAAGAGGGGGGTGTGCAACGGGATCCGCCCGTTGTCGACGCCGACGTCCCTGAGGACGGCGTCGTCGATCGCGAGGGTGCGCCGCAGGAAGGTATCGAGGGCTTCGGTGGCCGCGAGGCGGGTCATCACGACCTCCAGGATCTTCCGATCGTTCGGTTCACAGATTGTAGATGTCGGCCTTGTAGGCGGCGAGATTGCGCGGATCGGAGAACCACGCCACGGTTTCGGCCAAACCGCGGGCGAAGCCGTCGCGGCCGCCGTAGGCCGGGGTCCAGCCGGCGAGCTCGCGGGCCCGGGTGTTGTCCGCCCACAACCGCTCGACCTCCGACTTCTCCGGCCGCAGCCGGCGCTCGTCGGTGGTGATCTCGATGTCGCGGCCGATCACTTCGGCGATGAGGCGGGCCGTCTCGCCGACCGAGATCTCGTAGTTGGAACCGAAATTGACCACTTCGCCGGCCACCGGTGCGTCCATCATCGCCATGAAGCCGCGCACCGTGTCGGCGACGTAGTTGAAGTCGCGCGTCGGCGACAGCGCGCCGAGGTGGATCGACGACTTGCCGGAGAGGATCTGGGTGATGATGGTCGGGATGACGGCGCGGGCCGACTGGCGCGGTCCGTAGGTGTTGAACGGCCGGCAGACCGTCACGTCGAGACCGAAGGAGCGATGGAACGACAGTGCGATCTGATCGGCGCCGATCTTCGTCGCCGAATAGGGCGATTGACCCTGGAGCGGGTGCTCCTCGGTGATCGGCACGAAGATCGCCGTGCCGTAGACCTCCGAAGTCGAGGTGTGGACGACGCGGCGGATGCCGAGATCGCGGGCCGCCTGCAGCACGTTGAGCGTGCCGTTGATGTTGGTCTCCACGTAGGCGGCGGGCGAATGGTAGGAATAGGGGATGGCGATCAGCGCGGCCAGATGCAGGATGACGTCGCAGCCCTTGGCCGCCTCGCGCACCCCGAAGGGATCGCGCACGTCGCCGGTGTGGACTTCGAACTTACCCGCGACGTCCTTACCGCAATGGTCGAGCCAGCCCCAGGAGTTGAAGGAATTGTAGAGGACGAAGGCGCGCACGTCGTGACCGGCGCGCACCAGGGCTTCGGTCAGATGCGAGCCGATGAAACCATCGGCTCCCGTCACCAGGATCTTCTTCGTCACCGGTCTGCTCCCCTGCTGGCGGTCGCCGCGCCCGTCGTCCCGATCGCTGGGCGGGTGACGTGTCGGCCGCTGCGGACCGAATGCGCGATCGTGTCACCGACGCCGGAGCCGAAATATCGGATCGTTTCCGCCCACACAAGCGGGACGCTGACGTCCGCCATCTTCCCCACACGTCACTTCATCATTGGTCGATGAACCGCTTTTCCAGAAGTCGAGCGAAATCCGTCGCTTCCAGAATCGCGATGATCCGTTCCGCCGCATGCCCGTCGCCGAACGGATTGCCCGCCCGCGCCGGTCCCTCACGGAACTCCGGGGTCAGGACTCGACGTATGGCGGTGACGATCTCGGCCGAATCGAGCGGGCAGTCGACGATCGAGGCGGCGCGCAGGCGTCCGTCCTGCCGCGTGCCGATGTTGACGGTGCCGATGCCGAAGCTCGGCGCCTCGATCAGGCCCGAGGAGGAGTTGCCGACCACGGCGTCGACCAGCGCGAGTGCCGAGACGTAGCGCACCCGTCCGAGTGAAGTGACGACGCGGCAGCGGTCGGCGTGGGCGGCGGCGAAGGCGAGGATGCGCTCGCCGACCTCCCGGCCGCCGGCGTCGGCGTTGGGCATGGTGAACAGCACCGAGACCTCGGGCAGCGCGTCGAGCGCGTCGAGCAACGTGTCGACCTGCTCGCCCGGTGTCAGCCCCTGCTCCAATGTCGCCGGATGGAAGGTCGCCATCACGCAGGGCGATCGGAAGGCGAAGTCGATGTCGGCCGCCAGACGCTCGCGCGGCCAGCGCTCGACCGTCAGGATGTTGTCGAGACCCGGCGAACCGACCGCATGGACGCGATCGGGCGCCTCACCCATCTGGCGCAGCCGGCGGGCATAGACCTCGGCGCCGGTGAAATGCAGGTGGGCGAGCTTGGTGACGGCGTGGCGCATGGCGTCGTCGATGGCGCCGGTGGTCAGATGGCCACCCTCGAGGTGGACGATCGGAATGCGCAGCGCCGAGGCCGCGACCGCCGCCGCCAGCACCTCGAAGCGGTCGCCGAGCAGGACGAGCGCCTCCGGCGCCTGCCGCACGAAGGCTTCGGTGAACAAGATCACGGCGAGGCCCATCGATTTCGCCACCCCGCTCTCGCTGTCGGCCGAGATGAGGATCTCGGCCCGCTCGTCGACGCGAAAACCGTCGGCCTCGATCTCGCGGACGGTCATGCCGTGTTGCGGCGACAGGTGGGTGCCGGTGGCCAGGAGGCGCAGGTCGAAGGCGGGGTTGGCGGCGAGGCGGACCAACAGCGGATGCAGCAGTCCATATTCGGCGCGGGTGCCGGTGAGCACCAGGATTCGAGCCGGTCTCTTCACGACGTGCTCCTATCTGCCGAAGAAGCCGCCCGCCGGCACGACGCCGCCGAGCACGGCCCCCGCTTGGACCACCGCGGCTTCGCCGATCTCTGCGCCGGGCAGCACGATCGCCCCGGCGCCGACGAAGGCGCGGGGCCCGATGGTGACGCCGCCGCAGAGCACCACGCCGGGCGAGACGAAGGCGTGGTCACCGATGGCGCAGTCGTGGTCGACCGAGACGCGGGTGTTGACCACGGCGCCGACGCCGAGCGAGGAACGCGGTTGGATCACCGCCGCGGCCATCACTTGGGCGCCATCGGCGAAGAGGACTTCCCGGGCGATCGTCGCGGTCGGGTCGATGATCGGCGGAAACCGGTGCCCGGCGGCGACGAACTGTGCGTGGATGCGGGCGCGCAGCCCGGTACCCGGGTCCGAACGGGTCGGCCGCACCCCGATGCCGTTGGCCAACAGCACCGCCTCCGGTCCCAACCGCTCGATCTCTTCGTCGCCGCCGAGCACGGGATGGCCGCCGATGGTGATGCCGTGCAGCGCCGGATCGCGGTCGATCAGCCCGAGGATCGGATAGCCGGCGCGGAGTGCGGCTTCCATCACCACCCGGGCGTGGCCGCCGGCGCCGATGATCGCCAGGGAGAAGGCCGACTGGGCGGGGTGTCCGATCATGAGTCGATGATCTCGTCGGCGGCATAGGGGCGGTTCGCCGGGCGGCCGAGCATCGACCACCAGGCCATCGGCGAGAGGCCGGTGCCGGGACGCTTGGCGCCGAGGTTCGCGGCGTCGAAGGGCTCGCCCGCGGCGATCGGCCGGCGCGCCACCAGGCTCTTGCGGGCCACCGCCATGTTCGGTCGCTCGCTGGGGTGCGGCGCCTTGACCCGCGATCCCAGCGCCACCTCGACGATGCGCAGGGCGTCGACCATCGCCTTCAATTCACCCGGCTCGAGCGAAGCGCGATGATCCGGACCGGTAAGGGTGCGGTCGAGGGTGAAGTGTTTCTCCACCACGGTGGCGCCGCGCGCCACGGCGGCGATCGGCACCGTCCAGCCCTCGGTGTGGTCGGAGAGGCCGATCGGCGTGCTGAAGACCGCGAGACTGTCCATCGCCCTGAGGTTCACAGAGGCGAAGGACGCCGGATATTCGGTGGTGCAGTGGAGCAGGGTGAGCGATTCCGCCACCGCCGCCCGCCCTTCCGGGGATCCCAACGCCTCGGAGAAGGCGGTGCGCGATGGCGTCGCATCGGCTCCGGCGACGCGCGCGAAGGCGAACACGCCGACGGCCTCCTCGACTTCGCCGAGCGTCGCCATGCCGGTCGACAGGATCATCGGCAGCCCGAGACGGGCGAGGGCGAGGAGGAAGGGGCCGTTCGTCAGGTCGCCCGAACTGACCTTGATGCGGCGGATGCCGATGTCCGAGACGAGGAATTCGGCGCTGCGCAGGTCGAACGGGGTCGACAGGAACTCGATTCCCGAGGCCTCGCACTGCCGCGCCAGATGGCGATGGGCATCGTCGGAGAGTTCGAGACGCCGCAGCATCTCGGTCTGGGCCACGACCTCGCCGGTGTTGCGCCGCTGGTAGGCGCTGGTCGCCGCCGCCGCCGTCGCCAGATCGGCGGCGCGGAAGGTCTGGAACTTGACGATGTCCGCCCCGGCCGAAACCGCTTCGGCGACGAGGCGCTCGGCCAACGCGATGTCGCCGTTGTGATTGACGCCGGCTTCCGCGATCACGCGGGTCGAAGGTTCCATGACGGTCATCCGAAAGGGGCGGCGGGTGGAAACGTTCCGGTCGAGCGGCGTCTCACATGGCGACACGGTCGCCCGTCGCCCACCGGAACGCGATGTCGATCGGGCACCGTCGACGATCAGGGCGCGAGGTCGGTGACGCCGGACGACAGCGACACCGCGGTGCGCAGGGTCGTCATCGTGATCGCGATCGGCTTGATCAGCTTGATCCACTCGTAGGACGGGGCCGTTGTCACGTAGAGCGTGTCACCCGGCTTCAACGCCACGGTCTGGGCGATGAACAGGCTCTCCGGCTTCCGCATGTCGATACGGAAGATCATGTTGGCCGGATGCCACTTGCCGGTGTCGTCGCGGTAGCCGTGGGGTTCGTCCATGCGGAACAGGAACACACCGGTCGGGTTGGCCGCGTCGTCGTTCAGCCACTGCGCCTGAGCGAGGCCGTCCATGACGGTGGGATTGGCCTTGTTGAACTCGAGCTGGCCGGGCTGCTTCACCGCGCCGATGGCGTTGAAGCCGCGGAACCGCGCCTCGATCGTCAGCGTGTCGCCGGGCGAGAGCGTCGGGTTGCTGCCGCTCTGGACGCGCTCCATCGGGATGCGCCGCACGGAGGTGCCGTGACGGATGACCGCGTCGCTCTGCAGTGGCGACTTGGTGAGGCCGCCGGCCTTGGCGACCGCGTCGATCACCGTCATCGGACCGTCGAGCATCGACACCCGGATCGGCGCCTTGACCTCACCGGAGACGAGGACCGAATTGTTGCGGTTGGCGACGAGCTCGACGTAGACCTGCGGTTCGACCGAGACGCCCTTCAGCTTCTCGCGCACCCGCGCCTCGACTTCCGGCGTGTCGAGACCCTTGACCGCGACGCGCCCGACGTAGGGCAGCGAGATCGACCCGGTCGAATCGACCCGGACGTTGGGGAAATTGGTGCCACCGGCGGTGAGCGGGGCGAAGAGGCCGCCTTCGCGACCTTCGGCGATGACGATCCGCATCGCGTCGCCCGGCGCCAGGCGGACGCGCGCCTGCGTCTCCGCACCGGAACCGCCCGGCCGATCCTCGGTGGTGCGAACGCGGTAGGGAGCGACGGTCGCCGCCGTCAGCTCGATCAGCCGATAACCTTCGATGCTGTCGATCTTGGTGTCGGCGTTCTCGACGATCGCCGCATCGGAGGGTCCCGACCCCGGATTCGAAGCGCATCCGACGAGGCCGGCCGACAGTGCCGCGGCGATCGCGATTCGGCTCAGAGCCGTCGTGTGGCGCCCGCCGACACCGAGGAATTCGCCCGTCTTCGCCGTCATGCCGTTCTCGTCCACCACCGATCGCGATCCGACCGGTGTCACGACACCGACCGACGGCCGAATCCGCCGTCCCGAGCCGGAAAGCGAAGCAGCGCGCCACAATTAACCGTGGTCCGCGGTGCCCGCAAGCCCGGTTCGGCTTCCGTACCGAATCGAGCATGATCTGTGGCATGTGAGTAACGGGTTAATTTTGTCCGGCGGGGACCACTTCGTCGTGGATCGCCGCCCCGCGGGCCTGACCGGGCGCCCGACGGATGGTATGTCTGAACGCCGTTGCGACAGAAGGCTGGAGGGTGGGCCTCCGCGGACACAATCGGGACCCGAAGACACGTGACGGACCTGAACGCGCCCGAAGGGGAAGAGACCTCCGGCCCGCTCGACGAGATCGTCGGGCGTCGCGCCCCGCCGCATCAGCGCAACCGGGCGGTTCTGCCGCCACTCCTCGCCCGTGCCGTCGGGTTCCTCGGCCGCTTCCGCCCCGGCCGCCGCCTCCTCGCCGAGGCACTGCGTCGCCGTACCGCCGCTGGCGACCGCGACGGGGTCTTCCGTCTCGCCGAGACCATCGCGCGCACCGTGCCGACCGAACTCTGGGCGGGCGAGGCCTTCGTCGCGGGCTGGCGTGGTGGGGGCGAGGCGGTGCGCGCCGAAGTCGGCCGCTTCCTCGCCGAACTCGTCCCGCCGGAGGCGGGGCCGCCGCCGGCCGACGACGAACTCGTGGTGATCCTCCCGGGAGTCCTTCGCCGCGACCTTTCCGCCGCGATGCTCGGCGTCTCGCCGGCCGCGCGGGTGCTCGACCTCGCCGGTGCCCTCGCCGATGCCGACGCGCTGCCCTTCACGCCCATCCGCGTGCCGCTGACGGCGCGCGAGATCTCGGAGGAATGGTTCGAGCGGGCGACCGCCGCCGCCGACCGGACGCAAGCCATGCTGGAACGCGCTCTCGCCGGCACCGCCGCCGGGCGCGACCTCGCAACCCACCGCGAGATCTTCGCCTTCCAGCTGCGCCACGAGATCGCCTGGGTGCTGCGCCCGATGGAACTGATGCACCGAGTGATCGCCGAAGGCCGCCCGCGGCGCGTGCGCTTCATCGAGGGCCACTATCCGAGCGCCGCCTTCCGGGCGGAGGCGGCGGCGAACGGAATCACCCCGGATCGGATGATGGTGATCGCCACCGACCCGTGGTCGCGCACTTCCGGCCCGCCCCGCGGCGTCGTCCGGAAAGGAGAGGCGAGCGCCGGTGAAGCGCTCGCCACCGCCGTCTCGGGCCGCCGCGCCGTCGTCTGCCCCTGGTCGGCGAAGGGTCGGGCGGTGGTCGTCGCCGACCTGCGCCAACCCCTCGACTTCCGCCACTATCGCGGTGCCACGGCGATCCTCGCGGCGATCGCCGGACGACGCGAGGCGATCCTTCTGCAACCGATCGGCCGCTTCAACCTGCGGCTGGCGAAGGTGGTCGCCCGCCTGTTGCGCCTTCACGGCACGGCCGTTCGCCCGGCCGTCGTCCGCAATCCGCAGATCGTCTCCCGCTTCCTCGGCGGCGTCGCCGACTGGCGCACCCCGCTGCTGCGGACGATCGTCCGCGAGGTGATGCCGCGCGACGCCCGTGCCGTCGCCGATCTCGCCGCCGTGCTCGAGGCGACCGGTATCCACCTCTGCGGCCAACTGCCCGGTGCTCTCGCCGTTCTCGCCGATCTCGACCGCCTCTTCGCCCGAGCGCCACCGGCCCACGTCTGCGCCGTTCCGACCGCAAAAGCGGTTCCGACGCTGGTGATCGGCGCCGCCCGCGCCCGCGGCATACCGACGATGGAGGTGCAGACGCTCCTGATCGGCACCTCGAACCGCGACTGGCGGCCGATCGCCGATCGGGTCGCGGTGCTCGACGATTCGCAGGCGGAGCTCAACGTCCGCCGTTTCGCCATTCCGCCCGAACGGATGATCCTCGCCGGCCGCGAGGGGCTCCATGAAGATCGCCGGGCTGGGCTCGCCCATCGGCGAGCGGGGGGCGGTCGCCGCAACGTCGTCTTCGTGTCGCAGCCGCTCGCCGCATTGACGGCCGCGACCCTCGATGCGGTGCTCGCGGCCTGTGCCGGCCGCACCGACGTCGACCTCCTCGTCGTCGCCCACCCCGACGAGGACGCCGCGACGCGCGCCGCCCAGCGCGCCGCGATCGCCGCCTCGCCGATGGCGGCGCGGGTGCGTCTCGCCCCGGCCGGTGAGACGACGCGGGACCTGCTCGAAGCCGATGTGGTGGTCACCATCGTCAGCAACGTCGGCATGCGCGCGGCGATCATGGAACGCGACGTCCTGGTGGTGAATCTCTCCGGCGCCGACCTGCCGATCCGTTTCGACGCTTCGGGTCTGGCGCTCTACGCCGACACGCCGGAAGCGGTCGCCGAACGCATCGACGCCCTGTTCGACGACCCCGTGACCCGCGCCGACCTCGCCGAGCGCCGCGCCGCCTATCTGCGGCGCAATTCCCATTTCGTCTCCGGGCCGACCGCCGAGCACGTCGCCGATGCGCTGGAGGCGATGGCCGCTCCGTCCACTCCGGCGTGAACCCCACCTCTCAGGTGATGGGCAACCCGTCGCGGCAGTCGATGCCGGCGGCTTCGAAATGCGGCGTCAGCGCGTCGATGAAGATGCCGTGGGCGAGGGCGCTGGTGGCGAGCGACGGCAGACCGCAACGACCGTGATCGAGGAGGTCGGCGACGACGGTCCCGGTCAGCTCGCTCTGGTAGGGCGGGCGACCGAAGGCGACGGGTTCGCCGCCGAGGGCGTGGGTGCCGGCGAACTGGTCGACGTCGGTCACTCCGATCGGTGTCTCGAGCCGGATCCGCCGGCCCGGCGCGTCGTCCCCCCTCACCGCCAGCGACAGCCGATCGCCGCGCTCGGTGACGATCTCGAACCGCCCGTGGACCTCGAAATAGCCGGGACGCTTGCTCTCGAAGACGTCGCCGAGGTCGACCTCGACGGCGCGGATCGCCCGATCGCCGACCAGGAACTGGAAGACGTCGACGTTGTGGACGCCATTGCAGGCGAGGCCGAGGTCGGGGTCGGCGATGCTCAGCCGGATCGGCCCGTCGACCCCGGCGAGGCGGCCGGCGAGGTCGCGATAGACCGGCCACATCCGGCACGGGCAGTTCACCCGGATCTCCGTCCCGCTTTCCGCGGCAAGGGCCGTCGCCGCTTCGAAATCGCCGCGGCGGGTGAAGACGACCTTCTCGAGCACCGCGGCCTTCGGCCTCAGGCGCGGCAGGAGGAGATTCATCTGATCGAGGCGGCCGCGCGACGGCGTCGCCAGGATGAGCACCTCGGCTTCGTCGAGCGCATCGAGCGAGGAGGCGAAACGGCCTCGTCCGCCCTGCCGCTCCCATTCGCCCCGTGCACGTTCGACCGCCGCGGGGCTCGGATCGATCCCGATGAGTTCGATGCGGTCACGGATCGAGGCGAGACCTTGGAGGTGGCGGAAGCCGATGTTGCCGAGGCCGACGAGTGCGACGGTCGTCATGTGTTCCTTCCCGATTCTTCGCCGTGGTGCCTCGCCCGTGGCGGGCACCGTTCATGGCCGCCGAAAGAGGCCGACCAACGGCCCGAGGACGTTGTGGGCGACCCAAGCGTAGCGATGCCGCAGGCGGCGCGTCAACCGCCCGAGGGGGCTCTCTCCGGCCTCGCGGCCGTGGATCAGCCGCTCGACCACCACCTCGACCGGCGCCGGCAGCCCGGTCGCGGGGTCGATGTAACGCGGATAGAGGATGAGTGCCACCGCCACGAGTTCGTCGAGGGCGAGCCGCCGCCGTCGCCGTTCGCAGGGGGCGAGATCCTCGCAGAGCCCCCATCCGGCATAGAAGGGAATACCGTGGGTCGCCACCGGCAGACCGCGCAGCAGTGCCTCGAAACCGGTCAGCGACGTCATCGTCTCGACCCGATCGACCTGGGCGAGCAGCGACGGCATCGACACGTCGGTGACGATCCGGTCGGCGTGGCGCAGCGCCTCCGCCTCGGGGATGGCGCCGGCCCGGTAGCCGGCATGGACGTCAGGATGGGGCTTGTAGAGGATGTGGGCCGCAGGCCAGCGGGCGCGCACCCGCCGCAACAGTTCGAGGTTGCTCGGCACCATCGGTGAACCGAAACGGACGGAGGCGTCGTCCTCGACCTGACCCGGCACCAGGATGCGGATCGCGCCGGGGGGGAAGTCGAGCCGGCGTTCGCCGCTCTCGTTGTACTTCGACAGCCGCTGCGCGACGATCGTCTCCCGCAGTCGGGCGGCGCGAGCGACGAGGTCGGGACCGAACGTGGTCTCCGTCGCCAGCGTCTCGAAGCCGCAGGCCCGGCGCGGGTCGTAGTACATGCCCTCGGCGTCGAAGACGAGCGAGGCCGGGGCGACGAAGGCGGCGCCGAGGCCGACGGAGCGCAGGAAGCCGTCTTCGGCGCGCACCACCGGCCGCGAGGCGTCGGCGAAGGCGCGGTTGCCCCACACCACGATGCGCGCACCGCTCGCCTCGGCGACCGCCGTCGCCGTCTTCTCGTCGCCGACGAAACGCGGCTCGCCGCCGATGCCGGCGAGGAAGCGCCGGGTCGACCGCCTCTTCCAGCGCGAGAAACCGACACAGACCGAGGCGGTGTTCTCGTGGAAACGGTCGCGCAGGAAGGCGAGCCGGTCGATGGCCGAGGCGAGGTCGATCGGTCGGCCGTCCCACGGGTCGAGCCAGCGGCAATAGTCGACATAAGCCGCCTCGGCCAGCGCCTCGCGCGAGGCGGCGACGGTGCGTCGGCGAGACGGGGCGAAGCGGTCGTCGGTGAGCCCCCAGCCGGCGTAGAACGCGGCGCCGAACGACGTCACCGGCACGCCGGCGAGGAGCGCCTCCATGCCGAACTGGCTCGACACGGTGTAGACCCGGCGCGCCGTCTCGATCAGCGCCCACGGGTTGACGTCGACGCCGACGATGATCACGCCGCGCCGGCGCGCCACCTCGGCGAGATAGCCGCGCTTCGTCCCCGAGATCGCCTCGGGGTGGATCTTGACGGCGATCGGCGCCCCGGGATTCTCGGCGATGGCGGCGTCGAGCATGCGCACGAAGGAGGCGCCGTCGGCCGCGGCCCCGCCGATCGAGGCGTCGCCGAAGGTCTGATCGACGACGAGAACGACGTCGCGTCCCGCCGGCAGGCCCATCTCGGCCGCGGTGCGCATCGGGGCGTGGTTGTACTTCGACAGCCGCAGATCGCGGATGGCGTCGAGGGCGGAACGGATCTCGCCGTGGTCGGCCTCCACCGCGGCGGCGCGCCGGACCACGGCGGCCTCGAAGTCGTTCGGTCGCAGC
>JAOTSD010000036.1 GCA_030247555.1 Siculibacillus sp. | reverse complement strand
CTGCCGCTGCGTGTCGCCGTCACCGGCCGTCCCAACGCCGGCAAGTCGACGCTGATCAACACCCTGATCGGCGAGGACCGCATGCTGACCGGCCCGGAGGCCGGCATCACCCGCGACAGCATCTCGGTCGATTGGGAGTGGCACGGCCGCCGGGTCAAGCTCTTCGACACCGCCGGACTGCGCCGCAAGTCGCGCGTCCAGGACAAGCTCGAGAAACTGTCGGTCGCCGACGCCATCCGCGCGGTGCGCTTCGCCGAGGTCGTGGTCGTCTGCCTCGACGCAACCATCCCCTTCGAGAAGCAGGACCTGCAGATCGTCGATCTGGTGGTCAAGGAGGGGCGCGCCCTCGTCATCGCGCTCAACAAGTGGGACCTGATCGAGGATCGCAACGAAGCGTGGAAGTCGATGCGCGAGGCCTGCGATCGGCTGCTGCCGCAGGTGCGCGGCGTGCCACTGGTCCGCATCTCCGGCCTGATGGGCGATGGGCTCGACGAGTTGATGAAGGCGGTGGAGAGCGTCCATCGCACCTGGAACGCCCGTGTCTCCACGGCGCGGCTGAACCGCTGGTTGGAGACCGTGCTCGATCGCCATCCGCCGCCGGCGGTCTCCGGGCGGCGGCTCAAGATCCGCTACGCCACTCAGGCCAAGACCCGGCCGCCGCATTTCGTGGTGTTCTGCTCCCGCCCCGAAGCGCTGCCGGAGAGCTACGTGCGCTATCTGACCAACGACCTGCGCGACCGCTTCGGCCTCGCCGGCGTGCCGCTGCGCATCTCGCTGAGGAGCGGCGAGAACCCCTACCACGACAAGACCGAGCGGCGGTGAGCCGGGATCCACGACGCGGCGAGCCGACCGTCCGGCCGGTTCGCACGCACGCTTTCGCCCCCGCTCACGCCATCGTGTGGCTCCACAGGATGCCGCAGCCGAGCAACGCCAGACCGAGGCCCGCGACGAGTTCGGCGCGGTGGCCGAAGCGCTCGCCGATCGCCTTGCCGGCGTACATGCCGATCGACGACAAGATGAAGGTGGTCGCTCCGATGATCGGCGCGGCGACGAGGATGTCGACGTCGAGCAGCGCCAGCGACACGCCGACCACCATCGAGTCGATCGAGGTGCCGATCGCCGTGACGATCAGCAGCAGCAGCGAGCCCTTGGGCGCCTCCGCCGTCTCTTCGCCGCGGGTCACTTCCCACACCATGTGGCCGCCGACGCCGACGAGGAGGACGAAGGCGATCCAATGGTCGATCGCCTCGACGTGGCCCGCGAAGGTGGTGCCGAGCAGCCAGCCGATCACCGGCGCCGACATCTCGACGAGGCCGAAGACGAGGCCGGTGCGCATCGCCAGGAGGGGCCCGGGACGGGTGTCGGCGACGACGCCGCGCCCGACCGAAGCGGCGAAGGCGTCGACCGACGAGCCGAGGGCGAGCAGGACGAGTGCGAGGAGGGACATGCGAGGGATTTCCCGACGAGAGCCGCGACACGACTCCGCGTCGGCACGCCCGAGCGCGCCCACCGGCGTCGCGTCGGTCTCGCCATGCCCTTCGGCCGACCGCGCCACGCGGGAATCCCGCGAGTGTGTTGACGCGACCCCGTCCGGGTGACCCGGACGCCGGCTACTCCCCGACGAGGGTTGCGATAGGTGGTCGGACGCCGGGGGTCAAGATCCGCGATGCCCCGGACCGCCGGAAATCGCCGCCGAGGGAATCAGGCGAGCCAGTCGCCCGTCGGGTGATCCCACACCCGCCCCGAGACCTCCAGCGCCGGCGACAGGAGCCGCATCACCGCCGGCAGCAGAACGTCGGGCCGGTCGTGCGTCTCGGCGTCCTCGCCCGGCATCGCCTGCGCCCGCATGGCGGTCCTGAGTGGCCCGGGGTTGAGCAGGTTGGCCTTGATCGGGGTGATCTCGCTCTCCCGCGCCCAGGTGACGACCATCGCCTCGAGCGCCGCCTTGGAGACGGCGTAGGGGCCCCAATAGGCGCGGATGCGATGGGCCGCACCCGAGGTCAGGAACACCGCGCGACCGGCGTCGGAGAGCCGGAGCAGCGGATCGAGCGAGCGGATCAGCCGCCAGTTGGCGGTGACGTTGACCGCCATCACCTTGTCCCAGTCCTTCGGCGCGATGTGGCCGAGCGGCGACACCGGGCCGAGGATGCCGGCGTTGCCGATGAGGATGTCGAGCTTGCCGTGGCGCTCGTAGAGTGCCGCGCCGAGCCGATCGATGGCCTCGAAGTCGGTGAGATCGAAGGGCACCAGCGTCGCCGAGCCGCCGAGATCGCGGATCTCGTCGTCCAATTCCTCGAGCCCGCCGACGGTGCGGGCCACCGCCACCACGTGGGCGCCGGCGCGGGCGATCTCGCGGGCGAGCACGTAGCCGATGCCGCGCGAGGCGCCGGTGACGACGGCGATGCGTCCGTTGAGGGGGCGGTCGGTCATGGACGATCTCTCCGGATGCGCGGATGGAACGAGGGGAGGGAAGGAGCCGGCGCCTTCAGAGCGACTCGACCAGGAGGTCGAGCGTGCGCAGGTCGCCGGACAGGGCCCGATCGGTGAGCCGGGTCGGATACTCGCCGGTGAAACAGGCGTCGCAGAACTGCGGCTCCGGATCGTTGCGCCCCGGCTCGCCGACGGCGCGATAGAGCCCGTCGATGGACAAGAAGGCGAGGCTGTCGACGTTGATGTAGGCGGCGAGCTCCTCGAGGCTCATGCGCGCCGCGATCAACTTCGCCTTCTCGGGCGTGTCGACGCCGTAGAAGCACGGGTCGGTGGTCGGCGGCGAGGCGATGCGCATGTGAACCTCGGCGGCGCCGGTATCGCGAACCATCTGGACGATCTTCTGCGAGGTGGTGCCGCGCACGATCGAGTCGTCGACCAGCACCACCCGTTTGCCCTCGATCACCGAGCGGTTGGGATTGTGCTTGAGCTTGACGCCCATGTGGCGGATCGCATCGGTCGGCTGGATGAAGGTGCGGCCGACGTAGTGGTTGCGGATGATGCCGAGATCGAAGGGCAGGCCCGAGGCCTCGGCGAAGCCCATCGCCGCCGGCGTGCCCGAATCCGGCACCGGGATGACGACGTCGGCCGCCGCCGGCGCCTCGCGCGCCAGTTCCTGGCCGATGCGCTTCCTCACCGTGTAGACCGACGTGCCCGAGAAATGCGAATCCGGCCGGGCGAAATAGACGTATTCGAAGATGCAGAAGCGCGACGCGACCTTGATGAAGGGCCGGATCGACTCGATGCCCTCGTCGGTGATCACCACCATCTCGCCCGGTTCGATCTCGCGGATCACCCGGCCGCCGATGATGTCGAGGGCGCAGCTCTCCGAGGCGAGCACGAAGCAGCCGTCGACGTCGCCGAGGATCAACGGCCGCACCCCCTGCGGGTCGCGCACGCCGATCATCTTCTTCTCCGACAGCGCGACGAAGGCATAGGCGCCTTCGATCTGGCGCAGTGCGTCGACGAAGCGGTCGACCAACGGCCCCTTCGACGAGGTCGCGACGAGATGCAGCACCGTCTCGGTGTCCGAGGTCGACTGGAAGATCGAGCCGCGAACCTGCAATTGGCGCTGCAGCGTCAGCGCGTTGGTGAGGTTGCCGTTGTGGGCCACGGCGAAGCCACCGCCATGGAACTCGGCGAAGAGCGGCTGGACGTTGCGCAGCACCTGGCCGCCGGTGGTCGAATAGCGGGTGTGGCCGATCGACCGGTTGCCCTTGAGGCGGCTCATGACGGCGGGCTTGGCGAAATTGTCGCCGACGAGGCCGATGTGGCGTTCGACATGGAAGTGCTGGCCGTCGTAGGTGACGATGCCGGCCGCCTCCTGGCCGCGGTGCTGGAGCGCGTGCAGGCCGAGGGCGGTGAGCGCGCCGGCCTCCGGATGGCCGTAGACGCCGAAGACGCCGCATTCCTCGTGCAGGTGGTCGTCACAGCCGAAGGGCGAGCCGTGGGCCTCGTCGGGCGAGAAGGCGTCCGCACCGCGTTCGAACATGTGTCGCTGCTCCTGTCCGTCCTGTCCGTCCCCCGTCTCGGGTCGGGGTTCGGCCGAATGGGTCGACGGGTGTCCGCAAAACGGTCGAGACGCCGTCCGCATCGGAAGCGCCCAGGTCACACCCGCCACTGGTCCTCACGTCCTCAGGGCGCCGGCTTGGCGGTCGTCCCGATCATCTGCTCCAACTGCCGCTTGTCGCCGGTGCGATAGAGCGGCGTGGAGCTCTCGGAGCTCTTGCGCGGAGCCGCCGGCTCGGCCGGCTCCTGCGGCGTGCCGTCGTCCGGCGCGCGCTTCTTCTTGATGTATTTCTGCAGTTCCTCTTCGGCGTTCTCCGGCAGCACGGCGAGGAGGCGATCGCCGAGATAGTCGACGATCGGCTTCGACTTGGCGCCGGCGACCCACTTGGGCTGCTGCGGACCGGGGACGAACCAGTTGAAGAACTGCATGGCGACGACGATCAGCAGAAGACCCCGAGCCGCGCCGAACAGGAAACCGGCGGAGCGGTCGAGCGCACCGAAGGAGGAGTCGAGCACGAAATCGGAGATCTTCATGGTGATCCAGCTGACCACCAGAAGGGTGACGACGAAGATCCCGACCACGGTGACGCCGAGGGCGACGCCGTCGTTGGGGATGTAGGTCTTCACCATCGGCAGGAGCTGCTTGTGGAGGAGGAACGCCGCCGCCGCCGCCGCCACCCATGAGGCGATCGACAGCACCTCGCGCAGGAAACCGCGATACATGGCGAGCAGTGCCGACACCAACATCACCACGATGACGATGCCGTCGAGGAGCGTGATGAAGTCCATCGTCCGAGCCCAGCCTCGTTCGTCGAGATCCCTCGGCGCCGCCCGCCTGCGGGATCCGGTTCGCGGATGAGCCCCGTCCGGCAACATCCGCCTCCTCCGCCGCGAACGCCGAGCGCCGCGAACCCGTCGTTTCGATACGCGAGCGGGCGGCGTCGGTCCAGTGCCAATTCGCGTCCGAGCGTCGCACGTCTCCGCGACCCGCGGCCGCCGCCACCCGTCCCGGCCGCCGTCAGCGACCCGAGGCGCGCACCGGCGGTCGCCCGTCGCCATCACCCCGCCCGCCGCCGCGCTCCCCGCGGTCGCCGATCGGTACCCGGTGGACGAGTCCGCCGGAGCCGGCGGCGATCCGCGCCACGAAGTCGGCGAGCGCCTGCAACTCGGCGAGGTCGAGGCCCGGGGCCGGCGACGCCGCCTTTCCCGCTTCGCGTCCCGCCCGCCCGTTGGCCGCCTCGAGATTGCCGGCCGGCAGCATGGCGGAGCGGAAGCCGAGCCGCTCCGCCTCCTTCAGCCGCGCATCGGCTCGCGCCACCGGGCGGATGGCGCCGGAAAGCCCGATCTCGCCGAAGAACACACCCTCCCCGGACAGGGCGACGCCGGTGAGCGAGGAGACGAGCGCCGCCGCGACGGCGAGATCGGCCGCCGGTTCGCCGATCCGCAAGCCCCCGGCGACGTTGAGATAGACGTCGTGCTGGCCGAGCCGGACCCCGCAGTGCGCCTCGAGCACGGCGAGGATCATCGACAGGCGATTGCCGTCCCAGCCGACGACGGCGCGGCGCGCCGTGCCGAGCGACGTCGGCGCCACCAGCGCCTGGATCTCGATCAGCAGGGGTCGCGAGCCCTCCATGCCGGCGAAGACGGCGGTGCCGGGCGAGCGCCCGTCGCGTTCGCCGAGGAAGAGTTCCGATGGATTGGCGACCTCGCGCAGCCCCGCGCCGGTCATCTCGAAGACGCCGATCTCGTCGGTGGCGCCGAAGCGGTTCTTCACCGAGCGCAGCACCCGGAAGCGTTGGGCGTCGTCGCCCTCGAAATAGAGCACCGCGTCGACCATGTGCTCGACCACCCGGGGACCGGCGATCTGCCCGTCCTTGGTGACGTGGCCGACCAGCACCACCGTGGCGCCCGATGCCTTGGCCCAACGGATCAGCGCCTGCGCCGCGGTCCTGACCTGGGTGACGGTGCCCGGCGCCGATTCGGCCAGCTCCGTCCACAACGTCTGGATCGAATCGATCACCACGAAGGCCGGCACCGGCCCGGCCGAGAGCGTGGCGAGGATGTCTTCCACCGAGGTCTCGGCGGCGAGCGACACCGGCGCCGCCGCGAGCCCCAACCGCTCGGCCCTCAGCCGCACCTGCCCGATCGCCTCCTCGCCCGAGACGTAGACCACCCGGTGCCCCGCCTCGGCCATCGCCGCCGCCGCCTGGATCAGCAGCGTCGACTTGCCGATGCCGGGATCACCACCGACCAGCAGCGCCGAGCCGCGCACGAAGCCGCCGCCGGTGACCCGATCGAGCTCGGCGAGCCCCGAGGCGATGCGCGGCGCCTCCTTGGCCTCGCCCGAGAGCGCGACCAGCGGTACCACCCGGCCGCGCTTGGCCGAGACCGAGATCCCGGCCGGCGCGCCGCCGACGCCGCTCGCCCCGCCGTCGACCTCCTCGACGATGGTGTTCCACTCGCCGCAGCCGTCGCAGCGCCCGGCCCAACGCGCCGTGACCGTACCGCAGTTCTGGCAGACGAAACGGGTCGTGCGCTTGGCCATGGAGCTTCGGTGATCCTCGAAGAATTCAGGGGAGATGACGGGGTTCGGGCGATCCGGCGCGGGCCTGCGTCGGGCGGAGAGGCGATGCCTCAGCGAAAGGACGGGTCGCGCGGCGCCACGCGCCCCTCGTCGATGAGCAACCTCACCGCCGCGTCGAAGCCGTGCCAGGCGCTCGCCGCCAGAGCGCCACCGAGGCTGACGCGCCGGACACCGAGGCGGGCGAGGTCGGCGACGCGCATCGCCTCGCCCCAGAGCAGGACGTTGACCGGTTTCGGCGCCACCGCTGCGACGATTTCGGCGACGGCGCCGAGATCCGTGACGCAGGGAGCATAGAGACAGTCGGCGCCGGCCCGCGAATAGGCGACGAGCCGCGCGATGGTGTCGTCGATCGTCGCCGTGCCGAGCAGCATTCCCTCGGCCCGTCCGACCAGTATGCCGCCGCCGGCCCCGTCGATCGCCTCGCGCGCCGCCCGGAGCCGCTCGACCGCCACCTCGGGCTCGTGGAGCCGCCCGCCGCGCTGATCCTCGATCGACAACCCGGCGACGCCGGTCGCCATCGCCCGTCGCACGTTCTCCGCCACGCCGGCGGGATCCTCGGCATGACCGTCCTCGAAGTCGGCGTTGACCGGCAGGTCGGTCGCCGGGCACATCGTCGCGAGATGCGCGAGCACCTCGTCGAGCGTCACCTCGCCGTCCTCCTTGCCGAGCGACCAAGCGAGCCCGGCGCTGGTCGTGGCCACCGCCGCGAAGCCGGCCCGTTCCAGCCGGCGGAGGCTCCCGAGGTCCCATGGGTTGGGCAGGACGAAACATCCGCTCGCGTGCATCTTCAGGAACCGCGCCCGCTTCTCTTCCGGCCCGATCATGGCGGCCCTTCCTGCGCTCCCGGCGCGGTCGAGTGGAGTCGATGAGGCATCATCTCACGGTGTTCACGTTTTGTACAGGCGGTTCGTCCCCGTATTCCCCGTCATTCTCGCGCTTCCGTCATGATCTCGTCACCACATCGTGCGACCCGCCGGGCTTCGGGCGCGGGTCTGGACGGGGGGCTGTCGATGGACGGATACGTGATCGCGGTGGGCTTCGACGATGCGCATCGCTTCTCCAAGCGGGTCGCGCCGTCGATCCGCCTCCTCGCCGGCGTCGGCGTCGAGGGCGACGCGCACGCCGGCGCCACGGTGAAGCACCGCTCTCGCGTCGCCGTCGACCCGAGCGCGCCCAACCTGCGCCAGGTCCACCTGATCTCCACCGAGATCCTCGACGCGCTGGCGGCGAAGGGCTTCGCCCTCGCGCCCGGCGATCTCGGCGAGAACATCCTCACCCGCGGCATCGATCTCCTCGCCCTGCCGCGCGGCGCTCGACTGGCGATCGGCGAGGACGCGGTGATCGAGATCACCGGCCTGCGCAATCCCTGCGCCCAGATCGAAGCGTTTCGGCCGGGACTGCTCGCCGAGGTCGTCGGCCGAGGTCCCGACGGATCGCTCGTCCGCCGCGCCGGGGTGATGGCGGTGGTGATAGCGGGCGGTGAGGTGCGGGCCGGCGATGGGCTCGCGGTGACGCTCCCGCCGCCGCCCTGGGCCAAGCTCGAGCGGGTGTGATCAGCCGCCGCGGTGGATCCGCTCGTAGCGCCGGCCGAGGCTCGTCAGCACTTCGTAGTCGATGGTGCCCATCCGCGCCGCGACGTCCTGCACGGTGACCTGCGCGCCGATCAGCTCGACCATGTCGCCGCGTGCCGCCTCCGGCACGTCGGTGACGTCGACCACCATGAGATCCATCGAGATGCGCCCGACCATCGGCACCGCCCGTCCGTGGAGCCGGCCTTCGGCCCCGCCGGCGCCGTCGGACGAAGAGGCGGAACGGTGGAACCCGTCGGCGTATCCGACCGACAGCAGGGCGAGCCGGCTCGCCCGCCGCAACGTCTGCCGCGCGCCGTAGCCGACCGTCTCGCCGGCCACGGCCTCGCGGATCTGGACGATCGCCGCTTCGAGCCGCACCACCGGCCGCATCGGCGTCGCCTCGCCCGAGACGACGGCGCCGCCGTAGACGGCGATGCCGGGCCGGACGAGATCGAAATGATGGTCGGCTCCGAGGAACACCCCCGAGGAATTGGCGAGCGAGGCGGAGAGATGCGGGAAGAGGGCGCGCACCTCGCGGAATCGGGCGAGCTGGATCGCGTTGAGCGGGTGGCCCGGCTCGTCGGCGCAGGCGAGATGGCTCATCACCAGCGTCACCCCGGCGGCCTCGACCACCCCCGCCTCCGCCGCGAAGGCTCGCGCCTCGGCGAGTGTCAGCCCGTGGCGGTTCATGCCGGTGTCGACGTGCAGCGCCGCCCCGACCGAGGCGCCGGACGCGGCGCGGAAGCCCGACCATTCGGCGATCTCCGCCGTCGATCCGAGCACCGGCGACAGCCGATGGGTGGGATAGAGGCATTCGTTGCCGGGCGTCAGGCCGTTCAACACGAAGATCCGCGTATCGGGGTGACGCGCGGCGTCGAGCACGGCGCGCAGTTCGATGCCCTCGTCGACGTGGGCGACGAAGAAGCTGCGGCAGCCGTCGGCGAGGAGGGCGCGGGCGACCGGCGCCAGCCCGAGGCCGTAGGCGTCCGCCTTGACCACCCCCGCGACCTCGACCCGCGACCCGACCCGCTCGACGATCGTCCGCCGGTTGGCGACGAGCGCGTCGAGATCGAGGGTCAGGCGGGTCGGCGGAGCGGGGAGGGTGGCTTCGGTCATCTCGCCGACAGGGGAGAGGCGCGGCGCGCTGCTGTCAAGCGCCTCGAAGGCCGCGCCGCCGCGAAGAGCCTTGCCGCCGCCCCTCGGTCCCGCGACCCCGCCATGCGGCGGGTACGGCTGGCAAGTCGCGCCGGACCCGGTAAACAGAGGGAACCGCCGCCCGCCTTCGCGGAGCGCTCTTTCGCGGATGATCGATGTCGAACCCGGTCGGCCCCGCCGAACCCGCCCCGCCGCCGCCGCGCCCCGAGTCGATCCGCATCCGCCGCGGTACGCCGGCCTATGCGCGGATCAACTGGGCGCTGTTCCTCTCCGGCTACGCGGTGTTCTCGCAGATCTACTGCACCCAGCCGCTCCTTCCCCTCCTCGCCGAGCATTTCGGCGTCGGCGCCGCCGAGAGCTCGCTCGCCCTGTCGCTGACCACGGCCTTTCTGGCGATCTCGATCTTCGTCACCGGGGCGCTTTCCGAATCGATCGGCCGCAAGAAGCTGATGTTCGCTTCGCTCGTCGCCGCCGCCGTCCTCGAACTCGCCGCCGCCTTCGCGCCGACTTGGCATCTGCTGCTGGTCGTCAGGGCGCTCGAGGGCGTGGCGCTCGGCGGCGCGCCGGCGGTCGCCATGGCCCATCTCGCCGAGGAGATCGAGCCCGCCGGCCTCGGCACCGCCATGGGCCTCTACATCGGCGGCAACGCGCTCGGCGGTATGGCCGGCCGCGTCTTCACCGGCCTCGTCGCCGAGGTCGCCGACTGGCGCATGGCGCTGGCGGTGATCGGTGGTCTCGGTCTCGCCTCGGCGATCGGCTTTCTCGTGCTGCTGCCGCCGTCGCGGAACTTCACGCCCCGCCCCGCCCGCCCGCTCTCCGCCCATCTCGCCACCTGGGGCCGGCACCTGGCGAACCCGGCGCTGGCGCTCACCTTCACCATCGGCTTCCTGGCGATGGGCGGCTTCGTCACCACCTACAACTACGTCGGCTTCCGCCTCGCCGAACCGCCCTTCGAACTCGGTCAGGCGGCGGTCGGCTCGATCTTCGTCGTCTATCTCTTCGGCATTCTCGCTTCGCCGATCGCCGGCCGCGCCGCCGACCGCTTCGGCCGCGCCCCGGTGATCGTCGGCGGCACGGCGCTCTCCGTCCTCGGCCTGTTGGTCACGCTGCCCGCCTCGCTCGTCGCCGTCGTCGCCGGCATCGCGCTCCTGACCGCCGGCTTCTTCGCCGCCCATGCGGCGGCCAGTGGCTGGATCGGTCTTCTCGCCCGCACCGATCTCGGCCACGCCTCCTCGCTCTATCTCCTCGCCTATTACCTCGGCTCCTCGGTCGCCGGCTCGCTCGGCGGCCTGCCCTGGACCCACGGCGGATGGGGCGCGGTGGTGGGGTTCGTCGCGGCGCTCCACGCCGCCGCGCTGGTCGCGGCGCTGCTCCTCGGGCGGATCACGAGGAAGAGCTGAAGAGAGAGGGTGGCGCACGCGCGCACCGCCGTACCGCGAGCGGCGCGATGTGGAGCCGGCCGGGCCGATACGGCGACCCCGTGTCCGATCAATCCCGCCGTTCCGGCATGTGATCGTCGCGGATGAGGTCGGAGAATCGGGTGAACTCACCGGCGAAGTGCAGTTCGACCGAACCCGTCGGGCCGTGGCGCTGCTTGCCGACGATCACCTCGGCGATGCCGCGCATCCGGTTGAACTTCTCCTCCCACTTGAACCAGGCGTCGGTGCCCTTCTCCTGGGGCTCTTGGTTCTTGAGATAGTATTCCTCGCGATAGACGAACATGACGACGTCGGCGTCCTGCTCGATCGAGCCGGATTCGCGCAGGTCCGAGAGTTGCGGCCGCTTGTCGTCGCGGTTCTCGACCTGACGCGACAATTGCGACAGCGCCAGGATCGGCACGTTGAGCTCCTTGGCCAGCGCCTTGAGGCCGGTGGTGATCTCGGTCACCTCCTGGACGCGGTTGTCGCCCTTCTTGGACGAGCCGGTCAGGAGTTGGAGATAGTCGACGATCAGCACGTCGAGCCCGCGTTGGCGCTTCAGCCGCCGCGCCCGCGCCGCCAACTGGGCGATCGAGATGCCGCCGGTCTGGTCGACCCACAAGGGGATCGACTGCATCGTCTGCGCCGCGCCGACCAGCTTCTCGAACTCCGCATCGGTGATGTCGCCGCGGCGGATCTTGTTCGACGGGATCTCCGCCTGTTCGGAGATGATGCGGGTGGCGAGCTGCTCGGAACTCATTTCGAGCGAGAAGAAACCGACCGCGCCGCCGTCGACCGTCTTCATCGTGCCGTCCGGCTGCTCCTCGGTGCGGTGGGCGGCGGCGATGTTGAAGGCGATGTTGGTCGCGAGCGACGTCTTGCCCATCGCCGGGCGGCCGGCGAGGATGACGAGGTCGGAGCGTTGCAACCCGCCGAGCCGCTGGTCGAGAGAGGCGATGCCGGTGGAGATGCCGGAGAGCTTGCCGGCGCGTTGGAAGGCCGCCGCCGCCATCTCGATCGAGCCGCGCAGCGCGTCGGAGAAGGAGACGAACCCACCGTCGTAACGCCCCTGTTCCGCCAGTTCGAACAGCCGCCGCTCGGCGTCCTCGATCTGGGCGCGCGGCGGCATGTCGACCGGCGCGTCGTAGGCGATGTTGACCATGTCCTCGCCGATGCGGATCAGGTTGCGCCGGACCGCCAGCTCCTGGATGACGCGGCCGTAGTCCTCCGAATTGATCACCGTGGTGGCGTCGGAGGCGAGCCGCAGCAGGTACTGCGTCACGCTCATGTCGGCGATCTGGGCGTCGACGGGGAAGAAGGTCTTCAGCGTGATCGGCGAGGCGACCTTGCCGGCGCGGATCAACTGCCCCGTGCGCTCGTAGATGGTGCGATGCGGCTCGAGCAGGAAATGCGCCGGCTCCAGGAAGTCGGAGACGCGATAATAGGTCTCGTTGTTGACGAGGATCGCGCCGAGAAGCTGGCGTTCGGCTTCGGCGTTGTGGGGAGCGACGCGGGCGAGCGCCGGGACGAGGTCGTCGACGCGACGGATGGGTGCTTTCATGGCGCGGCGGCCGGTGGCTGTGACGGCGGAAAAGAGGTTGAGAAAGTCTTAACGACCCCCGCCCCCCCCCGGAAGCGGCGTCCGGTTCATACCGGTTCGTCCACAGGAATGATTCGGACACCGAGTTTATCCGACTTGACCGGCGCGAGCTTCGCCGATCGCCGGCGACTCGCCCGCCCCGAGACCGCGAACTGCGCTGATCCGACACAGGTCCGCCCGCCCGCCGCTTGATCTGCGTCAGGGCGGCCTCCCTGAGAAGATGAACGAATCTCCGGGCGCACGAGCGATGCCGACGCTTCCCGGCGGCACCGATTCTCGTATGGCCGCATCCGCGGCGGAATTCGGTCGACCATCATGCGAAAGGCCTCCGAGACGGTCGGGATGGGGATGATCGAGGCCGATCATGCCCGCCTGCTCGACCTTCTGGCGAAGATCGAGATCGCGCACGCGCGTGGTCATCGCCGCACCGTGGCGCGGCTGCTGCAGTCCTTCCTCGCCGCCTTCGACCGCCACTTCGAGGCCGAGGCCCGCATTCTGCGGGATCTCGGAAACGACGACCTCGACCGCCGTCATTCCGAATTCATCACCTCGCGCTCATGGCTGGTGTCGCATCCCCTCGACGTGCGCGATTCCGAACAGATGGGCCGGATCATCGCCTTCGTGCGGGCCTGGCTGCACGATCACATCGGCCGTCAGGACGCGGCCGTCGTCGGCGACCTCGCTCCCGGCGGGGCGCGGCGGCGCCTGTTGCGTCGTTTCGGCATCCGGTCGATCTCGTTGCGTCGGCGTCTGATGCTCATCGGCGCGATCCCGCTGATGATCGTGCTGGCGCTCACCTTCATGTTCCATCGCGGGCTGGTGGAGGGAAGCCGTTCGGCCGAGCGCTTGCGCGAGGTGGTCGAAATCGACGTGCGCATCGCCGACCTCGTCTACGAACTCCAGGAGGAGGGAAACCAGGCGATCATGATCGTCGGCTCGCCGCGGCGCGATCGGGCCCTCCTCGAGGAGCAGTTGATCCGCACCGACACGGCGATCTCCCACTTTCGCGAAGTGGCCGAGAAGATGCGGGGGGATTTCCGGAACGGGCCGGTGGCCGACGCCCTCGACAACGCCGAAGCATCGCTCGCCCTGCTGCCGCGCTCGCGTTCCGACGTCCAGACCGGCAGCTTCGACGTCTACAACACCATCGAGTACTACGAGACCATCGTCGCCGATCTGATGGAGATGGTCGCGGCGGCGACGCGGACGGTCGAGCCCTCGGACGTCGCCCGGCGGCTCAGTTCCTACGTCTTCATCTTCAAGGCGCGCGAACGCGCCGGCGCCGAACGCATGCTCGGGACCTCGCTGCTCGCCGGCGTCATGGTCAACGTCGTCTCGCACGACCCGAAGTTCGTCGCCCAGCTCGCCACCGAGCAGGAGACGCTGACGCGCGCCTTCGTCACCCTCTCGGAGGGGCGCATCACCGACCTCTTCTCCGCCGCCACCGCGGTCTCGCCGCGGATGGAGAGCATGCGGCGCGGCATCGAGACCGTCGAACTCGGACGCCCGACCGCCGTCGACTGGTCCGACACCACCGGCCAGCGGCTGCAGCGCATGCGGGCGATCGAGAAGAAGTTCGTCGCCGAGGTCGAGGAACGCGCGGCCGCCTTCGCCGACACGGCGCGGCGCCACGTGACCCTGGTCGGCGGCGGCATCGTCCTCGTCGTGGCGGCGTCCCTGGCCTTCATCCTTCTGCTCGGCTGGAGCGTGCTGCCGCCGCTCCATCGCCTCGGCACCGCCCTGCGCCGGCTCGCCGACGGCGAACGGCTGGTGGCGATCCCCGATGCCGGCGGCCAGGACGACGTCGCCGGCCTCGCCCGCGACGTGGTGGCGTTGCGCGACCGCCTCATCCAGGGTGACCTGCTCGAGGCGCGCCGCGGCACCGAGACCGCCGATCGCCTGCGCACCACCCTCGACACGCTTCCCGGCATCGTCTTCCGCATCGCGCAGGTGGACGGCGAACCGGCGCGCGTCGTCGCCGTCAGCCGCAAGCTGCGCCAGTTGATCGATCTGCGCGACGAGGATGTTCTCGACCGCCGGCTCGGTTCCGTCCTGCGCGCCGGCATCGAGCCGGCCGACTGCATCGCGCTCCTGCGCTTCCTGCGCCGCATCGGCCTCGGCCCGCTCGATTTCGAGTGCCGGCTGCGCCGCGGCACCGACAAGCGCCAGATCTGGGTGCGCATTCTCGCCTCGGCCACCCAGACCGGAAACGGGCGCCTGTGGGACGGCGTCGCCCTCGACGTCACCGCGGCCAAACAGGCGGAACTGGAGCGCCGCCGTCTCCAGGACGAACTCGATCGCCGCCATCTGTCGATGACCACCAACCGGATCGCTTCCGGCATAGGTTCGGAACTGTCGCAGTTGTGGACGCCGCTGCGCCGCAACGCAGAGAAGATCCTGCGAGAACTGCCGACCGACTCGCCGTTGTGGCGCACCGCTCGCGAGATCCACGACGTCGCGTTGCGCACCCAGCGTCTCGCCGAACATCTGAAGCAGACGGCCGATGGCGGCGGTCCGGCTCGCGCCGTCGACGTGGTCGATCGCCTCGCCGCCGCCTTCGCCGAGTTCGGGCCGAAGGTGCCCCCGGGCATCCTGCTCGAAACCCGCTTCGACGCTCGCGAGACGCGGGTGTCCTGCGATCCCGAGGCGGCCGACCACATGATCTCGAATCTCGTGGCCTACGTCGGCGAGACGCTCGGGACCGAACCCGGGGTCGTGACGTTGCGCACCGAGTTGCGCACCACCGACGAGGGCCGCCACCTGTGCATTTCCATCGCCGACGACCGCTCGACCGAGGCGTCGCGCACCCTGACCAAGGTCCTCCGCCTGCAGACCAGTCGTGTCCGCGAAGGGCGGGGTGAAGAGTTGTCGCTCGCCATCGTGCGGCTGGTCGTCGACGGTGCCCGCGGCTGGATCCAGTCGAGGGTCACCTCGCCGGTCGGCAGCTCGCTCGAGATCTACCTGCCCGTTCTCGTCGAACGGGCCGGCAACGTCATTCCTCTGGAAAGAACGCCGCTATGGTCGAGACACGATCGCTGAAGACCCGTTCCGGATCCGGCGAGGGTGATACGTTGGTCGACGTGGTCCGCCGCCTGTTCCCCCAGGAGAGTGCGGTGGCGACGCATTTCCGACCGCGCTCCTACGTCTTCCACCAAGGCTCGCACGTCGATTTCGTCTACCTCGCCACCCGCGGCACGCTGGTGCTCGAGCGCATCGACGAGGACGGGCGGATGGCGATGTTCGGCACCCATGAGGTCGGCTCGCTGCTCGGCTGGCAGGACCTGCTCGGTGGTCGCGTCCATCGCTCGAGCTGCCAGTCGATCGGCCACAGCGAACTCGTCGCCGTCGCCGCCGACCGCTTCGAATCGGTGTTGCACTCCAGTGAGGAGCTTCTCCTCAAACTGATGCAGCAGGCGGCGGCACAGACCTGCTCCTATGAGGAGCACATCTTCCGCCTGTCGACCCAGGACGTCCCGGAACGGCTCTATCGAACGCTCCTGACCCTGGCCGGATCCCCGGAGATCGAAGACGAGGTGATCGAGGTCGAAACCCCGCTGATGAAGCGCGACATCGCCGCGCTCGTCGGCACTTCGCCGGAGACCCTGTCGCGCGGCCTGCGCCGGCTGGAGAAGATGAAGATCGCCGAGTTCACCGAACACCGGACCTTCAAACTCTTCCCCAGCAACGGCAACGACACCTTCGACTGACGGACCCGCCCTTTCGTCCGCCGTGACGAGGGGGCGGGACCGCGAAACGCGAAAGAGCCGGGCGTCGCCGCCCGACTCTCTTCGTTGGTCGGTGGTGGAGGCGCACGCCCCCGGTGCTCTCGCGAGGAGGCTCACGCCTCCTCGTGGTAGCCTTCCTCGTCGGTGATCGGGCCGACCTCGCGCACGAAGATCTCTTCGTTGTCGCGGGTGATGACCGCCTCGCCGCGGGCCTGACGCTCGGCCTCTTCCTGCGAACGGGCGATGTTGACCGTGACCTTGGCGTGGACTTCCGGGTGCAGCGCGATCGAAACCGAGTGCAGGCCGACGGCCTTGATCGGGGCGGAGAGCTCGACCTGCGAGCGGGCGACCGAGAAGCCGCCGGCGGTGATCAGGTCGGCGATGTCGCGGCTCGACACCGAACCGTAGAGATGGCCCATCTCGCCCGCCGAGCGGACGACGATGAAGCTCTGGCCGTCGAGCTTCTCGGCCACCGCCGCGGCCTCGGCCTTTCGCTCCAGGTTGCGCGCCTCGAGCTGCACCTTCTGGCTCTCGAAGAACTCACGGTTCGCCTTGGTGGCGCGCAGCGCCTTGCCGCGCGGCAGCAGGAAGTTGCGGGCGAAGCCCGGCTTGACGTTGACGACGTCGCCCATCTGGCCGAGGTGGCCGACGCGCTCGAGCAGGATGACTTCCATGGGTTCACTCCTTCTTGGGTGTTCGGAAAAAGGGGTCAGCTGGGGCCGGCCGACGATCGACGCCGCCTCAGGCCCAGATGGGGTTCGAGGAGGCCGACGAGTGCCACGGCGGCCACCGGCAGGGTGAAGAGCAGGACGAGGCCCCAGACGACGGCGAGGATGATGATCCGCGCCTCGCTGCGGCGGGCGAGGGTGTGGATCACCCCGGCCCCGACGAGGAAATGGGTCGCGAACAGGGCGCCGGCGACGACCGAGGCGAGGAGCCCGATCGTCCCGTCGAGGAAGGCGGCGGCGAGCGTCGCGGCCAGGGCGAGGCCGGCGCCGACCGGCAGTTCCACCGCCGCGGCATCTTCCGCCGGGCGCGTCAGGCGGCCGGACCGGGCCACCACCTTGGTCGCCGCCCACAGGTCGAAGATGACCACCATCAGCCAGCTCGCCGGGAAGAAGGCCGGCATCAGACGGACCGTCGCCTGCACCATCGGGTCGACGCGCACCGCGTCCGGCGCCGGCACCGGCGCCGTCGGGCCGCCGGAGGTCATATGATGGAATGCGGCCGAGACCTGCGCCGCCGTCTCCTGCGGATCGAAGCCGATGGCGACGCCGCCGATCACCGTGGCGACGGCCACCGTTCCGGCGAGCGCCAGGAGCACCCGGCCGAGAGGATACCATTCGCGCGAGGCGGGATCGTCCGGGTCGCCGAGACGGGCGAGGCCGAGGAGATGGGCGCCGACGAGGATCGGCGCGGCGTCGGCGAGGAGGAAGGAGATGGTCGCCGGCATGCCGAGACCGGCCCACAGCGCCACCACGGCGACGCCGGTGGCGAGGAGCCCGGTGCGCGTCCCCCAGCCGAGCGCGGCGATGCCGAGGGGCAGCGGCGCCAGCAGGAACAGCGGCAGCGCGAGCACGGTCCCACCCACCAGCGCCGCGAAGAGCAGCGCCGAGGCGAGGCCGGCACCGAGGCCGATCAACAGAGGAGGGGCCGAGAGTTCTCTCGTCATGTGGCCCAGCTGTCCCGTCTCTGGTCGAGGCGGTTAGAGGCGATCCCGCCCCAACCCGATCGTTCGGCGCCTGTTCGTCGTCGGGCCGGCGGCGTCGCCCTACGTCTCCCCAGCCGAGGCCGGAGGAGGGGAGGCGGGCCCGAGAGCCCGCCTCGATCTCGTCGTCGCGGAACGACCGCGACGCGTCGCCTCACCCGTGGAGAGACCGCGAGCCGTGGCTCGCGATCACTTGATCACGAACGGCAGCAGGCCGAGGAAGCGGGCGCGCTTGATCGCCTTGGCGAGTTCGCGCTGCTTCTTGGCGGAGACCGCGGTGATGCGGGAGGGAACGATCTTGCCGCGCTCGGAGATGAAGCGCTGCAGCAGCTTCACGTCCTTGTAGTCGATCTTCGGGGCGCTGGCGCCGGAGAACGGGCAGGTCTTGCGACGGCGAAAGAAGGGCCGGCGGGCGGCGGAAGAGTTCTCGGCCATCACTCGTTCTCCTCGGCACCGAATTCGACGTCGTCACGACGCGGACCACGATCACGGCGAGGGCCGCGATCACCGCGGTCGCCGCGGTCACCACGATCGCCGCGCTCACCACCGCGACGCTCGTCGCGGCGCTCGTCGCGATCACGCTTCTGCAGCATGACCGACTGGCCTTCCTCGAGCTCGTCGACGCGGATGGTGATGAAGCGCAGCACGTCTTCCGACAGGCGCTCCTGACGCTCGACTTCGGCGATCGCCGGAGCGGGAGCGTCGATGTTCATCAGGGCGTAGTGCGCCTTGCGGTTCTTCTTGATCCGGTAGGCGAGGGACTTCAGACCCCAGTTCTCGACCTTGGTGACCTTGCCACCGAGACCTTCGACGATGGTCTTGTACTGGTTGATCAGCGTGTCGACGGCCTGCGCCGACACGTCCTGGCGCGCCAGGAACACGTGCTCATAGAGCGGCATGTGGAACCTTTCTTCGCTCGGTTGGACGCTCCTCTGCGGAACGTCGCCCCTCGGACACCGGCGCCAAGCCTCCCGGGACCCTCCGAGGAAGAGCCCGAAAACGATGACTGTCGGTGAGCGGAGACACGGGACGACGGATCGAACCTCGATCCTGCCGGCCTTCCCGCCGATGACCCCTCCGGAGCACCGCTCCGTCATGATCCACACGCGAAAAGACACGACCGTCCGTTCAGCCCCCGGCCGGGTGCCCGACGGAATGCGCGGGTTCTACAGGTTTTGGCGCGGGATGCAAGGGGGGAAGGAGGACGGCATCGTAGTCTCGATCTCGCCGCTCTGGGATCGTCGACGAAACAAGAGGGCGTCATGCTGGTCGCCGTGCAACCTTTGTTCATCGTTTCGAACGGGTGTAGCATCGCCCTTTGGCAACCGGAGGGGATGCCATGACGAAGAACATCGTGATCTTCTCGGATGGAACGGGTCAACGCAGTGGCGAACGGTTCGAGGAGAACCGAACCAACGTCTATAAGCTCTATCGAGCCTCCAAGTGCGGTCCCGATTCCTCCGTCGATCCGAACCGGCAGTACGCCTTCTACGATCCCGGAATAGGTACGGTGCCTCCCAAATATGGCTTCTTCGGCACTGTCTGGGCCGGACTGTACAATCTGATGTGCCAAGCCACCGGCCTCGGGCTGACCAAGAACATCGAAGACTGTTATGAGGCGATCCTACGGGTCTACGAACCTGGTGACCGCATCTTTTTATTCGGCTTCAGCCGCGGCGCCTATACGGTTCGATGCTTGGCTGCCGTCCTGCACTTCTGCGGTGTTCCCCGTCGGATCAATGGTGAGGTACTGAAGAAGGACGCTGGCACGCTTCGACGTCTGGCTCGAGAAGCTGTCGAAGATGTCTATCAACACGTTTCTTGGGAACGGAAGGGGACGAACAAGGAAGACCGTTACATCGAACAAAGGCGGGCACTGGCGGCGCGGTTCCGCAGTCGTTGCGCGTCGACCGACGCCTACCCGCATTTCATCGGCGTCTTCGACACGGTGGCAACCGTCTGGAATTCCGCTTCGCTCGTGGTGTCGATTGCCATGGCGCTGACCTGCGTGACAATCGCGTCAGCTTTTCTGCACCTCTGGTTCGGCAGCTTCGTGGCCTGGGTGGTCCTCCTCCTCGTCTTCGCCGCCGGGTTCGCTGGCATCTGGTACCTCAAGACCCATTTCAAAGTGGCCTTCGGCTTGGAAGGGCACCCATGGTGGACGACCGCCCACCTCAACCCGCTGCACATGCGCTTTTATGACAAGACGCTGAACACCAACGTCGGCTGGGCTCGTCACGCCTTGGCGATCGACGAGCGCCGCGCCGATTTCGATCGCGTCCCTTGGGGCAACGTGACGGAGCTTCGAGAAGTGGCGGCCGGGCAGCCGGATTGGCTCCAGCAGATCTGGTTCGCTGGGAACCATGCCGATATCGGAGGTGGATATCCCGAGACCCAGTCGCGTCTGTCCGACGCGGCTCTCGCCTGGATGGTGAACGAGGCAACTCGTATTCCCGATCCGCTCGTCGTCGACACGACGGTACTGCGTCTCTATCCCGCACCAGGGGGAATGCAGCACGACGAGACGAAATCTTGGACTTTCCGGTTCGCCCGCAAGATCGACCGGCGAATCCCGGTCGACGCAAGGTTGGACGTGAACGTCCTGCCTCGATTTGATCTGTCGACCGTCTTGCATCTTCACGAGGAGAAGCCTTATCGGCCGAAGAGCCTGAGAGGGCACGAGAAGACTCGCGTCTACTACGAGACGTGACCCTCATCCCCCCATCAACGCCCGCGCCGACCCCCAAGCGAACCACAGCATCAACACCGCCGTCAGCCCCTTCACCGTGATGCCCCACCAGTCGCGCGTTCCTCCCTGATCGAAGCGGCGGTGGAGGAGGACGACGGAGGCCGACCACAGGAGGCCCCAGGTGAGCGCTCCGGCCAGCACCGCCGCCGCGACGATCAGCATCGACGCGGTGCCGAGCCGGGTCATCTCCGGCCGGCCGATGGCGGCGAGCCAGAAGGCGACGTTCCAAGGGCTGGTCAGCGCCATGGTGGCGCCGAGGAGGACGCCGGCGCGGTTCGAATCGAAGCGGCTCGGCGTCGCCGGCGCGGTGCCCGGCCCGGCGCGCCAGGAGCCGAGCGCGCCGAGAAAGAAGAGCAGGGCGAGGGCGAGGAGCAGACCGACCGAGACCACGCCCATGACGAGCCGCATCGTCTCGCCGGTGAACAGCGTGCCGACCCCGAGCGCCACCAGGACCGCCCACAGCGCATCGCCGGCGCAGGCGCCGAGGAGCACGCCGAAGCCCGACCGGAAGCCGTCGGCGAGGCAGCGCCGCGCGATCTCGGCGTTGATCGGCCCCGGCGGCCAGGCGACGGACCAGCCCAGCACGAAGCCGGTGGTGACGAGGGAGAGGAGGGTCGGTTCCATGCGGACATTCGAAGAGCACGACCGCGAGGCTCCCGCAAGCACCGCGACGCCGCATCGACGTCGCGGCGCACCGGGGTCGCCGAAGGGTCGCGATCCGTCGATGCTTCCCGGAACCGACCGAGGGTGGTCCTCACGGCCGCGTCCGGTGCTTCGGCGCGGGATCGGGCGTCGACGCGCCTTCGAGCGCCCGATCCCGCGCCGGTGCCTTCGGCCGTCGACGTCACATGACCCAGACGATCCACTCGGAGCGGTCGTCGAGCCGGACGTCGATCGACCGGCCGATGCAGGCGGTGAAGACCGACTTGAAGACCTCCAGCGCCGGGCCGGTCGCGCCGAGGCCGGCACCGAGGAAGGCGGCCGAAAGGCCGGCGATCGCCGCGGCGACGGCGGCCTGTTGGAGGCAGCCGTTCACCGCGTCGCGCAGGTCGTCGGGCCCCTCGACGGTCAGCACCAACTCGTGGTGCAGCCGCTTCCATTCGAGATGCGGATTGGGCAGGCCGAAGGGACCGTCGTTGCGCGTGACGATCCTCCCGGTCGGCTGGTGGCTGTCGTCGAAGGATGCGATGGAATGGGTGAAGAGTATGGCCATGTTCGGCTCCCCCTGGGCTCGGCGACGGCGCGTCGAAAGCGACGCCGACGCAAGGTAAGGGGGAGAACGGGGTTCGATCCACGCATGCACGCAACCGATATTGCATGCGGAAGTCGAGTCCGATGAGTGGGTTCCCATTCTCGCCCGGCCGCACCGCCTCGCGCGCGGGTGCGAACGGAAGAAGGGTGCTCTTGACTTCTCGCGTGCTCCGGCGCTGATACGCCCGCCCGGGCGCGTCGATCGCGACCGGCCGCGCCGTGGCGCGAGAGAAAACGGAGTCCGTCCGGCGAGCCAGCGTCGAGGCGACCACGAAGACCGAGGCGATCCACATGACCACCGCTTTCACCTTCCCCGGACAGGGTTCCCAGGCCGTCGGCATGGGCAAGGCCCTCGCCGATGCCTATCCGACCGCCGCGCGCGTCTTCGCCGAGGTCGACGAGGCGCTCGGCCAGAACCTGTCGAAGCTGATGTGGGAGGGCCCCGAGGCGGAACTGACCCTGACCGAGAACGCCCAGCCGGCGCTGATGGCCGTCTCCCTCGCCGCGATGCGCGTGCTCGAGGAGAAGGGCGTGTCGTTGAAGCGAGACGCCGCCTTCGTCGCCGGCCATTCGCTCGGCGAATATTCGGCGCTCGCCGCGGCGAACGCCTTCTCGATCGCCGACGCGGCGCGCCTGCTCAAGATCCGCGGCCGCGCCATGCAGGCGGCCGTGCCGGTCGGCGAGGGCGCCATGGCGGCGCTCCTCGGTCTCGACTTCGCCACCGCCGCCGAGGTCGCTGCGGAAGCGGCGCAGGGCCAGGTCTGTCAGGCCGCCAACGACAACGCCGACGGCCAGGTGGTCGTCTCCGGCTCCAAGGCCGCGGTCGAGCGCGCCGTGGAGATCGCCAAGGGTCGCGGCGCCAAGCGGGCGATGCTGCTCAACGTCTCCGCCCCCTTCCATTGCGCCCTGATGCGGCCGGCCGCCGATGCCATGGCCGAGGCGCTGGCGCAGGTCGAGATCGCCCGCCCGGTGGTGCCGGTCGTCTCCAACGTCCTGGTGCGGGCCATCTCCGACCCGGACGAGATCCGCAGACGCCTCGTCGAGCAGGTCACCGGCACGGTGCGCTGGCGCGAGAGCGTCAGGTACCTCGCCGACCACGGCGTCTCCCGCCTCTACGAGATCGGCTCGGGCAAGGTCCTGACCGGCCTCGTCAAGCGCATCGTCGACGGGGTCGAGGGCGTCGCCGTCAACACGCCCGAGGACATCGAGAAGATGGTCGTCGCCATCGTCTGATCGTCGTGCGCCGCGCCGCGCCGCTTCGTCGCATCCGCAACTTCGACCCGAGGAGATCTCCCATGTTCGATCTGACCGGCAAGGTCGCTCTCGTCACCGGCGCGACCGGCGGCATCGGCGCCGCCATCGCCCGCGCTCTCCACGCGCAGGGTGCCACCGTGGCCCTTTCGGGTACCCGCGAGACCGTCCTGAACGAGTTGAAGACCGAGCTCGGCGAGCGCGCAGAGGTCTTCGTCGCCAACCTCGCCGATCGCGCCTCGGTCGATGGGCTGGTCCCGGCGGTCGAGACGAAGCTCGGCAGGCTCGACATCCTGGTGAACAACGCCGGCATCACCCGCGACAATCTCGCCCTGCGCATGAAGGACGACGAGTGGGATCAGGTGCTCGAGGTGAACCTCACCTCCGGCTTCCGTCTCGTGCGCGCCGCCCTGCGCGGCATGATGAAACGCCGCGCGGGTCGCATCGTCGGCATCACCTCGGTGGTCGGCGTCACCGGCAACGCCGGGCAGGCCAACTACGCCGCCGCCAAGGCCGGCATGATCGGCATGACCAAGTCGCTGGCCCAGGAAGTGGCCAGCCGCAACATCACCGTGAACTGCGTCGCCCCCGGCTTCATCGAGACGCCGATGACCGACGTGCTCAACGACAAGCAGAAGGAAGGCATCCTCGGCGCGGTGCCGGCGGGCCGTCTCGGCACCGCCGCCGAGATCGCCGCCGCGGTCGTCTTCCTGGGCTCCGACGAAAGCGCCTACACCACCGGTCAGACGATCCACGTCAACGGCGGTATGGCCATGATTTGATTGAACGAATTCCCGTCCTTGCAGCATCTCGGGAACGCGTTTTCACGGTGCTGCCTCTCACTGGTCAAGGCCCGGAAAGTGTGCTAGCACGACCCGGTCCGGCCCGAAGAGGGCGGGCGGTGGACGTTCCGGTCGAGGGGGTGGATGACCTCATCCTCCCTCCGGTCCGGTAGCCGGGGGGCGAAGAGCGGACATCGGGAATTTCCCCGCGAAGGCATCTCCGAAGAGGCGCCGTGGCGGGTTCGAAGGGTCGGTCCGGTTCCGCCGGGGCGATCTTCTCCGGGGTGCCTCGCGGCATCCGGTGCCGCGGGTGAGAGCCCCGAGGTTCCGTACGGAGTTCGTGTCGGGGCGCCGGCTCATCGCCGGTGGTTTCGGGGTCGGTTCATCCAGTTCTGGGAAGAAAAGCACATGAGCGACATCGCTGAACGCGTGAAGAAGATCGTTGTCGAGCACCTCGGCGTCGACGCCGAGAAGGTGACCGAGAACGCGAGCTTCATCGACGATCTCGGCTCCGACTCGCTGGACGTGGTCGAGCTGGTCATGGCGTTCGAGGAAGAATTCGGCGTCGAGATTCCGGACGATGCCGCCGAGACGATCCTGACCGTCGGCGACGCGGTCAAGTTCCTCGAGAAGAACGTGGCCGCCTGAGGCCGTATCGCGCCGTGGCGTCGGGGTCGCTCGACGTCGCCGGGCGTGATCAGGAACGACGAAGACGTGGCGCCGGCCCCCGTGGCCGGCGTGCACGCGTCGGGTGCCCCGTCGGGGTGCCCGGGACAGGGACGTCACGTCGGCGCGTCGCGTTTCGTGTCGTGGGTAGCTCGGACGGCTCTTTCGTCCGGCCCGCGGCGCGTCGCGGCGGTCGTGGTGTTCGTCACAGGTGAGATCGGAAATCACATCGGAGAGAGGTCGCGATGCGTCGGGTAGTCGTCACGGGTCTGGGCATGGTCACGCCGCTGGGCTGCGGCGTCGAGACGACGTGGTCGAACATTCTCGCCGGCAAGAGCGGCGCGGTGCGCATCACCGATTTCGAGGTCGACGATCTCGCCTGCAAGATCGCCGCCCGCATCCCGCGCGGCGACGGCACCGAGGGGACCTACGACCCGGACCAGTGGCAGGATCCCAAAGAACAGCGCAAGGTCGACGAATTCATCACCTTCGCCGTCGCCGCCGCCACCCAGGCGCTCGACGACGCCGATTGGCACCCGACCACCGCCGAAGACCAGTACGCCACCGGTGTGCTCATCGGTTCGGGCATCGGCGGCATCGGCGGCATCCACGACGCCTCGTTGACCCTCAAGGAGCGCGGCCCGCGCCGCGTGTCGCCGTTCTTCATCCCCGGTCGCCTGATCAACCTCGCCGGCGGCTACGTCTCGATCCAGCACGGCCTCAAGGGTCCCAACCACGCGGTGGTCACCGCCTGCGCCACCGGCACCCACGCCATCGGCGACGCCGCCCGCCTGATCGCCTTCGGCGACGCCGACGTGATGGTGGCCGGCGGCACCGAGAGCGCGGTCAATCGCCTGTCGATCGCCGGGTTCGCCGCCTGCCGCGCCCTTGTGACCTCCTTCAACGACGACCCGACCCGCGCCTCGCGCCCCTACGACAAGGACCGCGACGGCTTCCTCATGGGCGAGGGTGCCGGTGTGGTGGTGCTCGAGGAGTACGAACACGCCAAGGCCCGCGGCGCCAAGATCTACGCCGAGCTGATCGGCTACGGCCTGTCCGGCGACGCTTTCCACATCACCGCGCCCTCCGAGGACGGGGATGGCGCCCGTCGCTGCATGGCGGCCGCCATCAAGCGCGCCGGCATCGCGGTCACCGAGATCGACTACATCAACGCCCACGGCACCTCGACCATGGCCGACGGCATCGAACTCGGTGCGGTTGAACGCATCCTCGGCGACCACACCGCGAACTGCGCCATGTCCTCGACCAAGTCGATGACCGGCCACCTGCTCGGCGCCGCCGGCGCCATCGAGGCGATCTTCTCGGTGCTGGCGATCCGCGATCAGGTCTGCCCACCGACCATCAATCTCGACAACCCCTCGGTGGAGACGAAGCTCGACCTCGTCCCGCACGTCGCCAAGAAGCGGAAGGTTGAAGTCGCCATGTCGAATTCCTTCGGCTTCGGCGGCACCAACGCCACCATCATCTTCCGCAAGGTCGACTGAACCGGGCGACGAGCCGGCGAGGAAGGGGGCGCTCGGCGCGACCGTGCGCCCCTCGTCGTTTCGGCGAGGCCGTCGGCCGTTTCACGAAGGCGACCGCCGCCTCGCGCGCATCGCTCGTCTTGCGTCGGAGGGCTCCGGTGGTCCTAATGGGCCGGCGAGAATCGCCCCGCCGGGCGCTCCGTCGAGCGGCGACGCCGTGACGAGGCGATCTCGACTCGTTTTCGCCGCGTTCCTGCGGCATGCCTCGCGAGGCGAACGAGTACCATATCCCCGAGCCGTGAGGGGTCATGACTTCCGAGAAGACCGATCACCAGGCTGAAGCGGCCGACGGCGTCCTGCGCACTCCGGTTCCCGCCGAACTCGATGCGGCGAAGGACATGACGTCCGTCGAAGCCGCGGCGCGCGAGATCGTGCCGCCCGCTCCGGAGCATGTCGCCGAGACCGTTCGGTCGGCGCCGAAGAGCCCGCGCGCGGCGATCGAGCCGGCGGAGGTGCCGCCCCCGCCTTCGAAGAGCCGGTCGAAGACGGCGCGCAACCCGACGATCGTCTTCCTCAACGGCGTCTTCAGTTTCCTCACCATTCTGGCCGTGGCGATCGGCGGTTTCGTCGTCTACGCCAAACAGCGCTTCGAAGCGCCGGGACCGCTCGCCGCGCCGGTGGTCGTGGTCGTCCCACCCAACGCCTCGCCGAGCGGCATCGCCGACCTGCTGGAGAAGAACGGCGTCGTCGCCGACGCCATGACCTTCCATCTCGGCACCCGCCTGATGAAGGCGGCCGAGCATCTGAAGGCCGGCGAATACGAGTTCTCGCCGCAGGTCTCGATGCGCGACGCGCTCGAGATCATCACCGAGGGTCGCTCGGTGCAGCACCGCATCACCTTCCCGGAAGGCTGGTCGAGCGAGCAGATCGTGGCGCGGATCAAGGACGATCCGATCCTCAAGAGCAAGATCACCGCCATTCCCGACGAGGGCTCGCTGCTGCCCGAGACCTACAGCTACTCGCGCGGCACGACCACGGGCGAGCAGATCCTCGAGCAGATGAAGAAGGCGCAGGAACGCCGCCTCGCCGACATCTGGGCCCATCGCGCCGAGGGCCTTCCCCTCGCCAACCCGCGCGAACTCGTCATCCTCGCCTCGATCGTCGAGAAGGAGACCTCGAAGGCCGATGAACGCCCGCGCGTCGCCGCGGTCTTCATCAACCGCCTGAGGCGCGGCATGCGGCTCGAGACCGACCCGACGGTGCTCTACGGCATCTACGGCGGCAAGGCCTGGCTCGAAGGGCGCACCATAACCCGTGCCGATCTCGCCTCGCCCAACCCCTACAACACCTACCGAATCCAGGGTCTGCCGCCCGGCCCGATCTGCAACCCCGGCCGTGCGGCGATGGAGGCGGTGGCCAATCCGTCTCGCACCAACGAAGTCTTCTTCGTCGCCGACGGCACCGGCGGTCACGCCTTCGCCGAGACGATCGACGAGCACAATCGCAACGTCGCCCGTTGGCGCGCCATCGAGCAGGGCAAGGTGCCGCCGCCGATCGCCCCGTCGCCCGGTTCGACCAAGCCTCCGGTCAGGCCGGCACCCGGCCAACCGGCCCCACCCAGGGCCGCCCCCAACTGAGGAAACGCTCGGGAGGGTCCGCCCGGGCGCCCCGACCGCAACTTCGAGGAACCGCCCATGTCGCTCCACAGCATGACCGGCTTCTCCCGGCTCGACGGATCCGCCTGCGGTCAGCGATGGGCTTGGGAACTGCGCTCGGTCAACGGCAAGGGGCTCGACGTCCGCCTGCGGTTGCCGCCCGGTCTAGATCGGTTGGAGATCCCGGCCAAGGCCCGCATCGCCGAGCGCATGGCCCGCGGCAACGTCCAGGTCACCCTGTCGCTGGCGCGCGAGACCGGCGCCACCACGTTGCGGGTCAACGAGGAGATGCTCGCCGCCGTGCTCGCCGCTATGAACCGCATCGCCGAGAAGATCGACGCCACCGCGCCGACCCTCGACGGCATTCTGGCGATCAAGGGCGTGCTCGAGACCACCGAGGTCGAGGACGACGAGGCGACCCGCTCCGCTCTCGACGCCACGTTGCTCGCCGCGCTCGATCGGTCGGTCGACGGCCTCGTCGCCGCTCGGGCGAGCGAAGGAGCGGCGATCGCTCGCGTCCTCTCCGGCCATGTCGACGAGATCGAGCGACTGACCGCCGCCGCCGAAGCCTGCCCGGCGCGCCGGCCCGAGGCGATCCGCGCGCGCCTCGCCGAACAGGTCGCGGCGCTGATGGATCAGGTGCCCGCCCTCGATCCGCAGCGCCTGCATCAGGAGGCGGCGCTCATCGCCACCCGCGCCGACATCCGCGAGGAACTCGATCGCCTCGCCGCCCACATCTCCGAGGCGCGCCGCCTGATGGCCGCCGGCGGCGCCGTCGGCCGTCGCCTCGATTTCCTCGCCCAGGAGTTCAACCGCGAGGTCAACACGCTCTGCTCCAAGGCCAACGACCGTGATCTGACCACCATCGGCCTCGATCTCAAGGCGGTGGTCGATCAGTTGCGCGAGCAGATCCAGAACATCGAATGACCCCGGCGGCGCGTCCGCCCATCCGACGGGACCGACCCATGTCCGCCGACACCCAGACGCCAGCCTTGCCGCGCGAAGCCCGCCGCGGGCTCGGCCTGATCCTCGCCTCGCCCTCCGGCGCCGGCAAGTCGACCCTGTCGCGCCAGTTGCTGCAGACGGAGAACGACATCACCCTGTCGGTCTCGGTGACCACGCGCGGCAGGCGCTCGAGCGAAATCGAGGGCGTCCATTACCACTTCATCGACACGCGCCGCTTCGAGCAGATGCGCGAGCGCGGCGAACTGCTCGAATGGGCCGAGGTCCACGGCAATTTCTACGGCACCCCGCGCGAGCCGGTGGAGGCCGCCTTCGAGGCCGGCCGCGACGTGCTCTTCGACATCGATTGGCAGGGCACCGTCCAGGTGGTGGAGAAGTTGCCCGAGGACATCGTCACGGTGTTCATCCTGCCGCCGTCGATGACGGAACTGGCGAGCCGTCTGCACCGCCGCGCCGAGGATACCGAAGAGGTCATCGCCAAGCGCCTCGCCAATGCGCGCACCGAGATCGCCGAATGGCGGCGCTTCGAATACGTGGTGGTCAACGACGACCTCGGACGCGCCTTCGAGGAGGTCCGCGCCATCCTGCGCGCCGAACGGCTCAAGCGCGAACGCCGCGTCGGCCTCGTCGGTTTCGTCGAAGGGCTGTTGAAGGCCGAGTGAGCCGGTCCGCGCTACCGTCCGTCGGCCGCGAAGGCGTTCGCCAGTCTCACGAACCCCGCCACGTCGATCTCCTCCGCCCGCGCCGTCGGGGCGAGCCCGGCCGCCTCGATCGCCGCGACGCCCTTCGGGCCGAGGCTCTTCAGCGATTGGCGCAGCATCTTGCGGCGCTGGCCGAAGGCGGCGGCGACCACGCGTTCCAGCACGTCCGGGTCGACGGTCGCCGGGGAGGGGCGGGGGATCAGCTTCACCACCGAGGAGGTGACCTTCGGCGGCGGGGTGAAGGCTTGGGGACCGAGGTCGAAGAGGAAGCGGCTCACGGTTCGCCAGCCGGCCAGAACCGCCAATCGGCCGTAATGGTCGTCATCCGGCGTCGCCACGATCCGCTCGGCCACTTCGCGCTGGAACATCAGCGTCGCCACCGACCACCACGGCGGCCAGGGCTCGGCGCGGATCCAGCCGACGAGCAGCGGCGTGGCGACGTTGTAGGGCAGGTTGGCGCAGAGCCGGGCCCGGTGCGTCGCCGGATCGGCTCCGATCGCCGCCGCGTCCGTCCCGACGATCGCTGCGAAGTCGACCTCCAGCGCATCGCCCTCGATCACCTCGAGCCGCCCGGGGTAATGCGCCGAGACCTCCGCCAGCGCCGCGAGGCAGCGCCGGTCGCGCTCGATCGCCATCACCTTGCGCGCCCCTTCGGCGAGGAGCGCCCGGGTGAGGCCGCCCGGCCCCGGCCCGACTTCGATCACCAACTCGCCCTCGAGCCGGCCGCCCGAGCGGGCGATGCGCGAGGTGAGGTTGAGGTCGAGCAGGAAGTTCTGGCCGAGCGACTTCAGCGCCGACAGGCCGTGTGCGGCGATCACCTCGCGCAGCGGCGGCAGGTCGTCGATCTGCGCCATCACCGGCCCCCGCTCATCGCCGCCGCCATGCGCAGCGCCGCCATCAGGCTGCCGGGATGGGCACGGCCACCGCCGGCGATGTCGAGCGCCGTGCCGTGGTCGGGCGAGGTGCGCACGAAGGGCAGGCCGAGGGTGACGTTGACGGTCTCGTCGAAAGCGATGGTCTTCACCGGAATCAGTGCCTGATCGTGGGTCGGGCACAGCGCCGCGTCGTAGCTCGCCCGCGCCCGGGCGTGGAACAGCGTGTCCGCCGGCAGTGGCCCGCGCACGTCGATCCCCTCGGCGACGAGCGCCGCGATCGCCGGTCGCATCACCTCGATCTCCTCGAGTCCCATCGCCCCGTCTTCGCCGGCGTGCGGGTTGAGCCCGGCGACGACCAGCCGCGGCCGGGCGAGACCGAAACGGGCGCGCAGGTCGGCGTCGACGATGCGGGCGGTCTCGACGATCAGCTCGGTCGTCAATTCATGGACGGCGCGCGACAGGGCCACGTGGACGGTGATCGGCACCGTGCGCAGATCCGGTCCGGCGAGCATCATCACCGGCCGCCACCGGCCGCCGTCGACCGGCACGGCGAAGCGCCCGGCGAGATCGCCGAGGAACTCGGTGTGGCCGGGATGGGCGAAACCGGCCGCGTAGAGCGCGTGTTTGTGGATCGGGTTGGTGACGACCGCCGCCGCGAGGCCGAGGCGCACCTCCTCGACCGCCGCCTCGATCGACGCCACCACCGCCGGCGCGTCGCCGGGCGAGGGGTGGCCCGGCTCGCCGGTCACCGGCCGGCCGAGGTCGACCACCGGCAGCGCCTCGTCGAAGACCGCGAGACTCTCCGTGGCATCGACGGCGCGGATCGGCGTGTCGAGCCCGAGGCGGCGGGCGCGCCGCCGGAGGAACTCGGGATCGCCGACGACGTGGAAGGGCGGCAGGGCCTCCTCCCGCCGCCGCGCCCAGGCGAGGAGCGTCACGTCGGGGCCGATGCCCGCGGGTTCGCCCAAGGTGAGCGTCAGAGGGAGAGCCACTCGCCCGGTCACCGGTCGAACCTCGCTCACTTCTTGTATTCGATCACCGCGATGCGACGCAGGTCGTTCAGATAGCGGCGGGAATAGACCTCACCTTCCTGGTTGCGCAGGTCCTGCTCGACTTTGGAGCGGATGGAGAGGTCGCCGGCGACTTCGCGCTTGTCGCAGATCATCAGCATCTCGATGCCGATGGGCCCGCGCATCGGCTTCGACAGCCTGCCGACCTCGAGCTTGCCGAGTTCCTCGCGGAAGTTCTCCGGTAGTTCGTCGGCGGTACGCTTACCGAGGCTCTTGACCATCGATTCCTTGATCGGCTTGACCGCGTCGACCAGACCGGCACAGCCGGAGAGGCGACCGCGCAGCGTCTCCGCCTCCCGCATGCGCGCGGCGGCGTCACCGCCTTGGGCGCGGACGATGAGGATCACCTGCTGGATGGTGTATTCCGAGGTCGACCCTCCGCTCGCGTCCTGAGCGCCCTTGCCGCCGTCCTTCTTGGCGAGTGCGTCGACGATCTGGCTGTCGGAGATCTTCAGTTGCCGCGAGAAGCGGCCCATCACCAGTTGCTGCCAGACCATCTGTGTGCGGATGCGCGTCTTCAGCGTCTCCGGCGAGATGCCCTGCGCCGAGAGACCCTGTGCGAGCTGGGCCGGCGAGATCTTGAGCCGCGCCGCGATGCTGCCGAACGCCGCGTCGACCTGACTCTGCGGCACGCTCATGCCGACGCGCTTGGCCTCCTGGAGCTTCAGCCTCTCCTCGACCAGTTCCTCCACCGCGGCGCGCTGAACCGAGGCGCCGGTGGTGGTGCGGTCGACCATGCGCAGGAAGCGGGCGCGCGTGTCGATCTCGTTGGAGGTGATCGCCTCGCCGTTCACCACCACCTTGATCGATTGGGCGAGGGCGCCCGCCGTCGAGATGACGAGAGCGAGCGTCGCGCCGGCGAGGATCCTGGCGAAGGCCGGAGCCCAATTGCGTCCCCTGTCGCGTCTCAGCATGATCCCGTCGTCCCTCCTCTCGCCCCGGCGGCGCTTCCCGCGGTCGCGGCCGGCCCGTGGGTCCGGCGCCGCGTGCGCCGTGACCGGGCCGGCGTTCATATCACGTCTTCAACCTCGATATCGGCCGTCGGCGTGGCGACATCATGATCGCGCCGCCGTTTCGATCGACCGAGCCGGCACGGCTCAGTTCGAACTCGAAAGGCTGTTGGACAACTGACCGTCGCCCAGCGTGCGGAAGCCGAAGCGCAGGAACATGGTCTGGTCGTGGACCGAGCCGACCGTCACCGGCAAGGTCGACGTGTCGACGGCGGTGTAGGTGGAGTCGGTGTAGGACAGCGAGATCGAGAAGCTGTCGTTGTCGTAGCCGACGCCGAGGACGTTGCCGGAGATGAACTTGCTCTTGAGGTCGTAACGCACACCGCCGAACAGCCGCCAATTCGTCGCCAGCCGCAGGTTGGCGTGGGTCTGCAACTCGGAGCGCGCGTCCTTGAGGGCGTTGCGGATCGCCGCCGCCCCGGTCACGCCCGCCGTGTCGTAGGCGGTGAGCAGATCATAGAGTTCGCGCGGCGTGCGCAGATAGGCCCAACCGATGCCGGCGGAGAGCGGACCGCTGGTGCCGGTCGCCTGGATGTCGGCGCGGTTCAGCGTGAAATCGGCGTGGTCGAAGCGCGTCTGCGCGCCGATGCGGAAGCCTGTGGCGCTGTCGAGCGTCACCCGGGCGACCCAGTCGGAGGTGTTGGTCTCGAGCCCCGAGCCGTAGGCGGTGAGTGGTGCCGGTCGGCCGAGCGCCGCTTGGGCGATAAGCCGCGTGTAGTCGGGATAGGCGAAGGAATTCGCCCCGGCGAGCAGGTAGGAACGACCGAGCAGGGCCGACAGCGAGCCGCCGTTGGGAGCGAGGAAAGAGTACTGCGCCCCGACGTTCAGACGGGTGCCGCCCTCGGCGCGATCCCAGCCGGAGAACTTGTCGGGACGGAACAGCGTGGTGTCGTCGAAGACGACGCTCTGCGCATCCTCGTTCGGCAGCTTGCCCATCCACTGCTCGTTCGGTCGCGCCACCAATTGGGCGATCGGCTCGAAGGTGTGGGAGCCGAAGCTCGACCCGGCGACGAAGGGGAAGCGGTAGTCGAAGCCGATGGTCGGCGTCACCCGCGCCAGCGTGCCGTCGTTGACGAAGCCGACCAGTGTCGGGTCGGTCGTCTTGTCGAAGAACACGTCGCCGCGCAGCGAGGCGAAGGGCGTGTAGACCTGACCGATGTCGTCGATGATCTGGCGCCGCCAGCCGACCATGCCGGAGACGCGGGTGAAGGTGCCGGCGATGCCGAGCACCCGGCCGTAGGTGTCGATGTCGGTCTTGTCGCGCGTCAGGCTCGTCAGGTTGAGATGCGCCGAGAGCTCGCCGCCGGCCACCGGGCGGGGCGCGACGAAGTCGTAGTCGACGACCGGATGGACGACCGGTTGCTTGTCCTGAAGGCTGGTGCCCGACCCGAACAGCAGCTTGTTGCCGTATTTGTCGTAGGCGAGATCGTCGTTGTAGACCGAGAAGCGGTAGAGCCGCGCGTCGAAATGGTTGCGCAGCCCCTCGCCGGTCAGGAACAGGGTCGAGACCGACCGGTCGGCGGCGAAGGGGCTGATGCGGTAGTCGGAGAGGAAGCGCCGGTCGGAAACGAAAGTCGCGTCCCAGCCCCATTTCCAGTTCTCGTTGATGGTGAAGCGGCCGGTCGACACCAGCGCCCCGCGGCGTTCGCGATCGCCGCTGGTCAGGCGGAAGGCGCCCGGGTTCATCTGGTCGATGCCGAAGACGCGCGCCGTCACCACGCCCGCGTCGAAGCGGTGCCGGACCTCGAGGTCGAGCAGGACGCCCTGGCGCGACAGCGCCACCGGCGAGAAGGTCGCGTCCCAGTCCGGGGTCGGCGCCCAGAAGAACGGCACCTGGACGCCGAGGCCGAGCGTCGAAGAATCGATCACCCGCGGCATCAGGAAGCCGGTCTTGCGCGTCTCGGACGGATCGGGATGACGGAAATAGGGCACCCACGCGATCGGGATGCCGGCCATCTCCAGTCGCGCGTCCTCGTAATAGACCATCTTCTCCTGCTGCTTGTGGATGATCCTGGCCGCCTTGATCTGCCAGAAGGGCGGGGTGGCGGGATCGTTCACGCAGGTCTGACAGGCGGTGTAGACGCCCTTCTCGAACACCGTCACGTCGCCGCCGGAGCGGGTGGCGCTCTCCGCGGCGAAGCGCGAGCGGTCGATGGTGTCGATGCGCAGCGACTCGACGAAGCCATCGACGAAGCCGTCGGAGACGTCGAGCTTGGGCGAGGTCAGGACGTTGCCGTCCTTGTCGACCATCCGTGCGTCGCCCTCGGCGATCACCCGCTTCGATCCGCGCAGGTAGGTGACCTTGCGCGCCGTCAGGGTGTTGCCCTTGTAGTGGATCTCGACGTGGCCGACGGCCGTCACCGTGTCGGCGTCGTTGTCGTAGACGACCTGATCGGCCTCCACGACCATGTGTTCGTCCTTGACCGTCGGCTTGGCCGGAGCCGGCTTCACCGCCGCCGGGATCGCGGGCTTCACCTTGGCCGGAGCGGCGGGTGCGGGCACGGCCTCGGCCGGAGCGGCGAGGCAGGCGAACGCCAGCAGCACCATGGCCGTGGCACCGAGCGGTCGTGAGCCGAACGCACTCGCCCGCGGCGTCGCCGGTTCCACCGCGAGCGATGACTCCACGCCCGGTCCGCCGCGGCGGCCGGTGCGGTGAGTCCGCTCTGGTGCATGCCGATCGAGGACGGCGCGGAACATGTCTAACCGTCCTCCAGATACAGCAGAATCGTGAAACCCATGGACGACGCGACCACCGCGGGGGACCATGCTGCCAGAGCGGGCGGGACCATTCCCGCACCGCCGAGCCCCCGCGCGACCTCTCCGACGACATAAAGCACGAAGCCTGCGGCGACGCCACCGAGAATCATCCGCCCGATGTTGCCGAAGCGGAACACTCGCAGAGAAACCGTCGCGGCGATCGCCACCATCGCCACGAGGAGCAACGGGCGCGCCAGAAGAGATTGATATTGAAGCTCGAATTGGTAGGCGGGCAGTCCGGCGTTGCGGGCGGTTTCGATGAAGGAGGGCAGCGCCCAGAAGGACAGCGTGTCGGGCTGCGCCAGGCTCTCGCCGACCTGTTCGCGCTTCAGCCGGGTCGACAGGTGATAGACGTCGAAGGCCTGTGGATCGCGCCCGGAGGTGTAGACCTGCGCGCTCGTGAGCCGCCAGCGGCCGTCCTCGTAGTCGGCCGCCTTCGCCTCGATCCGCTCGCGGAACCTGCCGGTCTTGTCGAAAGCGAAGACGTCGACGTCGGCGAGGTGCAGGCCTCGGTCGACGGCACGGGCGGCGCGCACGATCGATTCACCGTCCTCCCCGTCCTGGCGCAGCCACACCGCCTGCGCCGTGTCCATCATCGTCTTCTTCTCGGTGCCGGCCAGCGCCAGCACCATCCGGTCGGAATGTTCCTTCATCGCCGCGGCGAAGGGGTTGAAGACGAGCGTGGCGAAGAGGCCGAGCCCGGCGGCCACCAGCACCGCCGGGGCGGTGAACTGCCACACCGAAATGCCGGCGGCGCGCGCCACCACAAGTTCGAGCTTCCGCGACAGGGCGAGGAACGCCGCCATCGCCCCGAACAGGGTGGCGAAGGGCAGCACCTGTTCGGAGAAGGCCGGCACCCGGAAGAAAGACGCCTGGAAGGCGATCCCCCAGCGGAAGCTCGGTCGATCGACCGTGGCGCGGATCATGTCGAGGAAGTCGAACATGAAGACGATGGCGAAGGCCACCGCGAAGATCGCCAGGATGGCGTTGAGGATACGTCGCCCGAAGTAGAAGCCGAGGGTGGGGCCGATCATGCCGTCTCTCCTCCGCCGCCGAGGCCGAGACGTTCGCCGAGTCGGCGGGTGAGGAAGCCGACGCCGTCGCCGATGGCGTCGAGCAGGCGTTCGACCGGAGCCGGCAACGACGGTGTGCGGTCGCTCGCCACCATGACCAGACCGCCGATCACGGTCGCCGCCGGGACCGCGTAGAGCATCGCCACCGCGAGGGAAGAACCGGCCGCCGCGCTCGAGGCGGCGAAATGGGCGCCGCGCAGCGCCGCCGCCGCGGCGATGGTGGCGACGATGGCGAAGCCGCGCCCCTGCCGGGTGGTGCGCGCGTCGCCGAGAGCGAGGAAGGCGACGACCGCGAAGGCGAGCGGCAGCAGCGGCTGCGACAGGCGATCGTGCAACTCGGCGCGCAGGCGTCCGGCGTTGCGCCGCGTCGCTGCGTCGGCTTCCGGCTCGACGGCGGAGCCCGTCCACAGCTCGGCCGTGGGCCTTTCCGACGGTCGATAGGTCGGGGCGACGTTGGTCGGCGTCAGACCGGAAAGATCGAAGGCGTAGGATTCGAAATCGATCAGCGAGAGGTTGCCGTCCATGGTCGTGCGCCGCTGGATCACTCCGTCGCGCATCACCAGCAGGGTCTTGCCGAGCATGCCGACGATGGCGGCGCGCTCGGCGACGTAGGTGAAGGCCGTGGCGGGATCGCGCCGATCCTCGACGAAGAGCCCGGCGAGCGACCCGTCTCCGGATCGATTGCGGATGTGGAAGGTGAGCCCGCCTTCGAGATCGACGAAGCGTCCGGGCTGCACGATGTTGGCGACGAGATCGACGTTGACCTTGGTCAGCTCGTTGCGCAGCCCTCTGAGTGCCAGCGGCGAGCCCCAGGTGGTGAGCACCATCATCACCAACGCCGTCGCGCCGGCGAGCGCCATCAGCGGCTTCAGCACGACGAATCGCGACGCGCCCGAGGCGTTGAGCACGACCAGTTCGCTCTCGGCATTGAAGGCGTTGAGCGTCTGCACCGCGGCGATCAGCAGCGCGAAGGGGGCGATGATGATCACCAGGAAGGGCAGGGCGAGGGCGGTGATCTCGAGGAAGACGAGCAGCGCCGCGCCCTTCGCCGTGATGATGTTCATCTGGCGCAACGCCTGGGTGACCCAGACGACGCCGGCCAGCGCCACCAGAGTGAGCAGGAAGGCGCCTGCCGCGCGACGGAAGATGTAACGCTCGACGAGCCGCATTCTCTTCCGTCGTCCTCCCTGTGGGGCACGCGTGCGGCGCCGTCGTCGCCAGTCTCACGCGGAATCGCGCCGTGATCGTGTCCGTCGTCGGACCCGATCGATCGGCGGCGTCTTCCCATGTCCCCGTTCTCCATCCAAGCGCGGAATGCCTAACCGACCGCCAAGAAACATGGTTGACGAAAGGTTGACGCCTTTCGGCAACGCGCCCGACCGACGTCGCGACGCTTGCCGATCGCCCCCGGAAGCTCCACATTCCCCCGACTTTCCCCGCGCCCACCGCGCCGATTTCTCCCGGAGCCCTCCTCGATGCCGCAGCCGTCCGTCGCCTTCGCCAAGCTCGCCGCCCCCGAGACCGGCGTCCTCGTCCTCCTCCTCGCCGAGGACCTGACGCTGCCGCCCGCCGCGGCCGCCTTCGACGCGAAGGCCGGCGGCGTGCTCGCCCGCGCGATCGCCAAGGCGGCCTTCAAGGCCAAGCAGTTCGCCACCCTCGACGTCGTCGCCCCCGCCGGCACCGATCTCGACCGGGTGATCGCCGTCGGTCTCGGCAAGCCCGCCGACCTCGCCGAGAAGGACTGGGCCCGCCTCGGCGGAGCCGTCGCGGCCAAGCTGCTCGAGGTCAAGGCCACGACCGCCACGCTCCTCGTCGAGCGCGCCGACGGCGTCGCCGTCACACCCGATCAGGCAGCCGACATCGGCCTCGGCGCGCGCCTGCGAGGCTGGTCCTTCGACGCCTACAAGTCGAAGAAGAAGGACGAGGACGAGCCGAAGGCGGTGAAACTCACCCTCACGGTGGAAAGCCCGTCCGCCGCCAAGAAGGCCTGGGCTCCGCGTGACGCCGTCGCCGACGGATCCGCGCTCACCCGCGACCTCATCTGCGAGCCGGCCAACGTCCTCGGCACCGAGGAGTTCGCGGCCCGGGCGAAGAAGCTCGAGAAGCTCGGCGTCGAGGTGGAGATCCTCGGCGAGAAGGAACTGAAGAAGGCCGGCTGGAACGCCCTCCTCGGCGTCGCGCAAGGGTCGAAGCGCCCGCCGCGCGTCGTCATCATGCGCTGGAACGGAGGCGAGAAGGGCGAAGCCCCGATCGCCTTCGTCGGCAAGGGCGTGGTCTTCGATTCGGGTGGCATCTCGATCAAGCCGGCCGCCGGCATGGAGGACATGAAGGGCGACATGGGCGGCGCCGCGGTGGTCACCGGCCTGATGCACGCGCTCGCCGCCCGCAAGGCCGAGGTCAACGTCGTCGGCGCCATCGGCCTCGTCGAGAACATGCCCGACGCCGGCGCCCAGCGCCCGGGCGACATCGTCACCTCGCTCTCCGGGCAGACCATCGAGGTCATCAACACCGACGCCGAGGGCCGTCTGGTGCTCTGCGACGTGCTCTGGCACGTCAAGGAGGAGGTGAAGCCGGCCTTCATCGTCGATCTGGCGACGCTGACCGGCGCCATCCTGGTGGCGCTCGGCAAGATCAACGGCGGCCTCTTCGCCAACGACGACACGCTCGCCGCCCGCATCACCGCCGCCGGCCTCGCCACCGGCGAGACCGTGTGGCGCATGCCGCTGTCGGCCGACTACGACAAGCTGATCGATTCGACCTGGGCCGACATGAAGAACACCGGCGGCCGCGACGCCGGGTCGATCACCGCGGCGCAGTTCCTCAAGCGCTTCGTCGGCGACGTGCCCTGGGCCCATCTCGACATCGCCGGCACGGCGATGGGCTCGCCGTCGACCGAGCTCAACAAGGGCTGGACCTCCGGCTGGGGCGTCCGCCTCCTCGACCGGCTGGTGGCGGACCATTACGAGAAGTGAGGCGCCTCTCCCTCCCCCTCGCGGGGGAGGGGTCGCCCTCGCTCGTCACCGGAAGCGGTGAACATGACCGAAGTCCTCTTCTACCATCTCCAGACCGGCACCCTCGAGCAGGCGCTGCCGCAGCTCTTGGAGAAGTGTGTCGAGCGCGGCTGGAGGACGGTGGTCCAGACCGGCACCCCCGAGCGTCGCGACGCCCTCGACGCTCATCTGTGGACCTTCTCGGAAGAGAGCTTCATCCCTCACGGTACGCTGCGTGACGGCGATCCCGCCGATCTCGCCGTGCTGCTGACCGCCGATCCGGCCGAGCCCGGGCCGGCCGATCCGCCCTTCACCGTCCGCTTCCTGGTCGATCGCGCCGTCGCTCCCGACCTCGCCGGCCTCGCCCGCGCCGTCTTCGTCTTCGACGGCAACGATCCCGACGCCGTGATGGAGGCGCGGGCGAACTGGAAATCGGTCAAGGCGGCCGGCCTCGATGCGACCTATTGGGT
>JAOTSD010000035.1 GCA_030247555.1 Siculibacillus sp. | reverse complement strand
GGCTTCAGGTACTCGGCCTTGACGTCCTTCTCGGTGACGCCGTAGGCGCCCATGACGATGCGGGCGTCGATCAGCGTGCCGGATCCCGGCTCGTCGAGCGAGACGCGCTTGCCCTTGAGATCGGCCGGCGACTTGATGCCCGAGCCCTTGCGGGCGACGAGGTGGATGGTCTCGGGATAGAGGTTGGCGATGGCGCGCAGTTCCTCGATCTTCGGCTTGCCGTCGAAGACACCGGTGCCGGAATGCGCCCAGAAGGCGACGTCGGACTGGGTCAGGCCGCTCTCCAGCGAGCCGGCGACGATGCCATTGATGTTGGCGACCGAGCCGTTCGAGGCGACGGCGGTGGCGATCAGGCCGGGCACGCCGCAGGAGCCGCCCTTGTCGCATTCGCGCGAGCCGGGCGGATTGGAGATGGCGTTGGAGAGCAGGCCGCCGATCGGGAAGTAGGTGCCGGCGGTGCCGCCGGTGCCGATGCGGAAGAAGGACATCTGCTGCGCCGTCGCCAGCGTGGCGCCGACGAGGGTGGCGACGCCGACGGCCGCGGCCGCGATACGAGTGATGGTCTTTCTCGCCGTCATGGGGGTCTCCTTCTTCCGAGGGCCGGGGCGGCCCTGTTGGACGAAGGTTGAACGGCGCGATGACGCGGAGTCAAGGCGGCATGATGGAACGGTTCGAGGACCCGCCTCCGATTCACGGTGGTGAGGCGGCCGCGCCGGCGGGTCGGCGAGCGTCGATGGCGCCGTAGAAGCGGCCGGAGAGGAGCGCGCCGGACGAAGCGGCGTCGTTGCCGGAACTCGCCGGACCGGCGGCGGGCGCCTCCGGCGGCGCCACCGCGATCAGCGCCACCGCACCCCAGGGCGACTGCTCCTCGAGCACGTAGCCCTCGCCCTTCAGGATCGCCTGCGTGTCCGCCGAGAGGCCGAAGGGCTCGTGATAGACCTTGTCCGGCAGCCACTGGTGATGAATGCGCGGCGCATCCGCCGCCTCCTGCGGCCGCATGCCGAAGTCGACGATGTCGACGATGGTCTCGGCGACGGTCGAGATGATGCGGCTGCCGCCCGGCGAGCCGAGTACCAGGAAGAGCCGCCCGTCCTTCGTCACGATGGTCGGCGACATCGAGGAGAGCGGGCGCTTGCCCGGCCGGATCGCGTTGGCCTCGCCCTGGACGAGGCCGAAGAGGTTGGCGGCGCCGGGCTTGACCGTGAAGTCGTCCATCTCGTCGTTGAGCAGGAAGCCGGTGCCGGGGGCCACCACCGCGGCGCCGAAGAGGCCGTTGACCGTGTAGGTCACGGCGACGGCGTTGCCGGCGGCGTCGACCACCGAATAGTGGGTGGTCTCCGGCTTCTCGTGCGGTGCGACGCCGGGGGCGAGCGACTTCGACTCGATGCGGCCGTCGGTGCGGATGCGGTCGCGGATCGCGGCGGCGTGGTCCTTCGAGGTCAGACGCACCGTGGGCACCTTCACGAAGGCCGGATCGCCGAGCAGGAAGTTGCGGTCGACGTAGGCGTGGCGCAGGGTCTCGACCCAGGTGCGGACGAAGGCGGCCGAGTGCCAGCCCATGGCCTTCAGATCGAAGCCCTCGAGCACGTTGAGGATCAGGCAGATGGTGACGCCACCGGAGGAGGGCGGCGGCGCCGAGATCAACCTCAGGCCGCGATAGGTGCAGGAGACGGGCGCCGTCTCGTTCACCCGATAGGCGGCGAAATCGGCGGCGGCGAGCGTGCCGCGCCGCGCTTTCATCGCCGCCTCGACCTTCTCGGCGATGGCGCCGCGGTAGAAGGCGTCGGGGCCGGAGGCGGCGATCTCGGCCAGCGTGGCGGCGAGATCGGGCTGGACCAGCCGGTCGCCCGGCTTCAGGGCGCGGCCGTCGGGCGCGAGGAAGATGCGGGCGGCCTCCGGATCGCGGGAGAGGCGCGAGGTACCGCGCTCCAGGATGTCGGTGTCGGCGCGGGCGAGGATGAAGCCGTCGCGAGCGAGCGTGATCGCCGGGGCCATCACGCGGTCGCGCGGCATGGTGCCGAAGCGGGCGAGCGCATGGTCGAGGCCGGCGACGGTGCCGGGCACGCCGGAAGCGCGCCAACCGGTGAGGCTCTCGTCCTTCAGCACGTTGCCGGCCTCGTCGAGATACATGTCGCGGGTCGCCGCGGCCGGGGCGGTCTCGCGGAAGTCGACGAAGATCTCGCGGCCGTCGGAAAGGCGCAGCGTCATGAAGCCGCCGCCGCCGATGTTGCCGCAGCAGGGGTCGACCACGGCGAGCGCCCAACCGATCGCCGCCGCCGCGTCGACGGCATTGCCGCCGGCCTCGAGGATCTTCACCCCGACCTCGGTCGCGCGGGCGTTGGCGGTGGCCACCATGCCGCGGGCGCCCTCCACCGCCGGGCGCGAGGCGGCGCCGGCCGGGCCGGCGAGGAGCAGGGCGGCGAGAGCGAGGAGGCGCGATGCGGTGCGGATCATGGCGGTCTCCGAACGGGTTCGGCCGATGGTGCGCCGGATCGGGCGGAAGATGAAGCCCCCGCCGCGCACCGGCGGCGGATCGGATGTGCACTCCACCAGCTGGACGGCCCGGCTCGGGCGTGGGATCGATGATCGAACGCCGCGACCGGCGGCGATCGGAGGAGGGACGCATGGCGATCACGAACGGGGCGGTGCTGGTGGTCATCGACATGCAGAAGGCGATCGATCTGCCCGGGCGGCCGGCGCGCGGCAATCCGCGGCTCGACGACAACGCGCTCGCGGTGATCGCCGCCTTCCGAGCCGCGGGACGGCCGGTGATCCACGTCCGCCACGACTCGGTCGAGCCGGGGTCGTGGTTCCACCCCGATCATCCCGGCAATGCCCCGCGTCCCGGCTTCGAGCCGGCGCCGGGCGAGGCGCTGGTGGTCAAGTCGGTCAATTCCGCCTTCATCGGCACCGATCTCGACCTCAGGCTCCGGCGGCTGGGGGTGCGGGAGGTGTGGTGCATCGGCTGGGCGAGCGACATGTGCGTGTCGACGACGATCCGCACCGGCGCCAACATGGGCTGGCCGATGGTGATGGTCGAGGACGCCTGCGACTGCTCCGACCTGCCGGACGCGCTCGGCGAGGGCACGATCCCGGCGCGCGACCTCCACCGCGCCCACGTCGCGACGCTGGCGGCGGACTTCTGCCGGGTGGTGAGGGTGGCGGAGGTGGTCATCGCGTGAACCGCGGCGCGGCCGATCGGCTTTGACGGGCGGGTATGCGGCGTTATCCTTCCCGCCGACCCGTCGCGATCACCGCGGCGGGGGCGGGAGATCCGATGTTCGTCACCTTCTTCACCGAGCTCAAGGGCGCCGGGATTCCGGTCAGCCTTCGCGAGTACCTGACGCTGATGGAGGCGCTCGAAGCGGATCTCGCCGAGCGGCGAGTCGAGGATTTCTACCATCTCGCCCGCGTCTGTCTGGTCAAGGACGAGAAGCACCTCGACAAGTTCGACCGGGTCTTCGGTCACGTCTTCAAGGGGCTCGATCTGATGAGCGAGGCGGCCGAGGTCGCCATCCCCGAGGAGTGGCTGAGGAAGCTCGCCGAGAAGTTCCTGACCGACGAGGAGAAGGCCAGGATCGAGGCGCTCGGCGGTTTCGAGAAGCTGATGGAGACGCTGAAGAAGCGGCTCGAGGAGCAGAAGGAGCGCCATCAGGGCGGTTCGAAGTGGATCGGCACGGCCGGCACCTCGCCCTTCGGCGCCCACGGCTACAACCCCGAAGGGGTGCGCATCGGTCAGGAGGCGAGCCGGCACCGCCGGGCGGTGAAGATCTGGGACAAGCGCGAGTTCAAGGATCTCGACGGGGCCGTCGAACTCGGCACCCGCAACATCAAGGTGGCCCTGAAGCGCCTGCGCCGCTTCGCCCGCACCGGCGCGGCCGATGAACTCGATCTCGACGGCACCATCCGCGAGACGGCCAAGCACGGCTTCCTCGACGTGCAGATGCGTCCCGAGCGGCGCAATGCGGTCAAGCTCCTCGTCTTCTTCGACGTCGGCGGCTCGATGGACGACCACGTGCGGGTCTGCGAGGAGCTGTTCTCGGCGGTCCGCACCGAGTTCAAGACCATGGAGTGGTTCTATTTCCACAACTGTCTCTACGACTTCGTGTGGAAGAACAACGCCCGGCGCTCGACCGAGAAGATCGACACCTGGTCGGTGCTGCACAAGTATCCGTCGGACTACAAGGTGATCTTCGTCGGCGACGCGTCGATGAGCCCCTACGAGATCAGCCACCCCGGCGGCTCGGTCGAATATTGGAACGAAGAGGCGGGGGCGGCCTGGCTCTCCCGGGTGACGACGGTCTATCCCAAGACGGTGTGGCTCAACCCGACGCCGGAGCCGTATTGGGGCTATACTCCGTCGATCGGCATGATGAAGCGACTGATGGGCGACCGGATGTTCCCGCTGACGATCGAGGGCCTCGACCGCGCGGCTCGGGAACTGGCGCGATAGAGGAGCGCGGCGGGCACGCCGTCGCCGTGGGGTGAGCGATGAGCGATGCCGCGTGGTTCCTGCTGGCCCCCGTCCTGATGGCGGTCGCCGCCGGCTTGGCGTATCGCCGATGGGGGGCGGCCGATGTCGGTGGCCGCTTCGCGCGGCTGGTACTGATCGTGCTGACCATCGGCGGGGCACTGGGCGCGCCGCTGTGGTGGGCGGGAGCGCCGTCGGCCTTCCCGTGGCTCCTGCCACCGCTGGCGGGGCGAATGCTGGCCGCGGCGGCGGTCGCCTTCGCCGTCCTCGGCGTGAGGGTGCTGGAACGGCCGACGCCGGCGCGTGTCGGCCTCCATGCGATCGCGGCGGAGGTCTATCTGGCACCGCTGGTGGTGGCGATCCTCGCCTTCCATCTCGATCACTTCGACTGGTCGCGACCGGTGACGGCGGGCTTCTTCGCCATCGCCGCATTCCTGGTCATCGGCGCGGCGCCGTTGATCGGCCGAGACCGCGCGGCGGTGAGGGCGGAGCCGGTGGCCGCCGCCGCTCTTCTCGTCGCCGGGGCCATCCTGGCGGTGACCGCTGCTGCGCTCTTCTTCGTCCCGACGACGCCGATTCCGGCCCTCTTTCCCTGGGCGAACGATCCGCTCACCTCGCGGTTGATCGCGGTGATGCCGGCGACGCTGGCCGTCGCGTTCGTCCTCGCGGCGCGTGACCGCTCGCTCGTCGCCGACGCCGGGATCTTCGCTCTCGTCTACGGGGTGGGCGTGGTCGCGGCGGTGGTGCTCAACGCGCTGGCCGGCAAACCGCTGCTCGTCGTCTATCTGGTGATCTTCGGGGCGGGGGCGGTGGTCGGCGCGGCGGTGGCGTGGCGGGCGGGGTGCGGCGTCCCCGCGTCGGCGACGAGTGGCCCGTGACCGGTCGGGATCGGCGCGGTGACGACCGAAACGGGGCGCCGAGCCTCCGCTCGAACGCCCCTCGGGATCACACCGGAAGGTGAGGTGGCCTCAGTTCCGCAGCACCAGCACCGAGCAGGTGGCGTGGCGGACGATCTTGGCGGCGTTGGAGCCGAGCAGGTAGGTCGACATCTGCGGGCGATGCGAGGTGACGACGATGACGTCGACGCCGCTCTCCTTCGCCTCGTCGATCACCTCGTGATAGACCGAGCCGGTGCGCAGCTTGACGTCGAACTTGTCGGCCTTCAGGCCGGCGGCGGTGCCGATGGCGCGGATGCGGTTCTCGGTCTCCTTCTCGAACCCGGCCTCGAAATCGGCGGGGAGATATTCGGAGACGTAGCCGTTCATCACCGGCAGGACGCCGACGAGGAGGACGTGGCCGTTCGACTGCATCGCCAGATTGGCGGCGGCGGCGACGGCCGGCTTGGCGAACTCCATCTCGTTGGGGTCGACCGGTACCAGGATCTTGGTGAACATCTGTGGCCCTCCTCGTGGCCTCGTCGCGGGGCGCCCCGGCGTCGATGGCACATCCGGTGAAATTACTGTTGCGACTCTAGCCATCGACGAAAGTCGCGCATTGAGAGAGGTCAAGCAAGGGGGCGCACACGTCGGCGCGCGCCTCCGCTTCAGGCTCCGGGCTCGCCTTTCGACGACGCAGCGGGGCGGGCGAGTTCGCTCATCATGTCGCCGAGCGAGGGTCGGGGAAGCGCGATCCACGGCATCGGTCGGACGATCTCCAGCGCGGCGAGGCCGAGGCGTGCGGTGAGCAGGCCGTTGACCACGCCCTCGCCGAGACGGGCGGAAAGGCGGGCGGCGAGCCCCTGGCCGACGAGTTGCTGGACCAGCGTGTCGCCCAGCGCCATGCCGCCGGTGATGCCGAGATGGGTGAGGATGCGGCCGAGGAGGCGGAGGAAGCCGACGGTGCCCGGTCGGCCGCCGTAGAGATCGGCCAGCATCCGGGTGAGGCGGAGGTTCTCCCAGGCGACGTAGGCGATGTCGACGATCGCCCGCGGGCTGATGGCGGTCACCACCGAGACGCGCTTCGACGCCTCGAGGATCAGGGTGCGGGCGGCAGCGTCGAGCGGGCCCATCAGTTCGCGTTCGGCGAGGGTGAGGAGATCGCGGCCCTCGATCACCTCGGCGCGGTGGGCGGCGAGGACGGCGCGGGCGCGCGCACTTTCCGGGCGGGCGGCGGCGAGGCGATCGAGGGCGGCGACGAGGCCGGGCACCGCGGCACGGTCGTCGGCGGCGACGGCGAGGGCGACCCGACCGCGCAGGTGTTCGACTTCGGCGAGGCGCAGCGTGCCGCGCACCTCGCGCACCGCGATGGCGAGGAGGGCGAGGAGCGCGAGGCCGAGAAGGCCGATGCCGACCCATCCGAGCCAGGTGGCGCGGGCCCAGAGTTCGGAGATCAGCCGATCGAGGGCGAGGCCGAGCGACAGCGACACGAGGCCGCCGACCGCGGTGAGCAGGACGGTCTTCCACGGGAAGCGACGCGCCGGGGCGGGGGCGGGAGGGGCGGCGATCTCCCGCGGCTCGTCGCTGGGGGTGACGAGGGTACGGGTTCCGAGCGGCGTGTCGCTCTCCGCCGAGGCGAGGTGGACGCCGGGGGCGTCGATCCGGAAAGCGCGGGGCCGGCGAGGGGCGTCGGTCATGTCAGCCGGTCTCCGAGGAGGAACTCGATGGTGCGGTCGAGACGGATGTGGGGCAGCGACAGGGTGAGACCCTCGGCTGTGCGTTCCAATCGGGGCGGGCGGAAGCGGACGAATTCGACGGCCGGCGCTTCACGTTTCGATTCCGATCGAGGTGACCGAACCTCTCGACGAGCGTCCGCCGGGCGGGGCGAAGCGATTGTACGGGAATCGGAATTCGCTTCCGCTTCAGGTGACGATTCCGATTCTTCACGCGACGATTCCGCCGGCGGGAAGAGTGAATCCGGGTCTTCCGGCAAGTCGCCGGGAAACAAGGCGAATTCGGCGTCCGGATCGAGCATCTCACCACCCAGTTCCTCGCCGGGGAGGGGGCGGCCGAGGATGGCGGGGAGTTTTTCGCCGTCGTGTTCGACCATCGCCTCGCGCGTCGCCCGGACGGCGGCCAGCGCCACCACGTCGATCTCCGCTCCGGACAGGCGGGCGCGCTCCAGGGCGTCGCCGACGAGGCGGCGCAGGATCTTCTCCAGCCGGTCGTGGGAGGTGCGGTGGAGGTGGTCGGCCTTGGTGGCGGCGAAGACGATGCGGTCGATGCGGCGGGTCAGGATCGAGGCGAGCCAGGAGGTCCGGCCCGGGCGGAAACAGGCGAGGATGTCGGCGAGCGCTTCGGCGAGATCGGCGACCGCCTCCGGTCCGGCGTTGAGCGCCTGCAGGGCGTCGACGAGGACGATCTGGCGATCGAGGCGGGCGAAGTGATCGCGGAAGAACGGGCGCACCACCACGTCCTTGTAGGCCTCGAAACGACGCTCCATCATCGCGGCGAGCGACTTGGCGCGCCCTTCGCCGCCCGGCGGCAGGGGCGCGAAGGTCAGCGCCGGCGAGCCCTCGAGATCGCCCGGCATGAGGAAGCGGCCGGGCGGCAGGGCCGACAGGGCGTGCTCGTCGGCGCGGGCCGTCCTCAGATAGTCGGTGAAGAGCCGGGCGAGCCGCCGGGCGGTGGCCTCGTCCTCCGGGCCCGCCGGATCGACGGTGCGGGTGGCGGCCAGCCATTCGGCGGCGAGGCCGGCGTGAGGCCCGCGGGCGGCACGGGCGAGCGTCTCGGCCGACCACTCGGCCCAACTCCTCGTCAGCAGCGGCAGATCGAGCAGCCATTCGCCGGGGTAGTCGACGATGTCGAGATGCAGCCGGCCGCGTCCGAAGGCGCGGGCGAAGAACGAGGCGCTCTCGAATTCGAGGGTGAGGCGCAGTTCCGAGACGCGGCGTGTGGAGGACGGCCACAGGCGATCCTCCACCAGGGTGTGGACATGGGCCTCGTAGTCGAAGCGCGGCACCGCATCGTCGGGCTGGGGCTCCAGCGTCGCATCGAAGAGCCGGCCGTCGGCGGCTGCGCGGAACATCGGCAGCCGGCCGCCGTGGATGAGGTTGTGGACGAGGGCGGTGATGAACACCGTCTTGCCGGCGCGGCTGAGCCCGGTGACGCCGAGGCGCAACGTCGGCGTGGCGAGGCCCATGGCGAAGTCGCCGGCGTTGGCGAGCGCGGTGCGGGCCTGATCGAAGAAGGAGAGGGACGGCGGAGCGGGGGAAGGCATCGAGGGGCCTCGGCGGCGGGACCTCCCCCATGTAGGCATCCTCGGGCGGTCTCGCCAAGAGCGCGCCGCGACGAGCGGCTCAGCCGGCCGGTTCATCCTCCGCGGAGATCTCGACCAGCTTGCGACCGCGCGGCTTGAGGAAGGCGACGGCCCTGCCGGTCCGCGGCTCGATGTCGACCCACTTGGCCGCCGGGAAATCGACGATGGCGAGGCCGGTGGTCGGGAACTTGGCGGCGATCGCCTCGGTGACCGGTGAGGCGGTCTCGGTGAGGAAGGCGAGGGCCGTCTCCTGGATGCCGGGGTTGTGGCCGATGACCAGAAGGGTCGACGCATTTCCCCCGTGGGCGCGGATCTGGTCGATCATCCGATCCTCGCCCGCGAAATAGAGATCGCGCGTGAGGCGGACGTCGACCTCCTCGTCGAGGTGCGGCAGCAGGGCCGCAAGCGTCTCGCGGGCGCGCCGGGCCGAGGAACACAGAATGCGATCGGGCGCCAGACCGTGCGCGGCGAGATGGCTGCCCATCACCGGGGCGGCGAGGCGGCCACGATCGTTGAGCGGTCGGTCGAAGTCGTCGGCGGAGACGTCGTCCCAGGACGACTTGGCGTGGCGCAGAAGCAGCAGACGGGGCATCGGGTTCGTCTCGCGGGCGTCATCGAACGTCCGAAGCCGATAGCACGCCCGCATGCACGATACCATGACAGGCGTGTGACAGATGCGTCACGAACCGTCGGCGCGCCGGTGAAATCACTGGCGCTCAACGGTTTTCCTCGTCGGCCGGGCGGTATTCGAGGAGGTCGCCGGGTCGGCAGTCGAGGACGCGGCAGATCGCCTCGAGGGTGTCGAAGCGGATACCCTTCACCTTGCCGGATTTGAGCAACGAGACGTTCTGCTCGGTGATGCCGATGCGCTCCGCGAGTTCGCGGGAGCGCATCTTGCGCCGCGCCAGCATGACGTCGAGGTTCACGACGATCGGCATGGGCTCCTCACACGATGGCGGCGGCGTCGTCGGCGATCTCGGCGGCGACCTTGAACACCTGCGCCAGCGCGAGCAGCCCGCCGAGGAACATCAGGTTCAACATGTCGTCGGGGCGGAAGAAGAAGCCGATGTGGCGGGCGCCCGGCGGCATGTGGATCGAGACCAGGATCGAGAGCAAGGGGCGAGTGATCATGTCGATCACCACCGCCGCCAGACCGGCGAGGGAGAGGCGGCGCAGCGTCAACGCCGCGTCGAGGGTGAAGACCCGTCCGGCGAGGAAACCGGAGAACAGCTTCCAGAGGTTCCAACAGGCGAGAACCGTGAGGCCCCAAGGGACCATCTGGACGAGGAAGCCGCCGGCGCGCTGCGCCGCGGGAACCTCGAGGAGATCGGCCTTCAACCAGTGCGAATAGGCGCGGGTCACCTCCGCCGCGTTCGACCAGTGCATGGCGAGCAGCACGAAGACCCAGACCGCATAGGCGACGGCGGCGAAGCGCAGAACGTGGCAGAGCGGCCCGATGCGGGTACGCAGAGCCTCGACGGAGGGGTGGGAAGTGGTGTCGATCATGGGACCTCCTCGGTGACGACCTCATTTGACACGCGAAAAAATTAATGTCAAACGATAAAAAATTCTCGTTGGAGGTTCTCATGTTCCGTCGTGCCGGTGCCCTCGTCGTCGCTCTCGCCCTCTCCGCCTGCGGTCATGTGCCGGCGAAGACGATGTGGCAATTGCGTCATTTCGATCCGATGACCACCGATGCCGGCCGTCTCAGGGCGGCGGTGGCGATGCCGAAGGAGGCGCTGCCGCAGAAGGGGGGCGCGAAGCTCGTCCTCGCCCAGGCGCGCAAGGGTGGGGCGGACAAGGAGACGCTGGAGATCGTGCTCGAAGAGGTGTCGCTCGCCACTGAGACCGGACTCGCGGCGGTGAAGCCGAAGAAGGGGCAGGAATTGCGCGCCTTCCGCATCCCGCCGGCCGAGTTGCCCCGTCTCGCCGAAGCGCGCGAAAAGGCTCGGGCGCGGGCGGCGAAGGAGCCGGGCGCCTTCGAGGGCACGCTGTCGATCGGCATCGACGGCTGCCGGGTCGAGGGGGCGCCGCTCCCCGAGGAATTCCGGGTCTCGACCTGGATGAAGACGGCGGAGACGGGCGAATACGTCACCCTGCTCGACGACGTCGACCTCGTGGCGCTGGTCGGTGCCGAGAAACTCGCGGCGGAAGCGAAGGTCTGCCCGGCGTCGTGAGCCTCACCGCCCCTCGCGCCGCGACAGGAAGGCGAGGCGTTCGAAGAGGTGGGTGTCCTGCTCGTTCTTGAGCAGGGCGCCGGCGAGCGGCGGGATCACCTTGCGCGGGTCGGACTGGCGCAGCACCGTCTCGTCGATGTCCTCGTTGAGGAGGAGCTTGATCCAGTCGAGCAGTTCCGAGGTCGAGGGCTTCTTCTTGAGCCCCGGCACGTCGCGCACCGCGAAGAAGATCCTGAGCGCCTCCTCGAGCAGGCGCTTCTTCAGTCCGGGGAAGTGGACCTCGACGATCGAGGCCATGGTCTCGGCGTCGGGGAAGCGGATGTAGTGGAAGAAGCAGCGGCGCAGAAAGGCGTCCGGCAGTTCCTTCTCGTTGTTGGAGGTGACGATGACCACCGGACGGCGCCGGGCGCGCACCGTCTCGCCGGTCTCGTAGACGTGGAACTCCATCCGGTCGATCTCGAGCAGGAGATCGTTGGGGAACTCGATGTCGGCCTTGTCGATCTCGTCGATCAGCAGCACCGGGCGCGTCTCGGCGGTGAAGGCCTCCCAGAGCTTGCCGCGCTTGATGTAGTTGCGGATGTCGCGGACCCGCTCGTCGCCGATCTGGCCGTCGCGCAGGCGGGAGACCGCGTCGTATTCGTAGAGGCCCTGCGCCGCCTTGGTGGTCGACTTCACGTGCCACTCGATCAGCGGCAGGCCGAGCGCCGAGGCGACCTCGCGGGCGAGCACCGTCTTGCCGGTCCCCGGCTCGCCCTTCACCAGCAGGGGGCGCTCGAGGGTGATGGCGGCGTTGACCGCGATCCGGAGATCCTCGGTGGCGACGTAGTCGGAAGTGCCTTCGAAGCGCATCGGTCCTCGCGGGATGTCGTCGGTTCGCTCCCTCCCATAAACCGGAAGCGGGGCGCGCGCACAAGTCGCCGGCGGGTCCGGCGTCGCCGGGGCGTTTCGACCGGGTCGGGCGCGGCGACCCGGCAGGATTTTCCGAAAGGCTCCGGCGGAACCTCCGCAAGAGAGTCCATCATCCTCCCCAAGTCGTTGATCCGTCGAGATCTCGTCGACCTCGGAGGGCTTGGCACGGCTTCTGCTTCCTCTTCCTCGAGGCAGGTGCGCCTGCGCGACCAATCATGTCGACGAGGAGTGTGGAATGGGTATCTTCGATGCGATGATCACTTCGGTGGTGGGTCTCCAGGCTCAGGCCTATGCGCTCACCAACATCTCCGGCAACATCGCCAACTCGCAGACCACCGGCTTCAAGCGCGTCGACACCTCCTTCCAGGATCTGGTCTCCGGAGCGTCGACCGCCTCCTATCGGCAGAACGCCGGGTCGGTGTTGGCCTTGTCGCGGGCGACCAACACGATGCAGGGGTCGGTTTCGACCTCCTCCACCGCCACCCATCTGGCGATCTCCGGCGACGGCTATTTCCAGGTGCAGACCAAGATCGGCGAATCCGACGGCAAGACGCTGCTCGGCGACGCGAAGTACTACACCCGCCGGGGCGACTTCGAGGTCGATCGCGAGGGCTATCTGGTCAACGGCGCCGGCTATTACCTGATGGGCCGGACGATCGACACCACCACCGGCAACCCGGTCGGCGACGCCACGACGCCGATCCAGTTGCCGACCGGTCTGCTCGCCGCCAAGGCTTCGACCCGGGTCGACTACAACGCCAACCTGCCGGCCAACTCCAGTGTCGGCCTGATCGACGCCTCGACTTGGGGTGACACGACGCTCGCGACCGTTCAGGCGGCCGACGATTCCGAGTTCCAGGCGGCGTCGCTCAACGGCGGCCAGATCACCTGCTACGACGCCAAGGGTTCGGCGGTGAACGTGCAGATGCGCTGGGCGAAGACCGCGACGAGCCCGGACACCTGGAACCTCTTCTACAAGTCCGACTCGACCGCCACCGGCACGACGGCGATGTGGACCAACGCCGGATCCGACTTCACCTTCGATTCCAGCGGCAAGCTCACATCGCCGACGGATCATCTCGACATCGCCGGCCTCACGGTCGACGGCAACGACATCGGCGACATCCGCCTCGCCTACGGCGACGACGGGCTGACCGAGTACTCGACCGCCGGGGCGACGGTGACCGTCAACTCGATCGCTCAGGACGGCTACGCCTCCGGCAGCCTCACCGGCGTCTCGGTCGACACCAGCGGCCGCCTGACCGCGACCTACTCCAACGGCCAGCAGGTCGACGTGGCGGAGTTGACGTTGTTCTCCTTCGCCGGCGACGCGGGCCTGCGGCGCATGGACGGCGGCGCCTTCGCCGTGTCGCGCGAGAGCGGCCCGGCGCTGGAGTCCTCCGGGGCGACGATCACCGGTCAGGCGCTCGAGGCCTCCAACGTCGACATCGCCGACGAGTTCTCGAAGATGATCATCACCCAGCAGGCCTACTCGGCCAACTCCAAGGTGATCTCGACCGCCGACAACATGATGCAGGACATCCTCGCCATCGTCCGCTGAGGACGATGAAACCGCGTTCCCGGTATCGGAGTTCTCCTCGTGACCATCGGATCTGCGCTCTCGATCGCGGTCGCCGGCATGCAGCTGAACCAGACCGAAACCGGCGTGGTGGCGCAGAACATCGCGCGCGCCGGCCAAGCGGGTTACACCGCCAAGCGGGTCGGCGCGGTCGATTTTCAGGGTCTCCAAGGGGCCTTCGGCCTCAAGGCGGTGGTGCACAGGGAGTTCGACAAGCAGATCTGGAGCCAGGTGCTGCAGTCGACCTCCCCGACCTCGTATCTCGAGACGCAGCAGACCTATCTGTCGCAGCTCGACCAGTTCATGGGGCAGACCGACAACGGGGCGAGCGTGCCCTCGGCGCTCGCCACCTTCGATCAGTCGCTCCACGCGCTGGTGACGAGCCCGGAGGACGTGTCGAGCCGGATGAGCCTGCTCGAGAAGGCGCAGGTGCTGGCGAGCCGGCTCAATCAGGCCTCCGACGACGTCCAGAGCCTGCGGACCTCGGCGGAATCGGAGATCGCCGATCAGGTCGCCAAGGTCAATGCGTTGACCGCGCAGATCTCCGACCTCAATTCGCGCATCGTCGGGCAGGCGAATGCCGGGCAGGACGTCTCCAATCTGCTCGATGCGCGCGACGAGGCGGTCAAGAATCTCTCGTCATACATGGACATCGGGACCCGCGAGAACGCCGACGGCCATCTCGCCGTCTTCACCACCTCGGGCCTGTCGCTGGTCTCCGACCACGGCACCCAGTTCGAGTTCGACTCCCACGGGACGCTCAACGCCAACCGGGTGTGGTCGGACGACGACGCCGATCGCGGTGTCGGCACCATCCGCGTGGTCGACGACGGGTCGCAGGTCGTGGATCTCATCTCTTCCGGCGCGTTGCGGTCGGGATCGCTCGCCGCCCTCGTCGAACTCCGCGACGTCACGCTGGTGCAGGCGCAGGCCCAACTCGACGACATCGCCGCCGGACTCGCCGAGGCGATGTCCAACCACACTGTGGAGGGCACCGCCGCTTCCTCGGGCGCGGCCGAGGGCTTCGATCTCGACCTCACCGGCCTGCAATCGGGCAACCGGGTGACCTTGACCCATCGCGACGTCGCCTCGGGCGAAGATCGCACGGTGACCTTCATCCGGGTCGACGATGCCGGCGTGCTGCCGCTCTCCGACTCCGCGACGCCCGACCCGAACGACACCGTCCACGGCATCGACTTCTCCGGCGGCACCGCCTCGGTCGCGGCGCAGATCCAGGCGGCGCTGGGGGCGTCGTTCGACGTCTCCAACCCTTCGGGCGATACGCTGCGCATCCTCGGCGACGGTGGCGTGTCCACCGACGTCACCGGCCTTTCCGCGTCAGTGACCTCCACCGCCCTGCAGGACGGCGAGACCGGTCTGCCGCTCTTCACCCAAGGGGCGGCCGACGACTTCTACACCGGCAGCTTCGAGGTCGGATCGCAGAAGATCGGCTTCTCGAGCCGAATCGCCGTCAACCCGGCGGTCATCGCCGATCCCTCCATTCTGGTGACCTGGCAGACCTCCCCGGCGACCGAAGCGGGCGATCCCACCCGGCCGCAGGCTCTGCTCGACCGGCTGGAAACCCTCGTTTTCGATTTCGGGTCGGAGACAGGCATGTCGGCCGAGGGGCACGGCTTCTCCGCCACCCTCGCCGACTTCGCCGATCGTGTGGTGTCGTTCTGGGGTGCGGCGTCGAGTTCGGCCGCTTCCGCCTACGACAGCCAATCGATCATCCAGAGCAATCTGGAGCAGCGGATGGAAGCGGTCTCGGGTGTCAACGTCGACCAGGAACTGGCACGGCTCATCCAACTGCAGTCCGCCTATGCGGCGAACGCTCGGGTGATGACCACCGCCAAGGAAATGCTCGACGCGTTGATGCGGTCGTGACGGGCGCGCGAGGAACCGGATCATGAGTACGATCAAGCCCACCGGATATTCGGATCTCCTGGTCCAGCAGCTCGGCGTCATGCGCGGGCGGCTCGACGACCTGACGCAACAGTTGACCACCGGGATCCGGTCGCAGACCTACGGCGGGCTCGGCGTCGAACGGGATCTGGCTCTCGCCTATCAGGGGCGGCTGACCAAGGTCGAGTCCTACCAGCAGACGATCGAAACGCTCGACGTGCGCATGCAGGTCGGCGACAAGACCCTCACCCAGTTGGCGGAACTCGCCTCCGGGCTGAAGGGCAGCCTCGATCCGAACTCCTACAACCTGTCGACCACCGGCGTCACCGACGCCCAGACCTATGCGCTCGAATCGCTCAACGCCTTCACGTCGTTGCTCAACACCGACGTCGCCGGGCGGTACATCTTCTCCGGAGCGGCGATCGACACCGAACCGGTGATCGGCGTCGACGCGATGCTCGACGGCGCCGACGGCAAGGCGGGCCTGCGCCAACTCATCGAAGAGCGGCGACAGGCCGATCAGGGCGCGGACGGGCGCGGGCGGCTCACTCTGTCGGCGGTGGGAAACACGGTGACGCTCGCCGAAGACGGCGACCACCCCTTCGGGATGAAGCTCTCGACGGTCACCTCGACCCTGTCGAACGCCAGCGTGACCGGGCCGACCGGCACGCCGGCGACGCTCGACGTCGTCCTCTCGGGGCAGCCCGAGGACGGCGACGTCCTCACCGTGACCTTTTCGCTGCCCGACGGCAGCACCGCCAAGATCGACCTCGAGGCGGGCAGAACCAACGACACGAGCGCCGGCACCTTCCAGATCGGCGCGACGCCGGACGACACCGCGGCCAATCTGGCGAACCTGATCGACGAGAAGATCGCGGCGCTCGGCGAGACCGATCTGGTAGCGGCTTCGGCCGTGCAGGCGGGCAACGAGTTCTTCGACACCGAAGGCGGCGGCGCGCCGAAGCGGGTCGACGGCCCGCCCTTCGCCTCGGCCACGGCGCTGGTCACCGACACCACCCACGCGAACACGGTGCAGTGGTACCGCGGGACGAACGACGCCTCGTCGGCGCGCGCCGACGCGACCGCCCGGGTCGACACTTCGGTGGTGGTCTCCTACGGCATGCGGGCGAACGAGGAAGCCTTCTCGTGGGCGCTCCGGCAGATGGCGGTGATCGTCGCGGTCGACGTCTCCGGCGGGACGGCGACCGACAGCGACGTGCACAGCGAACTGTTGCTGCGCACCAAGGGCAACCTCGGCATCCCGGCCGGCGTGCAGAGCATCGAAGCGGTGGAAGTCGAATTCGCCAGCGCTTCGCAGGCGGCGACGCAGGCCGCCGAGCGCCACAAGGCGATGTCGGCGACCTATCAGAAGGTGGTCGACGACACGCTCAACACCGACCAGACCGAAGTCGTCACCCGGCTCCTGGCGTTGCAGACGCAGATGCAGGCGAGCTATCAGGCGACCTCGATCCTCTACAAGATGTCGCTCACCAACTACATGTGATCGAGAGATCCCGCGCCGGCCGCTCGGCCGTCCGACTGGTTCGGAACATCGCTGGGGGAGGTCCCTTCTCGCGCGAGCCGAAGTGGGGGGTGTGCCGGGACAGCCGAACGCCGACCCGCGGTGAGGGAAGGGGCGGGACATTCCCGGGACGATCGGGCCGGACGGCCGGGCCTCGGCTTCGGGCGTTCCATCCGGCAGATACGCGAGACCGGCGGGGAGGGCGTTCTCCCGCCGGTCGGTCATCGACTTCGAAGGTCCGTCGGTGGCCGGGCTCAGTTGCGCAGGCCGGCGGCGATCGACCGGTTGATGCTGATGAGGATCCCGAGCTTCTCCGGCGCCGGTTCGATCAACGTTTCCATCGTCCGCTTGAAGATGAAGGTCGCCAGATTGGCGATGTTCTCCTTGAGCTCGTGCGGAAGCTCGCTGTTCTCGCCGGTGGCGAAGGAGACGAGGATGGTCCACAGCTTGCGATTGAAGGTCAGCGCCTGATCGAGATCCTTCTCGTTCTTCGCCCAGTCGTCGGCGATCGCCTGGAGACGGGCGGCGGCGCGAAGGAGCAGACCGGACTCGAGGTCGCGCGGATTGGCGACGGTCTTATTGGCCTGACGATAGGCCTGTGCCGCTTGCTGATACATGATCGATCAGACGCCTTTCATGTTCGATCAGTAGTTTTGCGCCCTTGAGCGCCTTGTAGAGGTTCCCGCTCAAGATATTCTTGCTGACGTCGGTAATGTAACCGATGGAACTCGGGGAAGCAAGAATGAATTCGTTGATCGCGGTGAAATACTCATCCTGCAGCTTCTCGACGTTACGTGCAAGATACATGAGCTGGACGATGAGATAGATGCGCTTGGCCGGAGTGTCGGCGGTCGAAGGCGAGAGGATGTCCTTCTCGCGGAGGATCGGCGCGTTGCCTTCGATGAACAGGCGAGTGCGCTGGTGGTCGTTGGTGATCAACGATTCGCCGATGATGATCTTCTCGCCCGGTTTCAGTTCGACCTTGAGAGACATGGAACCTCGTCGATCGCCAAGGGCATGGGAGGGGGATCATCCCACCGAAGCAACATCATCGCGCCGGCATGGTTAAGGCCGGGTTGACGGCGGCCGAAACGGCGAAACGGGCGGGGAAGCCCCGCCCGTTTCGACGAACATCCGATCCGGATCGATCAGCCGAGGAGCTGGAGCACCTGCTGGCCGGCCTGCGCGGAGAGCGACAGGGCCTTGGAGGACAGCGACTGCTGGGTCTGCAGGGCCAGCAGGTTGGCGCCTTCCTCGTTGGTGTCTGCGAGCGTCAGCTTGTCGGCGCCGGTCGACAGGGTGTTGATCATGTTCTTGGTCCAGTCTTGGCGGATCTGCACCGTCGACAGGTTGGTGCCGAAGGTCGAGGACTGCGAGCGCAACTCGTTCTGAGCCGCCGACAGCGCCTTGAGGACGGCGTTGATCTGGGCGTCGGTGGCGAAGCTGACCGAGGCGGAAGCCGGGGTGGCGATGAGCGAGGAGCCGGCGACGGCGCTGTCGGTGGAGTCGTTGTGGGCGACGGTGAAGCTGTTGGCCGAAGCGTAGGTGACCTGGCCGGAGACCTCGTCGTAGCTCGCCTGGATGTCGCCGTTGGTGGCGGCGTTCACCTTGTCGACGACGTCATTGATCGTGTCGGCGTCGGTGAGGTCGACCTGATAAGTGGTCGAGCCGGAGGCGGTGGTCACCACGAACTGGAGATAGTCGCCGTCGGCGGAGCCGGCGTCGGTGGTCTCGGGCGTGTCGGCGCCGAAGGTCGTGCCGGAGCCCGAATAGATGGTCGAGTCGAGGCCGATCGCCGTCGCGTCGGTGTAGTCGACGGCCATGATCTTCAGTTTGTTGGTCGAATCCTCGTTGAAGATGACCGAGAGATCGTTGCCCGTGCCGGCGAGCAGGTTCTTGCCGTTGTAGCCGGAGTCCTTGGCGGTCGCCTCGATCTGCTTGAGGATCTCGCCGTACTCGGCGGCGTACTTGGCGCGGGTCGAGGCGTCGGACGCCGAAGTCGAAAGGGCTTGGGTGGCCTTGCCCTTGGCGGTGTCGACCAGCTTGGAGATCGAGGTGATGCCCTGATCCGCCGCCTTCAACACCTGGATCGACTGACCCATGTCGTCGAGCAGGTTGTTCAGGTCGGAAGCGCGGTTCGACAGACCGGAAGCGGTGAAGAACGACTTCGGGTTGTCGAGCGCCGAGTTGACCTTGCGGCCGGTGGCCAAGCGGTTCTGAACCGTCCCGAGCATGTCAGCCGTCGACTGCAGCGACAACAGGTTCTGCCGGACGGAGGCGGAAAGAACGATATCGGACACCGATCTCACTCCCGTTTCTGATGGGTCCCTGCCGATTCGGAAGGGAGTGTTGCTTCACTTCATGGAGCCATCATGCTTCGTTAACCTTAATGGAGAGTAAATTCGGCCGAAGGTGCGGAAGCCCTTGGTGATATTCTTTTTCCTCGGTGCGCCCGGCGCGGCCGCTCCCTCGCGGGGGGCGGGGACGAACGCGAAAAGACGGGCGGGGAGGCCCCGCCCGTCTCGAAGATCGGGATATGGATGCGGTCGATCAGCCGAGGAGCTGGAGCACCTGCTGGCCGGCCTGCGCGGAGAGCGACAGGGCCTTGGAGGACAGCGCCTGCTGGGTCTGCAGGGCGAGGAGGTTGGCGCCTTCCTCGTTGGTGTCGGCGAGCGTCAGCTTGTCCGAACCGGTCTGCAGGGTGTTGATCATGTTCTTCGTCCAGTCCTGGCGGATCTGCACCGTCGACAGGTTGGTGCCGAAGGTCGACGACTGGGCGCGCAGCTCGTTCTGGGCGGACGACAGCGCCTTGAGGACGGCGTTGATCTGGGCGTCAGTGGCGAAGCTGACCGAAGCGGAGGCCGGGGTGGCGGTGAGCTTGGAGCCGGCGACGGCGGCGTCGGAGCTGTCGTTGTGAGCGACGGTGAAGCTGTTCGACGAGGCGTAGGTGATCTGGCCGGTGACTTCGTCGTAGCTCGCCTGGACGTCCCCGGTGGTGGCCGAGTTCACGCGGTCGACGACGTCCTTGATGGTGTCGGCGTCGGTCAGGTCGATCTGATAGGTGGTCGAGCCGGAACCGGTGGTCACCACGAATTCGAGGTAGTCGCCGTCGGCGGAGCCGGCGTCCGTCGTCTCGGGCGTGTCGGCGGCGAAGGTCGTGCCGGAGCCGGAATAGATGGTCGTGTCGAGGCCGATGTTGCTCGAGTCGGTGTAGTCGACGGCGGTGACCTTCAGCTTGTTGGTCGAATCTTCGTTGAAGATGACCGAGAGGTCGTTGCCGGTGCCGGCGAGCAGGTTCTTGCCGTTGTAGCCGGAGTCCGTGGCGGTCGCTTCGATCTGCTTGAGGATCTCACCGTACTCGGCGGCGTACTTCGAGCGGGTGGCGGCGTCGGTCGAGGCGGTGGAGAGCGCTTGATTGGCCTTGCCCTTGGCGCTGTCGATCAACTTGGAGATCGAGGTGATGCCCTGATCCGCCGCCTTCAGCACCTGGATCGACTGACCCATGTCGTCGAGCAGATTGCCGAGGTCCGAGGCGCGGTTCGACAGCGCCGAAGCGGTGAAGAACGACTTCGGATTGTCGAGGGCGGAGTTGACCTTGCGGCCGGTGGCCAGACGGTTCTGAACAGTGCCGAGCATGTCCGCCGAGGACTGCAGCGACAGCAGGTTCTGCCGGACGGAGGCGGAAAGAACGATACCAGACATGTGTACTAACTCCCGATCCTGGGTCTGTCCCCTCCATCCTGGAAGGGCGAGCGCTACTCAGCTCGTCGATGACATCTTGCCGGGGTAACCCTAATGGAGCGTAAACATGTCGGGTCCGCATTGACACCGACGTCGAAAATTTTCAAAGCCAAAGATTCGATGGCGAAGAATTTCACGAAAACTGACGTTCGGCATGTCGTCGACAAGTCGTCGCCGTCAATATGGTTTCGAAAACGTTACTCACCCCCCGTCGCCGGTTAATGGCGACTGAGGGGCCCGGGACGGCTCTCGACGGGCGAAAACGAAGACGGGCGGGGAAGGTCCCCGCCCGTCTCGACATCCACATCTTCGACGGCGATCAGCCGAGGAGCTGGAGGACCTGCTGGCCGGCCTGCGCGGAGAGCGACAGGGCCTTGGTCGACAGAGCCTGCTGGGTCTGCAGGGCGAGGAGGTTGGCGCCTTCCTCGTTGGTGTCGGCGAGCGTCAGCTTGTCGGCGCCGGTCTGCAGGACGTTGATGATGTTCTTGGCGAAGTCCTGGCGGGTCTGGACCGTCGACAGGCTGGTGCCGAAGGTCGAGGACTGGGCGCGCAGGTCGTTCTGAGCCGCGGTCAACGCCTTGAGGACGGCGTTGATCTGGGCGTCCGAGCCGAAGCTCACCGAGGCCGAGGCCGCCGTGACGGTCAGCTTGGTGCCGGCGACGGCGGCATCGGAGCTGTCGTTGTGGGCGACGGTGAAGCTGTTCGCCGAAGCGTAGCTGATCTGGCCGGTGGATTCGTCGTAGCTGGCCTGAACGTCACCGTTGGTGGCGGCGTTCACCTTGTCGACGACGTCCTTGATGGTGTCGGCGTCGGTCAGGTCGACCTGATAGGTGGTCGAACCGGAGTCGGTGGTCACCACGAACTCGAGATAATCGCCGTCGGCGGAGCCGGCGTCGGTCGTCTCGGCGGTGTCGGCGCCGAAGGTCGTGCCGGCACCCGAATAGATGGTCGTGTCGAGGCCGAGGTTGGACGCGTCGGTGTAGTCGACGGCCGTCACCTTCAGCTTGCTGGTCGAGGTCTCGTTGAAGATGACCGAGAGATCGTTGCCGGTGCCGCCGAGCAGGTTCTTGCCGTTGTAGCCGGCGTCCTCGGCGGCCGATTCGATCTGCTGCAGCAGCTCGCCGTATTCACCGGCGTACTTGGTACGCTCGGCGCTGTCGGAGGTCTGCAGAGCTTGGTTGGCCTTGGCCTTGGCGGCGTCGACCAGCTTGGAGATCGAAGTGATGCCCTGATCCGCCGCCTTCAGCACCTGAACCGCCTGACCCATGTCGTCGAGGAGGTTGGAGATGTCGGAAGCGCGGTTGTTGAGACCCTGGGCGGTGAAGTAGGCCTTGGCGTTGTCGGAGGCCGAGTTCACCTTGCGGCCGGTCGCCAGATGCTGGTTGGTGATGCCCATCAACTCGGCAGTGGACTGCAGCGAGGAGAGAGCATTGCGGACGCCGGCAGAAATCGCGATGGACATAATGATCGATCCTTCTTGATCGAGTAACGTCGGTCCTTCCTGAACCGCGGTCATCCACCAAGATGACGCAGAGGAGACTGTCGTCCAAAATTCAATGAAACCATAAGGAACTTAGTTAATATGAGCGATGGTTAAGCAGAATTGAAGTAGCGTATGCGCTGGAACCAATTGTTATGCTTACCGTGTCGTTTACCATGACGCGAAGAGCGCACGAAAAAGCCCTCGCGACGGATCGCGAAGGCGGATGGGAGCCGTTCCGGCGGCGAGCGACGGCGGGGGCGGGACCCGTCGTCGCGGAGGGTCACACCGAGCGGTCGAGGGACTGGCCGTCGCTCTGCGGGGCGTGGTCCTCGTAGGCTTGGCGCGAACGGATCTTGTCGGAGCGGGGGATCTCGAGGATGACGCGGTCGATGACCTCGTCGGTCCAGCGGTAGACGATCGACCCGCTGGCGAGATCGCGCTCGAATCCGGTCTTGATCGCCGGGCGGTCGTCGCGTTCGCGGCCGGCTCCGCGGTCTCCGGCGGAGGTGCCGGCTTCGGCGGCACGGGCGGCGCGCACCGTCTTCTCGACGGGAAGCTCGGTCGCGGCGGCAGAACCTGCGATTTCGTCGCGCCGATGCGGTGGATCATGAACGATCGCCGCGTAGGGTCTGATGGCTCCGGTTTCCATTGACGACTCCTCGGGCTCTCCCGGCCCTGGATCTGGTGTCCTGCCATGGTCCACAACCGGATTGAATCAACGGTAAAGAATTTTCTTCCCGAACCATATGAGAGCGTTCGGATCACAGCTATTCGTCGACATGGTGAATCGTTCACCGGAGAATTCGTTAAGGCCGCGCCGGTCTCGACTGAAGGACGACTCGCTCAAAGCTTGTCGCATGACTCGACGCGAGGTCGCGACGCCGATCGGGACTCGGCTTTCCCTTGGGCACACGACGGTCGAGGCGATCGACGTCGCGCCGGGGGGGCGGCTGGCGTCGCGCCGGCCGCAATGTCGCCATCGGGATGGACGAGCTTCGACTTGCACCGCGCGCGGGAGCATGGTTCGCTCGAACATGACTCGTCCGCCGGCGCGGCGCGACGATCAAGCGAGGCGATCCTCGGTCCGATGGGACGGGAACTCGAACCGCTCCGGAGGGAACCATGCCATTGCCGTCCGATCATCCGCGTCTGCGCAAGCGCCCGTTCAGCGAGGGCGAGTTGATCGCCGACGGCCTGATCCACGCCATCGCCATCTTGGCGGCGATCGTCGGGTTGGCGGTGCTGATCGGTCTCGTCGTCGCCCGCCACGGCGGCGTCGAGATCACCGCGACGATCGTCTACGGTTTCGCGTTGCTGGCGATGCTGGGCTTCTCCTGTGCCTACAATCTCGTTCCCGCGTCGGACCTGAAGTGGATCCTGCGCCGTTTCGACCATTCGGCGATCTATCTGATGATCGCCGGCACCTACACGCCGTTGATCACGCTCTTCGACGACGGTGTCTGGGCCTGGACGCTGGCGATCGTGGTGTGGACCGGCGCGGTCGTCGGCATCATCGTCAAGCTGGCGCTGCCGGGGCGCTTCGACAAGCTGTCGATCATCGCCTACGTGCTGCTCGGCTTGGTGGTGTTGGCGGCGATCGAACCGATGAACCGGTCGTTGCCGACGGCCTCCGTGGTGTTGGTGGCGGTCGGCGGCGGGCTCTACATCTCCGGCATCGCCTTCTATCTGTGGAAGAGCCTCAAGTTCCACAACGCCATCTGGCACGGCTTCGTCGTCTCGGCGGTGTTCTGCCACTTCGCGGCGATCACCACGGCGATGGTGGCGACCAGCGCCTGAGCGACGAGACCGGCGGGGCTCAGAGCCGGCGGTCGACGGCGATGCCGCGGGCGCCGGCGAGAGCCGAGCCGCCGGTGCCGGCGTCGCGGCCGTAGGTGCGGGGTGCGGCGCGCTTGCCGACGGCGTCGGAGACGGTGCGCACCAGATCTTCCGAAACCTCACGGGCGATGGCGAGGACGGCGAGGTTCTCGCGCAGGAGCGCGGTGAAGACCTCGTGGCGGCGGCGCAGTTCTTCCACCCGCGTGGCACAGAGGCGGCCGAGGACGACGGTATTGGCCTTCAATCGGGCACGCAGTCGCAAATAGGCGCCCGACACGCGATTCTTCTCCGCTTCGAGATCGGCGGCGGCGAAGAGCAGCCCCTCCCGCACCAGTCGCGTCTCCTCGCGGATGACGCCTTCGAGTTCGTCGATGACGGCGGTCACTTCCTCGATCAGGGCCTCGCCGGCGGCGGCGGTCCCGATCAGCGGCTCGGTCTCGGGCATCGGCCGAGGCGTACGAGGGGTCGGGATCATTTCGTGGCGCCTTCCTGGACCTGCAACAACTGGGCATAGACCGCGTCGGCGAGGCCGATGCCGCCGGCGCGGGCGACCTCGCCGGCATAACGGTCGACGAGGATGCCGCGCCAGGTCTCCTCGGCCTGCCCACCGTGGAACGGGCCGGAGCTCTCGAGGCCGGCGAACATCTGATTGAACATGGTGGAGAGGAAGACCTGTTCGAATTCGACGGCCTTGGCGCGGGCCCGCGCCTGGGGCGTCGCCTTGGCGCCGAGCCCGGGCTCGGCGACGGTGTGGAGCGCCGACGACGTGGCGGTGGAGAGGGTGAAGGACGCGTCGCTCGCCATCACAGCACCTCGATCTCGGCCTGCAGCGCGCCGGCCGCCTTGATCGCCTGGAGGATGGTGATCATGTCGCGCGGGCCGATGCCGAGGGCGTTGAGGCCGTCGACCAGCTCGCGCAGGGAGACGGTCTGGTTGACGATGGCCATGCGCTTCTTCGAGGAGTCGTCGACGGAGACCTGAGTGCGGGGCACGGTGCGGGTCTCGCCGGCGGCGAGCGGGTTGGGCTGGCTCACCTCGGGCTGCTCGGTGACGGTGACGGTGAGGTTGCCCTGCGCCACCGCGACGGTCGAGACGCGGACGTCCTGGCCCATGACGATGATGCCGGTCGCCTCGTCGATGACCACCTTGGCCGGCAGGTCGGGCTCGACGGTCAGCTGTTCGATGTCGGTGATGAGGTCGACGATGTTGCCGTTGAACTTCGGCGGCAGCGTGAGGCGCACGGTCGAGGGGTCGATCGGCTCGGCCGAGGGCACGCCGATGAGGTCGTTGATCGCCAGGGCGATGCGACGGGCGGTGGTGAAGTCGGGGTTGCGCAGCGACAGGCGCACGGCACTCATCGAACCGAGCTTGAACTCGACCTCGCGTTCGACCACGGCGCCGCTGGCGATGCGGGCGGAGGTCGGCACGCCCCGGGTGACCGAGGCGGCGTCGCCCTTGGCGGTGAAGCCGCCGACGGCCAGCGCACCCTGGGCGATGGCGTAGACCTCTCCGTCGGCGCCCATCAGGGGCGTGACGAGCAGGGTGCCGCCCTGCAGGCTCTTGGCGTCGCCGAGGGCGGAGATGGAGACGTCGATGCGGGTGCCCTGCGCCGCGAAGGGGGGGAGGTTCGCGGTCACCATGACGGCGGCGACGTTGGCGGTGCGCATGTTGGCGCCGCGGGTGTTCACACCCATCCGCTCGAGCATCGCCTGCAACGACTGCTTGGTGAAGGGCGCGTTGTTCAGGCTGTCGCCGGTGCCGTTGAGGCCGACGACGATGCCGTAACCGACGAGTTGGTTCTCGCGCACGCCCTCGATGGCGGCGAGATCCTTGATGCGCGACGTCGCGGCCTCGACCGTCGAGACGGCGGCGAGGACGGCGGCGGCGAGCGCCAGGGTGCGGACGAAGAATCTGGACCACATGGACATCGAGCGAGATCTCCCCAATCTCGCATTCGTCCTTGCGAGGGGCGTGCCAGTCGTCGGCGAGGCGGAGCGGCATCGGAAACCCGGCGGAAAACGAGGGATCTTCGGGGGAGGGGCGGCGGTGAGCGGAGCCCGCCGGCACTTCGATGCGGGAAAATCGTGCCGGATCGTGGTAGAGGAACGGGAGAATGCGGCAGAAGTTGCCGGGTGAACCGGGGGCGAGACGTGGCGATCAGGATCGACGGGCCGGGCCGGACGGGCGGCGTTCAGGGCAATGCGCCGACGCGGGCGAAGGAGCCCGGTGGCGCGACCTTCTCGTTGCCCGGCGCCGAAGTGCCGACGCGGATCGCCGCCCCGACGATCGCGGCGGCCACACCGTTCACCGATCTCGCCGCACTCATGGCGCTGCAGGGCGTGCCGGTCGCCGAGGACGAGCGCGAGAAGCGACGCAAGGCCGCTCGACGCGGGCTGGACCTGCTCGACGTGCTCGACGGGGTGCGGCTCGACCTGCTCGGCGGCGGCGTGCCGAGCGAGCGGCTCGAGCGCCTCGTCCAGCTTCTCGGCAAGCGGACGCCCTCCGGCGACGAGCGGCTCGATGCTCTCGTCGCCGACGTGGAGCTCCGGGCGCGGGTGGAACTGGCGAAGTTCGGCCGGTTTCCAGAATGATACGAGAAATTTCGGTCGGGATTTTCCGGGGAACCGGGATCGAACCCCGCGACGACAACCATCCGCCGAGAAAGTTCACACTCAGCCTCAGCTTTCATCGTGACGTCATCGCGTCGGCGTTGTAAGAGGCCGGCGCGATGGATATATTCCGCGCGCCTTCGCCACCCCCCATCCAGAATGGACCGGAAGGGAGTATCGATGTCGGTCGCGAGCGAATTGGATTACCGCCCGTCGGAAGACGAGCCCTTCATGAACGATCGTCAGCGCGAGTACTTCCGCAAGAAGCTGCTCGATTGGAAAGAAGACATTCTGAAGGAGTCTCGCGAGACTCTTCAGCATCTCGCCGACGAGAGTCAGAATCACCCCGATCTCGCCGATCGGGCATCATCGGAAACAGATCGGGCCATCGAGCTTCGTGCACGTGACAGGCAGCGCAAGCTGATCTCCAAGATCGACTCGGCGCTGAAGCGCATCGATGACGGCTCCTACGGCTTCTGCGAGGAGACCGGCGAGCCGATCTCTCTGAAGCGGCTCGACGCGCGCCCCATCGCCACGTTGTCGATCGAGGCGCAGGAGCGCCACGAACGGCGCGAGCGTGTCTACCGCGACGACTGACACCGTCGGCGACCTCGCATCACGCCCGAGAAACGGAAGAGGCGCGGCCCTTGGGGAGTGGGCCGCGCCTCTGTCGTCTCGGCCCGTCGGTGCGACCGGCCGGCTGGGGAGTGCGGCGGGTCGGCGACGGTCGAGCAGCTTCGGCGGACCTCGTCCGGCGCGACGCTGGGGAGCCGGCGCGCCGGGGCGAGAGGACGTCCGTCCGAGCGGGGAGGGGAAGTCGCCGGGGTGGGCGCCCCGGCGAAAGGGTCAGAAGGGCATGATCACGTCGAGGAACTGGGTACCGTATCGGGCCTGCTGAACATCGGTGATCTGTCCACGGCCGCCGTAGGAAATGCGGGCTTCGGCGATCTTGGTGGACTCGATGGTGTTGTCGGAGCCGATGTCCTCGGGGCGGACGACACCGGCGACGATCAGTTCGCGCACCTCGAAGTTGACCCGGACCTCCTGACGCCCTTCGATCACCAGGTTGCCATTGGGCAGGACCTGGGTGACGAGGGCGGCGACATTGGTCTGCAACTGTTCGGAGCGATCGACCGAACCGGTGCCCTCCTGCGAGGATTTGGTGGTGTTCGAGATCAGGTTGGAGGCGCTGGCGCCGCTGCGCTTGATCAGGCCGTCGATCGCGGCGCCGGGCAGGCCGCCGACGCTGGTCGATTCGCTCTCGGCCCGGCCGCGGGCGGTCTCGTTGGCGATCTTGGCCTTGTCGGTGATCACCACCTGGACGGTGAGGATGTCGCCGACACGGTGGGCGCGTTGGTCCTTGAAGAAGGCGCGCGAACCCTGCGACCACAGCGAGGCGGGCGCGTAGGCCGGCGGATTGTGGACCGGCATCGGCATCGACACCGCCTTGTAGCCGGGCTTGGCCGTCGGATCATCGATCGTCGAGAGCTTCGGCGACTTGCCGATCTCGCCGACGCGATCCCAGGAGTTGCCGCAGGCGGCGAGCGGCAGGGTCACGAGGACGACGAGCGCCACGGGACGCAGCGAGCGGAGCGGGTGACGCATCACGGGGTGTTCCTTCCGATGGCGGCGACGGTCTTCGGGGCGGCGATGACCACCACCCGGCCGGGGCCGGCGACGGTGGCGTGGACGGTGCGCTTGGACTGCGGGTTGAGGACGTCGACGAGGTCGCCGACGGCGCCCGAGCCGAGTGCCTGGCCGCGGCTGGTGATGGTGAGGGAGGCGGTCTCGTAGACGACGGTGACGCTTTCGCCGCGGGTGACGACGAGGGGGCGCGAGAAGTCTCCGGGGGTGACGGCCTGACCGGCGCGCAGGGCGCGTCGGGCGGCCATGCCGACGATCTGCTCGGGTTCGACCGGCTTCAGGCCGGTGCTCTGGCGGCGCGGCTGGCGATCGATGGCGAGGTCGTCGGCGGTGACGATCTCGCCGCGGGCGAAAGCCCGGGTGAGGGTGACCACTCGGACGGTCTCCACCACCTCGCCCCTGAGGTTCAGCCGCTCGTCGCCGTCACCACGGGAGATCAGGAAGAGCGCCTCGAAGCGGCCGTTCTGCGGATTGTGGGAGAAGGAGACGAGGCGGGCCGGCTCGGCGGCGCGCAGATCGGCCCGGCGCGGTTCGACCGCGGCGTCGAAGGCGACGCGCAGGTCGTCGATGGTGGTCTCGGCGAGAGTCCGCGTGTTGCGACGCAGGGCTTCGGTCGCGATCAGGCGGGCGAAGTCGTCGGCCTCGACGGAGCGGGCGAGGCGAGTGACCCGCACCTCGACCAGACCGCCGGCCTCGGCGTCGACCAGCCCGGCGGCGCGGGCGAGATCGACGACGCGGCGGGCCGGCACCGATCCGGTGGTGCCGAGGTCGGGCGACCGGAACAGCGGCACCGAAGCCTTTTCGCCGGCGTCGGCGAAGAAATCGCCGATGGTGACGATCGCGTCCGGGATCGCCACCTCGGCGCGCAGGATCGCTCGTTGCGGGGAGGCGCCTTGGGCGACGTCGCGGCCGATCGCCGACATGAACAGCGAGAAGGCGACGGCCAGCACCACGGCGCCGATCAGGCTGCGCAAGAGGCGGCGAGCGGCGTCGGAGGAGCAGTCGAAGAGCGGGATCCGCGGCCGGTCGAAGACGGAGACTTTCATCGAGCCCTCCTCACTTCGGCGAGACCGAGGCCGACATCATCTCGTCGGCGGCGCGGATGACACGGGAGTTCATCTCGTAGGCGCGCTGCGCGGCGATGAGGTCGGAGATCTCGGCCACGGAATTGACGTTGCCGGCCTCGAGATGGGCCTGGACCAGCGAGCCGTAACCCTCGTCGCTCGGGCTGGCGATCTGGGGGGCGCCGGAGGCGGCGGTCTCCAGGAAGAGGTTGTTGCCGATCGCCTCGAGGCCCGACTTGTTGACGAAGCGGGCGAGCTGGATCTGACCGATGGTGGTCGGCGTCGAGGAATTGCCCACCGTCACCTGCACCACGCCCTGAGCGTTGATGGTGAGGCCGGAGGAGTTGGCCGGCACGGTGATCGCCGGATCGACGGTCCAGCCGTCGGCGGTGACCAGGGTGCCGCGGGCGTCGAGCTCGAAGGAGCCATCGCGGGTGTAGGCGGTGCGGCCGTCGGGCATCAGGACGCGGAAGTAGCCTTCGCCGCGCACGGCCACGTCGGTCTCCTTCTCGGTCGCGGTGAGCGTACCCTGGGAGTGAATGCGCGGTGTGGCGGCGGTGCGCACGCCGGAGCCGATCTGGACGCCGGTCGGCAGCAGGTTGCCGGATTCCGACGTCTGGGTGCCGACCCGGCGCATGTCCTGATAGAGCAGGTCCTGGAAGTCGGCGCGCTGGCGCTTGAAGCCGGTGGTGCGCATGTTGGCGACGTTGTTGGAAATGAGTTCGACGTTCATTTCCTGGGCCATCATGCCGGAAGCGGCGATCCGTAGAGCCTTCATCGGTTCTCTCCTCGCCGTCAGGCGACCTGGGCCAACTTGTCGATGGCGTTGCGACGCAGATCGTCGACGTTGCTCATCCAGTTGGTGACGTTCTGGTAGGTGCGGCTGACCTCGATCAGGCGCGAGATCTCGAGCACGGCGCGGACGTTGGACTTCTCCACCTGCCCCTGGACGACCCGGGGCAGTGCCGCGGCCTGCGGGTCGCGGCCCTCGAACAGAGTCTCGCCGACCTTCTTGAGGTCGCCGGCTTCGGCGAAGTCGACCAGCTTGAGCTTGCCGCGAACCCCCTGGTCGGTGCTGATCGTGCCGTCGGCGGCGATCGAGATCCGCGACTCGCCGGGTTGCACCACCAAGGGTCCGCCGTCGGTGAGGACCGGGTTGCCGTCGCGGGTCTGGAGCGTGCCGTCGGGGCCGAGGGCGAAGGAGCCGTTGCGGGTGTAGCGCTCGCCGGCGGGCGTCTGGACCGCGAACCAGCCCTTGCCGTCGACGGCGACGTCGAGGTCGTTGCCGGTCGTGACCATCTGGCCGGGGCGGAAATCGTAGAGGTTGCCGTCGTCGAGGACGAAGCTGATCGGCCGGTCCGGGCGACGGAATTCGGTCGCGGCGGCGGGCGAGAGCTTCTGCTCCTTGACGAGCAGTTGCTGGGCCTTGAAGCCCATCGTGTCGATGTTGGCGACGTTGTTGGCGATCAGGTCGAGTTCGCGGCGCAGCGTCAGCTGGCGCGACAACCCGACGAGTTGCGCGTTTTCCATCTCTATCTTCCCCAGCGACCACGGCGAACTCCCCAGCCCATCGTGGTCGAGGAGGAGTAGGCAAGCGCCGTGCCATCTGCATGGATGCCTTGATATCAATGACTTGTCGTATCTCGGTAGGCGTCGGAGGAGCGGGGCGACCGGGCATTTCCTGCCGAGCGGAAGCCGAGGAGGGAATTGTTTACCGAGGTTGCCGAGGGGTTAATTTTTACCAGTCGTTAACCAATCGCTCTTTAGATCTGGGGGACGAGAGGGACTCGTGTCCGAGCGAGGAGCGTGATGGCCAAGAAGCCGTCCAAAGAGACCGAATCCGAACCCGGCGCCGAAGGCGCGGAGGGGGAGGGCGGCTCGTCCAAGAAGAAGCTGATCATCATGATCGGCGCCGGGGTCGGCGCGCTCGTGGTGCTCGGCGGCGCCGGCGCGTTCTTCACCGGCGCCTTCTCGCCGAAGCCGAAGGCGGAGGCCGTACATGCCGAGCCGGTGAAGACGACGATGTACGTCGACCTGCCGGACATGACCGTGAACCTCTCCACCGTCGACCAGCGTGCCGCCTACCTGAAGGTCAAGGTCAGCCTCGAGGTTTCCGACAAGGCGACCGTCGAGAAGATCACCCCGGCGCTGCCGCGGGTGCTGGACGCGTTCCAGGTCTATCTGCGCGAACTGAGGATCTCCGATCTCGACGGCTCCGCCGGTCTCTATCGGGTGAAGGAGGAACTGCAACGCCGGATCAACACGGCGATCCATCCGACCAAGGTGGACGCGGTGTTGTTCAAGGAAATCCTGGTTCAGTGAGGGTCGACCGATGGCGCAGCCGGAAGAGGACCTCGAGGATCTGGACGCCGCGTGGGGAGCCGCGCTGGCCGAGCAGAAGAGCGACGACGGCAGCGACGACGATCTCTCCGCCGACTGGGGAGCCGCGCTCGCCGAACAGGGCGTCGAGGGCGCGGACGAACTGGCCGCCGGGCTCGCCGGTTTCGACGATTCCGAATTCGACCTCGACAGCGCCACCCGTGGCGGCGACCGCATCCTCAATCAGGAGGAGATCGACAACCTCCTCGGTTTCGATCTCGACGAACAGATCGCCTCGGAACAGTCGGGCATCCGGGCGCTGATCAACTCGGCCATGGTCTCCTACGAGCGTCTGCCGATGCTCGAGATCGTGTTCGACCGCTTGGTGCGTCTGACGACCACCAGTTTGCGCAACTTCACCTCCGACAACGTCGAGGTGTCGCTCGACAGCATCTCGTCGGTGCGTTTCGGCGACTACCTCAATTCCATCCCGCTGCCGGCGATCATCGGCGTGTTCAAGGCCGAGCAGTGGGACAATTTCGGGCTGGTCACGGTCGATTCGAGCCTGATCTATTCGATCATCGACGTGCTGCTCGGCGGCGGTCGCGGCACCACGCCGATCCGCGTCGAGGGGCGGCCCTACACCACGATCGAGACCAACCTCGTCCGCCGCATGATCGAGGTGGTGCTCGCCGACGCCGAACTCGCCTTCGCGCCCCTGTCGCCGGTCAAGTTCAACCTCGAACGCCTCGAGACCAACCCGCGTTTCGCTGCGGTGTCGCGCCCGGCCAATGCGGCGATCCTCGCCGAATTCCGCATCGACATGGAAGATCGCGGCGGCAAGATCGAAGTCCTGATCCCCTATGCGACGCTCGAGCCGATCCGTGAACTGCTGCTGCAGATGTTCATGGGTGAGAAGTTCGGCCGTGATCCGATCTGGGAGGGGCATCTGGCCACCGAGATCCACGCCGCCGAGATCGCCGTCGACGCGGTGCTGTTCGAGCGCGAACTGCCGCTCGGACGCATCCTGCGGCTCGAAGTCGGCCAGACTCTCGTCTTCGACGTCGGCCCGCGCGATCCCGTCACCATCAAGTGCGGCGGCATCCCGCTCACCGAGGGACAGATGGGGCGGGCCGGAGAGCACATCTCGATCCGCGTCGACCGCAACCTGCGCAAGCCCAAGATGACCTTGGCGGCCTTCGAGAAGGCCGCCTCCCAGAAGGAGATGCAGCCGTCATGATGACCACGTGGATCGACATCGCCGTGGAGGTCCTGGTCGCGGTGCTGCTGGTGGCCACGATCGGCTACTGCATCCTGCTCGATCGGCGGCTGCAGCGCCTGCGGGCCGACGAAGCCAACCTGAGGGCCACCATCTCCGAACTCCTCACCGCCACCGAGATCGCCGAGCGCGCCATCCTCGGGCTGAAGGAGACGGCGACGGATTGCGACAAGTCGCTGGCCCAGCGCCTGCGCGAGGCCGAGTTCTTCTCCCGCGAGATCGAGAAGGAGATCGGCGAGGGCGAGAAGCTGCTCAATCGCATCATCCGCATCACCCAGGCCGCGCGTGGCGGCGAGGCCGAGTCCTCCGCACCCGCACCCGCGGTCGAACCGGCACGTCCCTCGCAGGCGACCGTGCTGGCGGAGAGCGAGGCGCGCACCGCCACCAAGCTCGGTGAGATGCGTGCCCGGGTCAGCGAGGCGACGGCTCGGCTCGGCCAGATGCGGCGGCGGACGGGAGAGGCCGCATGAATCGTGTTCGCCTCCTTCCTCTGGTGATCGCCGCAGCGGTGACCCTCCTCGGCCTCAAGGTCGCGGAGTTCACCTGGGGCGGTCGCCTGAAGGGGGCGACGGGACGCGCGGTGGAGGTGGTGGCGTTCGATCCCGTCTCCGGACAGGAGGTCGACATGATCGCCACCGGCTCGGCCGGCGGCGGCGAGAAGAAGGACGACGGCCACGGCGGCGGCGAGGCGCCTCCCGCCGACCCGAAGAACTCGGTGACACCCTCGAAGGTCGACACCAAGGTCAGCGGCGAGAAGCCGGCCGAAGCCAGGCCCGTCACCGGGCAGGAACTGCTCTCCGAGATCGACATCCTCCAGAAGCTCTCCGAGCGTCGCAAGAAGCTCGAGGAGATGGAGAAGTCGCTGCAGATGCGCGAGGACCTGCTCAAGGCGAGCGAGGACCGCATCGGCAAGCGCGTCGACGAGTTGAAGACGCTGGAGGACAAGATCGGCGGTGCCGCCAAGGCCAAGGAGGAGACCAAGGCCAAGGAGCTCTCCGATCTGGTCAAGATGTACGAGTCGATGAAGGCCAAGGACGCGGCGCGGGTCTTCGACAAGCTCGACATCCAGCTCGCTGCCGATCTCGGCCGGCAGATGAACCCGAAGAAGCTCGGCGACATCGTCGCCAAGATGACGGCCGAGCAGGCCGAGAAGCTGACGGTGGAACTCGCCAATCGCCGCACCACGGAAGCACCGCCGGCGGCGGAGCGCGAACTTCCGAAGATCCAGGGGCGCAGCGGCTGATTTTCTCGCCGCTTCGTGGATTCACGGCGACTTAACCCGCTGTTCACCGCGATCACCTAGCTTCGATCCGTTGGATTTCGTGCGGGTCGGTGGCCGTGTTCTCGGGTATCGCGTCTCTCTTCTCGGATCGGCCGAACGCCCGGCGTGCCGCGCGCCGGCCGGACCGTGCGCGCTGGGCCGTGGTGGTGGCGGTCTTCGCCGCCCTCGTCGGCGCGACGGTGGTCCCCGCAGCCGCCGACGGCCGGAAGGCGGAAGGGCAGGCGACGATCGAGCAGGGCTTCGGCCGCCTCGTCATCACCTTCCGTGACGGCCGCCTCGTTCCGCAGTTCAACAGCCGCATGTCGAACGGCGTACTGGTGCTCGACTTCGTCGAGCCGGTGGAGATCGACATCGAACGGGCGGTGGCGACGCTCTCCACTTTCGTCACCGTGGCGCGACCCGATCCCGGCGGTCACGGCCTGCGCATGGCGCTGGCGCGTCAGGTGAAGGTCAACACCATGGAGGCCGGCGAGAAGCTCTTCGTCGATTTCCTGCCGGCGAAGTGGGCAGGGCCGCCGCCGCCGCTGCCGCCGGAGGTGGTGGCGGAGTTGGCCAAGCGGGCCGAGGCGGCGATGAAGGCGGCGCGCGAAGCCGAGATGGCGCGCACCGGCAGCCGCATCCAGCCGCGCCTCGACTTCAAGATCGGGCGGCTCCCGACCTTCACCCGTTTCTCCTTCGGTTGGAACGTGCCGTTCGACACGCGCATGTCGCGCGAGGACGATCGCATCACCGTCACCTTCAATCATTCCGCCAAGATCGATCTGGCGCCGATCGATCTCGAGCCCGTCCCCGGCCTCAAGGACGTCTTCGCCGATGGCGCCGACGATCGGCTGAAGGTGGTCTTCACCGTCGCGCCGGACGCCGACGTGCGCGGCTTCCGCGATGCCGACAGCTATGTCGTCGACCTCGTCCATGCCGGTCCGCCGACCAACCCGGGTGAGGCGGCGGTGCGCAAGGTGCTCGCCGAGAACGCCGGCAAGGGCCGCGACCGGGTCACCATGCCCGGCGTGGCGCAGGCGAAGGACGTGGCGGGCGAAACGAGTGCGCCGTCCGCGGCCGTGGTGGCGGAACCGCCGGTGCCGCCGCCGGCGCCGATCGTCGCGGCGAAGCCGGAAGCACCGGCCCCGGCGCCGGTCGTCCCGTCGAAGCCGGTCGCGGCGGATCCGGTCTCCAAGCCGAGCGGTCCGGTCGCTCCCGCCACGGCGACGGCCCCCGCCACTCCGGCCGTCCCCGAGGCGACGGTGTCGACGCGAGAGACCGTGCTGCCGGCGACCGACGTGGCGCCGCCGCCGACCGCGGCGGAGAAGCCGGCCAACACGGTTTCCGACGCGCCCGCCGGTGAATTGCCCGCCGCCGCGGTGCCAACTCGTTCGGCGGGCGAACGCCTGCCGGTCCGGGTCGAGGCCAAGCGCATCGGCAACATCGTGCGCATGAACTTCCCCTTCCCGTCGCGGATCGCCGGCGCCGCCTTCAAGCGCGACGAGACGCTGTGGGTGGTGTTCGACACCGACGAGGTGATCGACATCGAGGCGATCGCGCCGAACCTCGGGCCGCTCGCCGGCAAGGTCGGGCTGGTCCGTTCGAACGGCTGGCAGGCGCTCAGGATCGGGCTCACCGAACCGCTGCTGACGACGCTCGGGGCCGACGGCAACAGCTGGATCCTGACCATCGGCGAGATGGTGCTGGAGCCGGCTCGGCCGTTGAAGCTGCGTCGCTTCGTGCGCGCCGACGGCAACGCCTCGCTCAAGGTCGAACTGCCGGACGGCGGCACGGTGCACGAGATCGCGGATCCGGACGTCGGCGACCGCATCGCGGTGGTCACCGCGCACGGGCCGGCGCGCGGCCTGCTCAAGGTCCAGAACTTCGTCGACGTCGAGACGCTGCCCTCGGCCCACGGTATCGCGGTGGTGCCGCGCGGCGACGATCTGCAGGTGACGCTCGAGAACGGGGTGGTGACCATCGGGCGGGAGCGGGGGCTCAATCTCTCCACCGGCAGTCTCGAGAGATCGGAGGGACCGGTGCCCCGGTCCCAGACCGGGATCCACCGCATCCCGGTCGATCCCAGGATGTTCGACCGTTCCGACGCGCCCGGTTTCGAGGACCGGGCGCGCTCGCTTCTCAAGGCGGTGATCGAGACCCGCGACGGCGCCCGGCGCCAGGCGCGGATCGACCTCGCCGAATTCTACATCGGCCATCGCTTCGCCCCCGAAGCGCTGGCGCAGCTGCGCATCCTGGCGGCCGAGGAGCCCGGCGTGACGGCCGATCCCGGCTTCATCGTGCTCTTCGGCGCGGCGCAGACACTCGCCGGGCGCGGTGTGCAGGCGCGCGAAGCCCTTTCCCGGTCCGAGGTGCAGGAGAATTCCGACGGGGCGCTGTGGCGCACCATCGCCGCGGCCGATCAGGCGCGTTGGGACGACGCGCGCGAGAACGCGCTGAAGGCGACCGGCGTTCTCGGCGCCTATCCGCGGCCGATCCAGAACCTTTTCAATCTCGCGGCGGCCGAGGCCTCGATCGAACTCAACGACTTCGGCAACGGCGAGGCGCGGCTCGCCGAGATCGAGACGGAATCTCTGACCCCCGATCTCGCCGGGCGGTTCGAGAACCTCCAGGCGCGGCTCGCCGACGCCGGCGGGCGCAACGAGGACGCGGCGGAGCGTTGGAAGCGAGCACGGGCGACCGGTGATCGACGGGCGCAGGCGGAAGCCGACTACCGCGAGACGCGGGCGTTGGCGCGCGACGGCAAGATCGAGCGTGAAGAGGCGATCGACCGGATGAAGTCTCTCGCCTTCGGCTGGCGCGGTGATGAGATCGAATTGCGGACCCTGCGCTTCCTCGCCGGTCTGCTCGCCGACGGAGGTCAGTATCGCGACGCCTTCCAGGCCATGCGGTCGGCGGTGATGGTGGCGCCCAATTCGGAGACGACGCGGCTCCTGCAGGACGAGATGGGCCGGCGGTTCCTCGCCCTCTATCTCGACGACGCCGACAAGGCGTTGCAGCCGGTCGAGGCGCTGTCGCTCTACTACGACTTTCGCGAAATGGTGCCGATCGGTCGGCGCGGCGACGAGGTGGTGCGCAAGCTCGCAGACCGGCTGGTGGCGGTCGATCTCCTGCCGCAGGCGGCGGAGCTCCTGTCCTATCAGGTCGACAATCGCCTCAAGGGGGCGGCGCGGGCGCAGATCGCCGCCGACCTCGCGGTCATCCACCTGCTCGATCGCAAGCCCGACCGGGCGCTCGCCGTGCTCAACAAGACGCGCCAGTCGCAACTGCCGCTCAGCCTCGAGCGCCAGCGCCGGCTGGTCGAGGTCCGCGCGCTCGCCGACGCCGGTCGACTCGACACGGCGCTGGAACTCCTGTCGTCGCTGACCGGCAACGACGCTCTGCGGCTGCGCGCCGACATCCTGTGGAAGGGAAAGCGCTGGCGTGAGGCGGGCGAGAAGCTCGAGGCGATGCTCGGCGGGCGCTGGTCGGACAAGACGCCGCTCGACGATCAGGAGCGGCAGGACGTGTTGCGTGCCGCGATCGCCTATGCATTGGCCAACGACCAGCTCCAGCTCGATCGGCTCAGGGCGAAGTTCGGAACCAAGATGGCCGAGAGCCCCAACGCCCGGACCTTCGATGTGGTGACCCGGCCGATCCAGACCCAGGGCGGCGAGTTCCGCGAGATCGCCAAGGAGCTCGCCTCGGTCGACACGATGCGGCGCTTCCTCGAGGAATACCGGGCGCAGTACCTCGACCCCAAGGCGACCACCATCGCACCGGAGCCGGAGGCGCCGAAGAAGCCCGAAGCCGCGCCCAAGCCGGCGGCCGAGGCGCCCGGCAAGGCGGCACCGGCGAAGCCGGAAGCCAAGGTCGGCAAGCCGGACAAGGTGGCGAGCGCCGACGCGGCCGCGACCGCATCGCCCGAGGCGAACGAGAAGAAGGCCGGGCGTTGAGGCTCCGCCGGGCGGCGGCGGGGTGTTTCCGCCGCGCGCCGCACCCGCGCGGACCGCGGCTCACCCGAAGCTCTTCACCAGACTTCCGGCCACAAGATTCCAGCCGTCGACCAGCACGAAGAAGATCAGTTTGAACGGCAGCGAAATGGTCGCCGGCGGCAGCATCATCATGCCCATCGACATCAGGATCGAGGCGACGACGAGGTCGATCACCAGGAAGGGCAGATAGAGCAGGAAGCCGATCTCGAAGGCGCGGCGCAGCTCGGAGATCATGAAGGCGGGGACGAGGACGCGCAGGCTCAGATCGTCGGGCGTGGCCGGCCGTTCCTCGCGGGCGAGCTCGAGGAAGAGCGCGACGTCCTTCTCGCGCACCTGCGAGCGCATGAACTCGTGGAAGGGCGGAACGGCGCGCTCGTAGGCCTGATCGAGTTCGATCGAATTCTCGGTCAGCGGTCGGATCGCTTCGTCGTAGGCGCGGGTGAAGGTCGGCGCCATGACGAAGGCGGTGAGGAAGATCGCCAGCGACACCATCACCGAATTCGGCGGCGCGGTCTGCAGGCCGATGGCGGTCCTGAGCAGCGACAGCACGACGACGATGCGGGTGAAGCTCGTCACCATGACGACGATCGACGGTGCGATCGACAGGAGGGTGATCAGCGCCACCAGTTGGACGGCGCGCTCGGTGACGCTGGTCGAGGCCCCGAAATTGATCGAAATGTCCTGCGCCGAGACCGGGCCGATGCCGAGGAGGAGTCCGACGAGCGCCAGGAAGACGGCGAGCAGCGTCGCGTGGACGGCGGCTCCGGCGGCGACTCGGAGCAGCCCGCATCCGGGCGCACCGGCGCAGCGACCGGCGTCATCTCCCGACACGGCGTCGGGGGGGCGATCGTCGACGTCGGTGACCCTCGCGGTCATCGCCGGGGCTGTCCGGAGATCTCGGCGAGCAACCGGGCCATCTCCTCCTCGAGTTCATCGAGCGGCGGATGGGCGGGCGGCTCGACCGCCGGTGCGGCGACGACGACGGGGGGCTCCTCCACCGGGACGGCGACCGCCGGTGCGGCCTCGGGTTCGACGTGCGGTGCCTCGAAGTGCGGTTCGATCCGCGCCGCCGGCGGCGCGGTGGGCTCCGGCCCGCGGTCATGGGCGAGCGAAGTGACGACGAGATCGAGTTCGGCGAGCAGGTCGACCTCCGGCGCCGCGGTGGCGGGCGGTGGCGCCGCGGGCGGGATGGGCGGAGGGGCCGCGGGTGCGGCGGGCGCCGCCGGAGCGTGGATCGGCGGGAAGGTCGCTTCGGCGAGGCCGGAGAGGGCGCGCTCGATCTGGTCGGCGATCGCCGCCTGATCCGGCGCCGGGCTCGTCGCCGACACGACGGCGGCGGTCGTCGCGGTGACGGCCGCCACCGGGGCGACGTGGGGGATCTCGACCGGCCTCGTCGGCTCCTCCGGCTTCACGGTCGGAGCCGCCGGCGGGGCCTCGACCCGCGGGGCGGCGGCGACGGGAGCCTCCACCGCCGGAGCGGCGGGCTTCGGCGTGGGCCGCCAGCTCGGCTCGCGCGGCGGCAGCGTCTGCTCGCGCGCCGGCGAGGCCCGTTCGCGCGGCGGCAGCT